>NZ_LIWQ01000011.1:0-90109 GCF_012978795.1 Campylobacter sp. RM16188 | reverse complement strand
GGTTTTAGAATTTGACTGTATAGGCAAGTAAAAACGCAAATTCTTTTATAAAAAAGAATTTGCTATCTCTTCTTAAAAACTAGAAACTAAAAATACTAATAAATTAAATTAATACTGTTATGTCACAAAGTCACCAAATTTAAAGTCGGTTTTTGCTAATATGTCTTTAAATTTTATTTAAAGGAGACAAAATGCTAAAAAAGACTTTGTTAAATTTAGCTTTAGGAAGCGCGTTAGTAACCACTTTATACGCCTCTGGCGGCGAGATAAAAGGCCTTAACGTAATGCTTACGGCATCCGATACTCAAACGCAGATGATGGCGATGGTGTTATCCACAAAAACACTTGAACAAAAAAAGGACGTAAGGATAGTTCTTTGCTCCGAAGCGGGAGATCTTGCACTTAAAGAGAGCAAAAGCGAGCCGCAAAAACCGCTTAATAAATCACCAAAAGATCTTTTGCAAGGAGCGATAAAAAACGGAGCTAGTGTTAAAGTTTGTCCTTTATATCTTCCAAACAAAGGACTTGATAAATCAGCTCTTATAGAGGGCGTTGAAGTTGCTTCTCCTGATGAAGTGGCTAGAAGCTTGCTTGATGGGGAATACAAAAATTTAAGCTATTAAATTTACTTTTTTCTTGCAAAAATAGGCTTTCAAATAGATAAAGCCTATTTTAATATCCTTTTATTCATACTTTTATTTTTAGTTTTGAAGCCTTATTTTGCTGGCCTATATTTTTAATCTTGAATTTTAAACAAAACGGGTATAATTCATATAAATTTAATCATAAAGAGAAAAAATGGATAGAGTAGAGCAGGCGATTGCCGATATAAGAAACGGTAAAATGGTTGTGATGGTTGATGACGAGGATCGCGAAAACGAGGGTGATTTAGTCTTTGCGGGCGCATTTAGCGATACGCAAAAAGTAAATTTTGCCATCACTCACGCAAAGGGAGTTTTGTGTCTTGCGATTTCTGAAGATATCGCAAAAAGGCTTGAGCTTAATCTGATGGTTGATAAAAACACATCTTGCCACGAGACGGCTTTTACAGTTACCATTGACGCAAAGGCTGCCACAACCGGAGTAAGCGCTTATGAACGCGATATGACGATACGTTTAGCCACAGATCATACCTCTAAGCCCGAAGATTTTGTAAAGCCCGGACATATCTTTCCTCTTATAGCCAAAAAAGGAGGCGTGCTAAGCCGCACGGGTCACACTGAAGGTTCGGTTGATCTTTGCAAATACGCAGGCGTTACGCAATCAGCCGTAATTTGCGAGATCGTAAAAGAAGACGGAAATATGGCAAGAAGAGCCGATCTTGAGGAGTTTTGCAAGAAATTCGGACTTAATATGGTCTCTGTTTCAGAGCTTGTAGAATACAGACTAAAGCATGAGAGTTTAATTCATGTAAAAGAAAAGTCAAAATCGAAAATAGCGGGCTTTGACGCTATAAAATACGAAATAACCGACCATAAGGATCAGGTGCATTTTGCTTTTGTTTTTGGAGAGATAAGCAAGCGCACAAATGTAAAATTTCATAAAACTACAAGCGATATAGAGCTATTAACCTCGGCTAAATTTGAAGAGCTTTTAAAATCCATCGAGTATCTAAGCGAAAATGGCGGTATTTTGGTGTTTTTGCAAGAGGAAAAGACCTGCGATAGCACTATTAAGGACTTTGGTATCGGAGCTCAAATTTTAAGAAAGCTTGAGATCGAAGAGATCGAGCTTCTAAGCTCAAGCAAAAATAGAGAATTCGTAGCTCTTGGCGGATTTGGACTTGATATAGTTGAGTATAAGGAGCTTAATTAAGCTTAAATTTGCAAAACCAAGGAGGATTTTTGCAAAAAGTTATTTCGGCTCTGTTTTTGACATTTGAACTGCTTTGCATTTGGTTTTATTACGCTAGTGGCGATTTTAAATTTCTTATTTTGGCGGGTTTTACGCTTGGAGGATTTTTTATATATCTGCTTGTAGGTAAAAAAACTCAGCATCAAAACGACATAGAGCGAGCTTTTGCAAAAACTCCTAATTTAGGGCTTTTGCTTGTAAATGAAAGCGGTATCGTCAAATTTATCAATAAAAAATTTGAGCAAATTTTTGCTCTTGAAAGCAAAAGATACTACGAGCAAGAATTTGATACTCTTGTTTTAAACTCCAAACATCTTGAGTGCTTAAACAATTTCTCAAATTTGAAAAACAATCCTTATGATAATCAAAATTTCATTGTTTCTATTAATAATTTTTTTACAGATTAAATATCTCAAGCGTGCTTGAGGGTGGGGTCAAATTTGACGGATTTATCATCACTGCAAGCGATGTAACGCATGAAAGAGAGCTTGAGCAAAACGAAGCCGAGCACCATAGAATGCTAATAGCAAATGCAAAGATGGCGGTTGTGGGCGAGATGATAAACTCCATATCTCATCAGCAACGCCAGCCTTTAAGCTCTATCTTGCTATCGCTTGAAAATATTGAAGACTCTTTAAACGAAGATAGGTTTGATGAGATTGCAGAGCATCTTAATCGCTGTAAAAAAGGCGTTCGTCTTATGGATGAAACTATAAAAGCTTTTAGAAGTTTTTATAAAAACGATAATAATATAATAAATTTTAATGTAAAAGATGTTATAAACGAGCTTGAGTTTATAGTAAAGCCTCAGATGAATACAAACGGAATTTCGTTTGAATTTATATGCGAAGATGGTGAATTTATGGTTTACGCAGCCCCTTCTTACGTGAAGCAAATTTTATTAAGCTTACTTTCAAATTCCAAAGATGAGCTTGTAGAGTTTATGAAGGAAGATGTATTTTTTGAGCCTAAAGTTTGGATAAATTTGCAAAGTGTTAAAAATGAAATTTGCATAAGCGTAAGTGATAACGGAAGAGGCGTAAAAGAGAGTAAAGAGATGATTTACGAACCGTTTTTTACTACTAAAAAGGACACCGGAACGGGCATGGGGCTTTATGTGGCTAAAATTTTAGCTACCGATAAGCTTGGTGGAAGACTTGTTCTTGAAAGTGCGAAAGAGCCTACTAAATTCGCGCTTTATCTAAAAAAAGAGGCTAGAGAGGCGGACAATGTATAGCAAGATAAAAGAGATATTAAAAGATGTAAATTTGCTTCTTGTTGAGGACGATGATGACTTAAGAGAGGCGATAAAAAGCGCTTTGGCGCACTATACAAACGAAATTTACGATTGCAGGGATGCAAAAGAGGCGTTAGAGTGCTTTAACTCGCATAATATAAATTTGATAGTTTCTGATATCAATATGCCTAGAATGAGCGGGCTTAAGATGGCTTCGATAATCAGAAAGAGCGACGAGAACGTGCCTATAATATTTTTAACCGCTTATGATAACGATGAAAATATGCTAAGCGCCATTGAAGTTAAGAGCTCGGGCGTGCTTAAAAAGCCGTTTGATAAGCGCGAGCTGGTGATGATGATGAGTTTTGCGGCGAACAAATTTAGAAGCGATTTTGCAAGCGTGGATCTTAAAAACGGCTTTGTGTTTAACGCATTTACAAGAGAGCTTTATAAAGACGGCGAAGTAGTAGCGCTAACGAAAAAGGAGCAAGCGCTGCTTCATCTTTTTCTTAAAAACCAAGCTAGAACCGTTAGCTTTGAGATGATTGAGGCTAACGTATGGCAGGGCGAAAGCTGCACAAGCGACACTATAAGGTCTTTTGTCTATAAGCTTCGTAAAAAGCTCTACCCGGAACTTATACAAAACGCTCAAGGAAGAGGTTATAAGCTATGCTTAAATGAGGAATGCGACAGGACTATAAGCGGGGTGGGGTATGTGTAAGATAAAATACAAAAATTATAATCAGCTAAGCAATAGAAAACCGCTAAACTAAAAATTAAGTGTATTAATTAAAATTTTCTAAATATACAAAACTACTTAAATAAATTCATAAAATTTCGTAAATTTCAAAAAAATCATATTTAAATCATACTTTTTATCTATAATTTCTCTACAACCACGACAAAGGAGAAATATGAAAAAAGTATTATTGTCAGCAACGATAGCCTGTTCGCTGTTTGCATCGGGAGATGTTTATAGCGATGTTGTTAAGCCGCTATTTTTAGATGCGACTTCGGATAAGTCCATAGGCAGACTACTTCCGACTAATGCCGTTAAAATAAGCGAGGAGGGTTCCGATAGAGTAAAAGTAGTAATTCGCGGGTATAAAAATCCTGCCGTAGATAACGTGATTTATTATAGTGATTCACAGCGCGTCATAGCGGCGGCTTTTGCTAAGACGGCAAAGATTGATTATAAGATGATTGAAAAGGGTAAAGACGGCAAATGGGACAAAGTGGAAGTTGTCGCTTACACTCCTAAGGGTGAATTTGTAAATGAAGTTTCTTCTATGTTTGCAAGAGCCGATCAGATGTATAAAGATAACTGCGGCATCTGCCACACAGCTCATGCGACCGACCACTACAAAGCAAACCAATGGCCAAATCTTGTAAAATCAATGCTTAGCAGAACCGCTATAGATAAAAAAGATGAGTGGCTCATCACTCAGTATTTACAAAAACACTCTTCGGATGTGAGCGCAGGAGCGAAGTAAGACGCGAACTGCTTCGCGTCTGTGCCTAAGCGAATAGCCTTGAGTATATCGCAAAGCGATACGAAGGCTGGAGACGGATTAAGGATACAAAGATATTTTTATAAGGAGAAAAAATGAACAGACAAAGACGAGATGTTTTAAAATTCGGCGCGCTTTTAGCAGGAGCTCCGCTAATTTCAAAGGTTGCAGCTACGAATTTGCTTGCAGATGAGCTAAATTCCGGCCTTGTCAAAAACGGCACGGTAAATACCGCAGCTCACTGGGGTATGCTAAAAGTAGAGGTTAAAGACGGAGTGATCGTCGGCTCAAACCCTATCCAAAAGACAAGCGATATACCAAATCCGCTTCAAAATTTTACCGCCGATATGGTATATAAAAGTCGCATAAGATATCCGATGGTGCGCAAAAGCTATCTGATGGATCCAAACAATCCAAAGCCGGAACTTAGAGGCAAAGACGAGTGGGTTAGGGTAAGATATGAAGACGCTATCAAGCTTGTGGCCAGAGAGCTTAAAAAGACGAGAAAAGAAAAAGGAATTCAAAGCGTATTTGCAGGAAGCTACGGCTGGAAATCAAGCGGAAACGTGCATAATTCCAGAATTTTGCTTCATAGATTTATGAATTTAAGCGGCGGATTTGTGGGACACCTTGGCGATTATTCCACAGGAGCAAGCCAAGTTATCATGCCTCACGTTATGGGAAGTATAGAGGTTTATGAGCAGCAAACCAGCTGGCCGCTTATACTTGAGCATTCAAAAGTAGTCGTTATCTGGGGAGCAAACCCTCTAAACACACTTAGGATAGCTTGGACGAGTACTGATGAGCAAGGCTTTAAATACCTTGAAGAGCTTAAAAAATCAGGCAAAAAAGTAATAATCATCGATCCTATTAAGAGCGAGACGGCTCAATATTTCGATAAAGCTCAGTGGGTAACTCCGCTTCCAAATACCGATACGGCGATGATGCTTGGTATGATGCACTACTTATATACAAGCGATAAATACGATAAAGAGTTTATCTCGACTTATACGGTCGGCTTTGATAAATTCCTTCCTTATCTGCTAGGTAAGACGGACGGAGTGGCAAAAGATTTGGATTGGGCGAGCAAAATTTGCGGACTTAAAGCGTCTCTTATCAAAGAGCTTGCAGATACCTTTATGAATAACCGCACTATGCTAATGAGTGGTTGGGGTATGCAAAGAGCTCATCACGGCGAGCAACCTCACTGGGCTATGGTAACTCTAGCTGCTATGCTGGGTCAGATCGGACTTCCGGGCGGCGGCTTTGGCTTAAGCTATCATTACTCAAACGGCGGTGCTCCTACTTGCAAAGGCGGAGTAATCGGCGGTATGAATAGTGCAAGTTTAGGATTTTTCAACGAAGAAGGTGAATTTATCGGCACAAATACGGGAAGCTTTGATAAAAATGGTCGCTTTATAGCTAAACCTGTAGCGGCAAGCGGCACTGGTCAAAGTTGGCTTTCAAAAGCAACCGAGTATGTATTCCCATTAGCTAGGATAGCCGATGCATTGCTAAATCCGGGTAAAGTTATAGATCACAACGGTAAGAAGATAACATATCCTGATATAGACTTTATCTACTGGGTCGGCGGCAATCCATTCTGCCACCATCAAGATACAAACACTCTTGTAAAAGCTTGGCAAAAACCTCGCACCATCGTCGTAAATGAGCCTTACTGGACACCGACAGCAAAGATGGCTGATATCGTGTTCCCAACCACAACGGCTTATGAGAGAAACGACATCACGATGACGGGCGATTATTCAAATATGAACATCGTCCCTATGAAACAAGTGGTTGAAAAATTTGAAGAGTCAAGAGACGACTATCAAATTTTTAGTGATCTTTGCAAGGCTTACGCTAAAAATCTAGTCGTAGCATATACCGATAACGGCAAAGACGAATTTGACTGGATCAAAGAGTACTATGACGCAGCTTATAATCAAGTAATCTCAGTGCCTGATCTAGTAACCGACATGAAACCGTTTAATGAATTTTGGGCGGCAAATGAACCTGTGACATTTGCTTCTACTCCGGAGAGTGATCAATGGATAAGACACGGCGAATTTAGAGAAGATCCTATCCTAAACGCACTGGGAACACCGTCAGGTCTTATAGAAATTTACTCAGAAACTATCGAAAAGATGGGATATGATGACTGCAAAGCTCACCCTATGTGGTTTGAGCCTATCGAGTGGCTGGGTATGAAGGATAAGCCTGCTAAATTCCATATGATAAGCGCTCACCCTGCGGATAGACTTCACTCTCAGCTAAGCAATACGAGCATCCGCGACAATTACGCAGTGGCAAATCGTGAACCGATCTGGATAAACGAAAAAGACGCTAAAGAGCTTGGCATAAAAGACGGTGATTTGGTTCGCGTGTTTAACGCCAGAGGAGAGGCGTTAGCAGGTGCGGTCGTAACTAAAAACATATCAAGAAACGTCGTAAGGCTTTGCGAGGGCGCTTGGTATGATCCTGATATGAACGGACTTTGCAAAAACGGCTCTGCAAACGCACTAACCATAGATATACCGACCAGCAAGCTTGCAAACGGCAATATAGCTCATACGGCTCTGGTAAATATCGAGAAATTTACAGGCGTTGCGCCTAAACTAACTGCATTTAGCGATCCGAAATTCGCTATGTGATATCCAAATTCTACCGCTTTATTCGGCGGTAGAATTTATCTTTTTAAAATTTAGTTATTCATAGTTGTCAAAATTTACAAATTCTTTTTTCCAAATTCAGTAAAAATTCCTTTGTTTTTAAGCCTTCTCCACCTGAGTATCCGCCAAGTGAATTGCCGGCTACTACTCGGTGGCATGGGATGATGACAGGGATTTTATTTTTGCCGTTTGCGGAACCAACCGCGCGGCAAGCCTTTGGGTTGTCTATGTTTTTAGCTAGCTGGGCGTAGGTTATAGTCTTTCCGTAAGGAATTTTAAGTAGCGCCTCATATACACTTTTTTGAAAAGGAGTGCCTGAAATTTGAAATTTGCATTTAAACTCGCGTAAATTTCCTTTAAAATACTCATCAAGTTCTTTTAAACAAAGCTTTAAATTTTCATCTTTTATCTCTGTTTTTACAAATTTATCAACGAAATTTAGCTCGCAAATTCCGTTTTCGTCCGCGCAAATTTCTAAGATGCCGATAGGGGATTTTAAGTAGGCTTTTTGCAAATTTACTCCTTTTGGTTTCATATCCTTAAATTTAGCAAATTTTAGTTTAGTTTCTTATGCGTTTTTGGATAAAATAGGGCTAAATAGTTAAAAATTTCAGCTTATTTACTTAAGCAAAAGGATCGGTGATGGATTTTTTTAAAGAGTATGAAAAAAACGTTGATGAAAGGTCATTGCTCGGTATTCCGCCGCTTGCTTTAAGCGCAGAGCAGACACAGGAAGTTTGCGAGCTTTTAAAAGATGGCGATAAAAGGCAAGCCGAGCTTATAAATTTACTTGCCACTAGAGTAAATCCTGGCGTTGATGATGCGGCTAAGGTAAAGGCTGAATTTTTAAACGAGATTATAAATCACGATGTAAAGATCGCTAGCATTGATAAGCTAAGCGCGGTAAGCATGCTAAAGCCTATGCTTGGCGGATATAGCGTGATCGTGCTTATAGCCTCGCTTCAAAATAGCGATAAAGCAGTGGCAAAGGCTGCCTGTGAGGTGCTTAAAGAGACGATTTTTGTGCATGATTATTTTAATGACGTGCTAAATTTAAGCAAAAGTAACGAATTTGCTAGGGAAGTTATGATCTCATGGGCGAATGCAGAGTGGTTTTTATCGCGTAAGCCGCTTGATGAGGTGATAAAGGCGGTTGTATTTAAGGTGCCTGGAGAGACGAACACTGATGATCTAAGCCCTGCAAGTGAGGCGTTTACTCGCTCTGATATCCCGCTTCATGCTAATGCTATGCTGATACGCCGACAACCCGGAAGTCTTGATAAGATAGCTGAGCTTAAAAAAGGCGGTCTCGAAGTGGTTTATGCAGGCGATGTGGTGGGTACCGGCTCAAGTAGAAAAAGCGGCATAAACTCTATCCAGTGGCATTTAGGGCGAGACATTGACGGCGTGCCAAACAAGAAAACAGGCGGCATAGTTATCGGCACGACTATCGCTCCGATATTTTTTAACACCGCAGAAGATAGCGGCGCACTACCTATAATCGCTGATGTAAGCTCGCTTGAGACGGGCGATGAGATAGAAATTTACCCGTATAAAGGCGAGATAGTGCGAGCGGGTAAGGTTGTAAGTCGCTTTACGCTTATGCCAAATACCCTACTTGATGAAATTAGAGCAGGCGGGCGTATACCGCTTATCATCGGTCGAGGGCTTTGCATGAAGGCTAGAGCGGCGTTAAATTTAGGAGATGAGCAGATATTTACTAAGCCTACTCAGCCTAAGGATGAGGGTGAATTTGGCTTTACTCTGGCTCAAAAGATAGTAGGCAAGGCGTGCGGCATGCAAGGTGTGAGGCCAAATTCTTACGTTGAGCCTTTGACTTTGACCGTAGGCAGTCAAGACACCACGGGGCCTATGACAAGAGATGAGATAAAAGAGCTTGCAAGCCTTGGATTTTCGGCCGATTTCGTGCTTCAGAGCTTTTGTCATACGGCTGCTTATCCTAAGCCAAGCGATGCGATCACGCATAAGACTTTGCCGAAATTTATGAATTCTCGCGGCGGAGTTAGTCTAAAACCAGGAGACGGCGTCATACACTCGTGGCTAAATCGCATGGTGCTTCCGGATACGCTTGGAACGGGCGGCGATAGTCATACGCGCTTTCCTATCGGCATAAGCTTTCCAGCCGGAAGCGGTCTTGTGGCGTTTGCGGCGGTGCTTGGCGTTATGCCTTTGAATATGCCCGAATCCGTCTTAGTGCGATTTAAAGGCAAGCTTCAAAGAGGCGTCACGCTCAGAGATCTTGTAAATGCGATACCTTACTACGCGATCAAGTGCGGGCTGCTTACGGTTGAAAAGAAAAACAAGAAAAATATCTTTGCGGGCAAAATTTTAGAGATCGAAGGGCTTGAGAGCCTAAAAGTAGAGCAGGCTTTTGAGCTAAGTGACGCTTCAGCCGAACGCTCCGCAGCTGCCTGTGTGGTGGCTATTGATAAAGCGCCGGTGATAGAGTATATAAGATCAAATATAACTCTCATTGAAGCGATGATGAGGGCAGGGTATGAAAGCAGGGCGACTCTTGAAAGAAGGCGCGAAAAGATGCTTGAGTGGCTGGCAAATCCAACCTTACTAAAAACTGATAAGAACGCCAAGTATGCCGAGGTGATAGAGATAAATTTAGACGAGATAACCGAGCCGATACTTGCTTGTCCGAATGATCCTGACGACGTGGCGACTCTTAGTGAAATTTTAGCCGATGAAAGACGTGCTAAGAAGATCGATGAGGTATTTGTAGGAAGCTGTATGACAAATATCGGACACTACCGCGCTTTAGCCGAGGTGCTAAGAGGTGAGGGCGAGATACCTACGCGCCTTTGGGTTGTGCCGCCTACGAAGATGGATAAAGATGAGCTTGAGCGTGAAGGGTACTATGACGTGTTTAGAAGCGTAAAAGCGCGTATAGAGGTGCCTGGCTGCTCGCTTTGTATGGGAAATCAAGCGCGAGTCAAGGATAACGCCGTGGTCTTTTCAACCTCGACTAGAAATTTTGACAACAGAATGGGGCTTGGCGCGAAGGTCTATCTTGGAAGCGCAGAACTTGCTGCAGTTTGCGCTCTGCTTGGAAGACTTCCGAGCGTGGAAGAATATATGAGGATAGTTCCTCGTAAAATCGCAGGCAAAGAAGATGAAATTTACAGATATCTAAATTTTAATGAGATAGAGAATTTTAAGATAGATTAAATTCCGATTTAAGCGGGTAAATTTGCGAATTTGCCCGCTTGCTAAAGGACTAATATGCATGAAGCAACTCCTTTTTTTATAATCCTAATACTTCTTATCGTAACTTTCTTTATGGCTTTAATCAGACCCAAAGGCATACGTAAGCTAAGAGCGCTTCTTATATGGTTTTTAGTGTTTTTTGGAGATTTGTTGGTAATTTGGATTGTTGGTTATTATTATAGCTATAAGTATGCAAATATAAATATCTATGACGAGCCTAGTATAAATGCTTATTATTTGGGAGAGAGTAAAATTATGAAGGATAATATATATAATTTCCCTGTATTATATCCTACTACAACTAGATTATTCAATTTTCCCGAAAACGTAACCGATGCAAATTTTATCTCTTTAATGAACGGCTATGTGGATTTTATAGACTATAAAGAAAAAAGCGAAAACAATGCCACAAACGGTAAGTATTTTAGAATTTATCTTGATAATGATGGAGCCAAAGAGTGTTATTTGTCCACTAAGATAAGCGTTAAAACCTTTTTAAAAAACATCTCAAACAGCCTAATAACTCCTGATGAGCTAGAAAGGTTTTATAACGAACTTAATTCAAACAAAAAAGACGAGAAACAAATCATTAAAGATGTAGAGATACTAATTCAAGATAGAAATATTTCTGTAGCCAATATAGAAATACCGAAGAAAGTAATAAAGTACATTACTGCTAGAATGAAAAACCTCAAAGAGATCTACAAAGATAAATGTATAGCCCGTAAAGAAATTTCAGAAGATGAGATAGCTCCTATTGAGATTTTAACCCAAGATCCTCATAGTCGTCCAATGAAACTTAAACCTAATATAACAACTATATTTGATAATTTACTTGGAATAGAATTTAACTATGGAGGAATTATAAATGATAGAAACACAGGCAAGATATTGGCGGATAATATATATTATGGTTAGATATAAAGGCATAATGGTAGAGAGTCTTATAAAAGCAGTGGGTAGTCAATCAAGAAGTTCTTCAACCCGCTGTGACGGCGGTAAGAAGTATCATTTAGAAGAGTGTAATACTAAGCTAATAACAGAATTCTTTGGAAAAGACAATAAATAAAATTTGAGGCTTCTTTTGCCTCAAATTTGTAGTATCAAAATGAAATTTTATAGCCCAAGCAGGCTTTTAAGCACCATATAAATTATCGCCGCCGATCCGCCTGCTATCGGTAGGGTTATAACCCAAGCAAGCACGATAGGCTTAACCATAGCCCAATTTGCATCGCGGTTTAGTATGCCTATACCAAGAACGGCTCCTATTAAGATGTGAGTTGATGATACGGGTATACCAAGTTTGGTAGCTAGCAGGATAACCGTACTTGCCGCAAGCTCTGCACTAAAGCCCGTAGTAGGTAGAATTTCGGCAAGCTTTGAGCCGATAGTGGTGATAACCTCTTTACCCAAGAACCAAAGCCCGACCACAAGCGAAATACCAAACGTTATCATAGCGATACTAGGGATCGGAGCCGTGGCGTTTATGTTGCCTGTTTTTAGCACGTCAAGTATGGCGGCAAAAGGCCCTACGGCGTTTGCTATGTCGTTTGCGCCGTGCGAGAATGCAAAAGATGAAGCCGTAAAGATCTGAAACCATGAAAATATGCGATTTGTACTCTTTTCTGCGTCGTTTTTGCTCATGACGTTTATCATCGCAAGCGTGGCAAGGTATGTTACTATACCGATAACGCAGATGATCCAAACAGTACCTATAAAGCCGATACCTAAATTCAGGTGCTTAAGACCCTTAAATAGCATCATGGAAGATATGATGATAGCGCCAAAGCCCGCAACTATAGGGATATGCTTTCTCATTGCGCGGCTTGTGTCTATGCTCTTTTCACGTTCTTTCATAGATTTTATCATCGTTTTGTATTCGCTCTTTTCGCTACCTTCTTCGTCCTCATCGACTATGGCGATCTTGCTTAGAATTTTGATCTGCTCTTCAACCGGCTTTGTTTTAAGCTCGCGTAAGTATCGCTCTTTATATGCTTTGCGCTCTCTTTTTAGCATTTTTAGCTCGAGGTTATATTTTCTAGTAGGTGTTAAAATTCTGGTTTTTATGTAGCCATAGATGATGTATGAGAGAATTCCTCCAAGCAGAGGCGATATGACCCAGCTTATGGCGATCTTGCCGATACCTGCCCAAGAGACCATATTTATAGCGTTTTTTGCGTCCATCGTAGTAAAGCCCATTATAAGTCCAGCACCCACGATACCGCCTACTATCGAGTGAGTGGTAGAGATCGGCAAGCCCTTTTTAGAAGCGATAAAGAGCCAAAGCCCTGAACTTAGAAGCGCTGACATCATGATGATGACAAAGAGCATAGGATCCATGCCTGCTTCAGGAAATTTGATAATGCCTTCTCTTATAGTCTTAGTAACCTCTCCGCCTGCAAATATAGCCCCGCTTAACTCAAAAATAGCGGCGATGACAAGGGCTTGCTTGATAGTTACGGTTTTGGCTCCTACGCTTGTGCCAAAGGAGTTGGCTACGTCGTTTCCACCGATATTAAACGCCATAAAGATACCAAATATGCTGGCAACCAAAAATAACAAGAAGTGGTGAGAAGGGATATACTGATAACCCCAGATAAAAAAGCCTATAGAGGCTATCATAAACATACAAAATGCAAAGAGGTTGTCGCGAGCCAAAAATGCCTCCAATGAGTAGTTTTGTTTAAAATTATTATAGCTACAAATTTTTTAAACTAGCTAAATTTGGCTAGTCGTATTTGAAATTCATTAAAATAATTTGCTGTTTTTATAGATTTCTCTCTTCGCAAAGTTTAACGGCAAATTTAACAGCTTCGATATAGCTTGAAGTGCCAGCTATGCCATTGTATGCGATATTAAATGCAGTTCCGTGATCTACGCTTGTGCGAATTATCGGCAGATTTAAACTTGCATTTATGCTTTTATCAAAATAAAGTGCCTTAAGCGGAGCAAGTCCTTGGTCGTGATACATTGCAACCAGTCTGTTTAAATTTTTAAGCGAGCGAGGATTAAAGGCCGCGTCAGGCACCAAAGGTCCTGTAAAGATCTCTTTTTTAAGTTCTTTGTTTGCCAAATTTATAGCCTTTTGTATTTGCTTTTCTTCGCTTCCTCCAAGCACGCCGTTATCGCTTGCGTGGGGATTTAATCCCAAAACTCCGATACGCTCAAATTTCGTATTTTCATAAAAATTTATGAGAAATTTATAAATCTTTTTTGTTTTTATCTCTTTAAAAACATCTCTTAGCGCTATATGATCGGTGTAAAGCCCCACAAAAAGCTCCTCGCATCCCATCATCATGATAGCGTCTTGCTTGAATCTATGCTTAAGGTAGTCTGTGTGTCCTACGAATTTTATCCCGGCTTTACTCCACGCCTCCTTGCTGATAGGCATGGTTACGAAAGCGTCCGCTTCTTTTGACAGAGCCAAATTTATAGCGGTGTCAAACGAATCAAAAGAAAATTTTCCGCTCTTTTTGCTTATCTTGCCGGGCTTTATCTTAAAATTTTCTCCGCATTCATAAATTTTAAAATTTTCAGGCTTGCTTACTTCTAAAATTTTAAGAGCGCTAGTTAGCAAATCTTCATTTATACAGTAAATCGGCTCTGTAAATTTGGAAATTTCTTCATGCGCTTTTAGAGCGATTTCTATGCCCACTCCGTTTATATCGCCAACGCTAACTGCTATTTTATACACGCTATCATCTCTTTGATGGCGGTTTCAAGCCCTACAAATACGCTTCTTGCGATGATACTTTGCCCTATGTTTAGCTCTGAAATTTCCGGTATTTCAGCTATAAATTTTACGTTTTGATAGTTTAATCCGTGACCTGCTGCAACCTTTAGCCCGAGATACTTCGCCTCTTTTGCGCTTTGCTTGATCCTTGAAAGCTCAAATTCCAAAATCTCTCTTAGCTCTTTTTTGCTCTTTTGAAGCTCTTTTATAGAGTCTTTGCTGTGGGATAAATTTGAATTAAGCATTAAAAAGGTATTTGCATAAGCTCCCGTGTGCAGCTCGATCCACTGCGCGCCAAGCTCGTGAGCCAGCATGATGTCTTCCTGGTTGGGATCGATAAAGAGCGAAACTTCGATATCATTTTCGTTTAGAGTTTTGATAACTTCTTGTAAATTTGGACTTTGTAAATTTAGCCCGCCTTCGGTTGTTAGCTCTTGCCTTTTTTCAGGTACCAGAGTGGCTCTTGCAGGCTTTAGCTTAATAGCCAGATCAATAATGATTTTATCCATTGAACACTCTAAATTTACAGGAATTTTGGAGTGAGTTATGATGTTTTGCGTGTCAGTTTCGTTTATATGTCTGCGATCTTCTCTAAGATGGATCGTTATCTGATCGGCTCCTGCCATGCAGGCGCTAAAGCAAGCTTGAAGGATGTCCGGATCGTTTACGCGACGAGCCTCTCTTAAAACCGCGATATGATCTATGTTTACGCCAAGTAGCATGTCTATCCTTTTTTATTTGATTATATTAAATTTTGCTTTAAATTTACAATTGTTATAATTCAAAATCAAATTTAAAGGATAGAAATGACGATAAGAGAGCAAATTTTAGAAGATATAAAAACTGCAATGAAGCAAAAGGATAATTTTAGAAGAGATACACTAAGACTTTTAAATTCGGCTATAAAACAGGTTGAAGTGGATGAAAGAGTCGAGATGACCGATGAAAGAGTGCTTGAAATTTTGCAAACTCAGGTAAAAAGAAGGGTTGATTCTATAGAGCAATACACAAAATGCGGGCGTGAGGATCTGGCTAAGGCTGAAGAAGACGAGATGAAGATCATTAGTGAGTATCTGCCAAAGCAACTGGATGACACAGAGCTAGAAGCCAAAATAAGAGATATAATCGCTGAGATTGGTGCGTCAAGCGTAAAAGACATAGGAAATGTATCAAAGCTGGCAAGAGAAAGACTGGGTGCAACTTGTGATGCTAAGAGAATAGGGGAGTGTGCTAAAAAACTTCTTATGTAAGATTTAAAAGGCTATTTTGCCTTTTAAATTTGTGGCGTGTATTATGCTTAAAACAAAAGAATTTTATTGAATTGTCTTTATCTTGCCTTTAAAATTTGAAATTGATCTTAAAGACAAGATAAAGATGTTTGATTTGAAATTAGCTCTTAAAACGCAAACGCTTGTTTACAAGTTTTTGCGTTTTAATTCGTAATTTAATTTGAATTTCGCAATCGCAAATTTTGCTTTTATTTTTCTATTTTTTACTTTCTTCGATGACCGCGTCTATAATCTTAAATATGTCGCTGCTCGTATCTTTTAGCTTTTTAAATCTACTTACGAATTTTTCAATATCATCCATTGTGTAGCCGTCTTTTGACTCTTCTAAATTTTTAAGCATCAGTTCATCAAGCTGCTTAGCGGGCTCTTTAATCCTGTCAAAGCTCTTGGTTGAACCAAAGTATTTCTTGTAGTCATTTTCATACCAATTATGCATGTTTTCGAATTGTTTTTGCATGACCTCGTCAAATCCGCGTTCGTTTATAACGTTATTATAGGCGGTTTGTTTGTAGATCACTTGGATGATTTTGCCCATGATTCCTATTGATTTATTTTCAACGTGTTTTGAAATTTGAGCCGTTTTTGTAGCCCCCTCACTAAATACGTTGATCGCCTCTCTGAAATTAGCAACGCTTACGTTAGCTACTTGGGCTATTTGTGTTATTTTGTTTGAATTTTCGTTTAGATCGTTTGTTTGCTGCTGCAAGGTTTGGATATTTATGCCGATCTCGCTTGTTGCTTTTTGTGTGTTTTCGGCTAGTTTTCTAACCTCATCTGCCACAACGGCAAATCCGCGCCCATGCTCTCCTGCACGCGCCGCTTCGATGGCCGCATTAAGAGCTAGCAAATTTGTTTGCTCTGCGATATCTTTTATTAAATTTACGACAGAGCTGATCTCGGCCGTTCTGTTAGTCAAATTTCTAATTGCCTCGCTTGAATCGGTAATTAAATTTTCAAGATCGTTCATATTTGAGCTTAATTCATTTACGGCGATTATACCTTCGCTTGCCTTGCTTGAAGTGTCTTGCGCCACGCTTGAAATTTCACTTAGGTCTTTTATGCTTTGATCAAGATCTTTTTTTGCGTCAGCTATGCCAGTATTGCCGTTGCCAAGCTCACTAAATTTCTCAGAAAGAATTCCTCTGGTTTTGCCTTTTTGACCTGCTTTTATACCCTCTACGCCTTCACTCATAGACTGGGCATTTATCTTAAAAAGACCCCTAAAACCATCTGTAAAAATATTTCTATATGCGATCCCGCTTTCGGCCGATTTTACGCAAGTGCCCATCTCTCTTTGCAAAGCCTCTATCTGATCTAGCAGGTCGTTTATGCCAAGAGCTATTTGACCTAAAGGTTCGTTTGGGTTTATATTTAGTATTCTTGGTTCTAAAATTCCGTTTCTTGCCTGAGAAATTACATCTAAAATTTCATCGTAATTTACTTTATTTTTGTTAAAAAACATAATTTTCCTCTTATAATCTTTGCAGATTATTCATAAATTCATCATAAGTTGTATTTTTCTTTTTTAAAATTTGCTCAAAGAGCTTTAGCGAAGCGTCCATTCCGCCGCTTTTTTCCGCATTAAGCAAGTCTTTATAAAGAGGTATGATGACCTCAAGTGCCTTTGGATTTGGTTTTCTGCGCACCGAGTAAAAACCTATGATGTTGTCTCTTTCGTCAATCGAAGCTGTAACATTTGCAAATACCCAGTAAAACGATCCGTCAAAGCTTCTATTTTTGACATATGCAAAAATTTCTTTTTTGTTTTTTATGTATTCCCATAGAAATTTAAATATGACTCTTGGCATATCGGGATGTCTTACGATGTTATGAGGTTTGCCTATAAGTTCTGAGCTTTTTGCGCCTACAATTTCCGCAAAAGGCATATTACAATATGTAATCTTGCCTTTTGTGTCGGTTTTTGATACTAAAAAAGCGTCGCTGCTTACTTGACGCTCTTTTGAATTTGTAGTTAAATTCATCTTTTTTCTTTAATTTTAATTTTTAACCGCGCTTGCTAAATCCCACATAGGCATAAATATACCAAGTGCTAAAAAGACTACCATAACAGCGATAAATCCTATCAAAATAGGCTCAATGTAAGCGGATATGTTATCTACTATGTCATTAAATTTAACCTTGTAGTAATCCGTTACCTTTTCCATCATCGCATCTATACTACCGCTTTGCTCGCCTGCGCTAATCATCTGTATAAGCATACCTTCGTAAAGCTCTGTATCTCTAAACGCATCAGTAAGTGAAATACCTCTTTGTACAGCTATTTTAACTGTCGATAGTTTTTTGTTTATCTCTTGGTTTGAAACAGTTAAAGTTGCAGTATCAAGAGCTTCAGCGATAGGAATTCCGGCCCTTACAAGCTCTGTAAAGATGAGATTAAATCTATTCATGGTTGAATAAAAAATAATATTGCCTATAAGATAGACTTTAAGCAGGTATTTATCAAAGTTGTAGCTAAAGTCTTCATTTGTCCTATACATATATCTTATGCCATATATTATAAGTATAATAGCCCCTAATATATAAAGACCATAGTTGTTCAAGGCGTTTTCTATGCCAAGAAGAATCCTTGTAGGTAGCGGTAAATTTGCACCAAGTTGTTCAAATATCTCTTTAAATTTAGGCACGACATACATCATAAGTATTACGAAAGCTATGACTATGGCAGTAATTACTATCATAGGATATCTCATAGCTTTTTTGAATTTTTGCTGATTATCCCAAACTTCTTGCAAGATATCTGCTAGTTTTTGTAAAGACTCTGCCATATTACCCGTATTTTCGCCAAGTTTAACCATGGCTATTACTACATCTCCAAGCTCGGTTCTAAAATTTGAGATGGCGTCTGTTAGGCTTTGACCCTGATTTAAATCGTCATTTAAATTTGAAAAAATAGCCTTAAGTCTTTTATCTTCTGTAGCGTTTGCAACTTCTTTTATACTATCGTGGATTGAAATTCCGGCATTTGTCATTACGCTTAGCTGTCTTACGGCGGCTACTAAATTCGGAGTTTTTACCTTTGAGCCTTGAACAAAATTTTTAGCTCTTGAAAGTATATCTTGAAACTGCTCTTCAAGAGGAACGTTTTTGGTTTCTCCGATTTTAACTATAGCACCAGCATTTTTCATTTTTGCTACGTTTTTAGCTTCGTTTTGATTATTTGCTCTTAAGACCATCTTTTGCTTACGGCCTTTTGACATATACTCTACTTCAAAATATTTCATGTTTTAGCAACCCTTAAAATTTCATCTATAGTCGTTACGCCTCTTGCAGCTCTTATGATACCGTCTTTAAACATATCTATAAAGCCCTCTTCGTAGGCTACTTTTTTAATCTCTTCTTTTGTTGTTCCATTTGCTACCATGCTTGCAATCTTGTCGCTGATAGGTAAAATTTCACTTATCATCTCTCTTCCGGTGTATCCCGTTTGAGAACATTTTTCACAGCCTACATGCTTATAAAACTGATAATCTTGAGGAAGATAGTCTTTGAATTGCTCCTGAAGAGTTAGAGGGATAGTTGTCTTTTGCTTGCAATTTGGACAAAGTTTTCTAACAAGCCTTTGCGCTTCTATAGCTACTAAAGAACCGCTTATAAGATACGGCTCAATACCCATATCTACGATTCTTGTAACAGCGCTTATAGCATCGTTTGTGTGCAAAGTGGAAAATACCAAGTGTCCGGTAAGTGCTGCTTGCACGGCTATACGAAGCGTCTCTTGATCTCTGATCTCGCCGATCATTATGACGTCCGGGTCTTGACGAAGGATAGACCTAAGTGCTGAAGCAAAAGTAAGTCCTACTTTTTCATTTACATGAACTTGCTGTATCATATTTAACTGGTACTCGACAGGATCTTCGACAGTTATAATTTTCGTTTCTACACTCTTTATATCATTAAGTGCAGCATAAAGTGTAGTGGTTTTACCGGAGCCCGTAGGACCGGTTACTAAGATAATGCCGTAAGGAGCTTTCATTGCTTTATTAAATTTGGCAAAGCTTTGAGGATGCATGCCTAAATTTTCAAGGCTTATTAGTACTTTTGACTTATCAAGAATACGAAGAACAATACTTTCTCCGTTTAGTATCGGAAGAGTAGAGATACGAAAATCATACTCCTTGCCCATTATCTGAGCTGAAAAACGACCGTCTTGAGGCTTTCTACGCTCGGCTATATCCATGTTGGATAAAAGCTTCATACGAGATACCATAGGAGGATAGATGTCCTTATCAAAGATAAAGGTTTCTGTTAGCATGCCATCAATTCTGCTTCTTACGATACAGTTTGTCTCTGTAGGCTCTATGTGTATGTCGCTTGCTCTGCCTAGTATTGAGGTTTTTAGGATAACTTCAATAAGTTTTAAAATTCCCGAACTATTTTCATCTCCCGCGGATGCGGTCGTAGATAGCTCTTTTCTTATATCAGCAACTATGCCTTTTATACTTTCGCTTAGTTCTATTTTATTAAGATGCTTATCTATTTGAAAAGGATCTGCTATGACTACTTTTAGAAGTTTTCTGTTAAATATATTTTGAAGTCTATCTTGAGCAGCTATGTCAAATGGGTTTCTGAAGGCTACATAAACCCTTACTTCATCTTCTTTTACAGGTAAAGCCTCGTATTTCTTTAGTTGAGCAAGAGAGGTTTTTTCAGATAGCCTATAATCTATATCTATAGTGTCTAAATCCATATATTCAAGTTCAAATTTTTTAGCCGTAAATTTTAAAAAATCGCTTAAATTTATGATGAATTTTTCTAGGATATTGGCTATGCTTATTCGTTGAGTTCTGTAAAGCTCAGATAAGATGTTGATGATTGTTTGTTCTTGGATATCTGGTGCAACTTCTTTGATTATTTTTTCAAATTTATTATCTTGGGATAAAAGCTCTTCTATTTCCTGTTTTTGCTGTTGGGATATTAGATTGTTTTTTAAAGCGGTAGATAAGAATAGTTCATATGGCATATCTATCACAAACACTCCTTGTTATAATAACTAACTAATTTTTAAACATTGTATAGTTTAAATAGATATTTTTATTAAAAAAGCCGAGTCTATTAAATTTGTTTAAATAGACTCGGCAAAAATGTTGATTTATATTGAACTATTTTCAATATGTTTTATTAGAGTTTCAATCTCTTTTGAATTTGCTTTTTCATTATATATTTTAAGAACCCTAACAGCGTCGTATTTTTGCCCTAGGTTGTATTTTGATTTTGCAAAAATAACCCAGCTTTCTTCGTTGTCGCTGTTAAGTTCGTTTGCTATAACAGACCATTTTTCACTACTTTTATAGTCTTGTATGTCATAATATTTTTTAGCTATCAAAGTAGCAAGCTCAGAACTGTTTGTCCTGTCAAATTTTGATTTTAACTCATCAACAGATATCTCAGGACCTGATGATTGGATTTGAATTTTAAATGAATTATCCTCGTCTTTTTCAGCCATAATGCTATTTTGTATACTTTGAGTATCCGCTTCTAAATTTATAGCCTCTTCATTTGGAGCTGTAAATAAAACTTGTTTTCTTAACTCTTGTATCTCGACTTCACCGCTTGCTTTTGCTTCAAAAGAGGATTGAGCATTTTCATTTAAATATATCCATCCTTGCTGATTTTGCTGAGAATTCATCTGCGCTAAAGATGTTATATCTTGCTTCTCTGTCTCAATGCTATTTTCATTGCTCGCAAAATTATTATAGTTTTGGTTTAAAAGAGTTCCGCTTGGCAACTCTTCTGTCAAAGTTTCATGTTCTTTTGTTGTTGTAGTGTATGAGCTATTTATATTAGGCTCTTTTGTTCCAAAAGATTGTCTAACTTCTTGTGTTGTACTATTAGTGCTTGCCACTGCAACTTTCATTTTTGGTTCTTCAAGATAAAAAAACACAAGCGAAGCTGTGGTAACAGAAGCTGCAAGGAGTGCTACTAATAAATAGTTATAGTGAGTCTTTTCTTTAGAAATTGGATTTGCTCTTTTTTTGTCATAAGCTTTCCATTTTTTTTCTAATTCTAAAATTTCTTGTACTTCAAGCATTGATAAGCTCCGATCTGATGGCTGCCATCTCTAAAATTTTTGTACTCATTGTGTCCGTACTGATTATTGTTGGTTGATTATCCTCAAAATACTCATAAAGCTCAAAGAAATTAAACATAAGCCTATTAAGCATTGTAAGGCTTCCTCTTGTGATATTATTTATAAGTTCTAACTGCTCATCCGTAAATTTTAAAAACTGATAATCAAATTTTTTGGATTGTAGTTTACTTTCCATATAAACTCTCATCTCATTAACTTCAAGAGGACTCATCTCTATACTTTCCCAAATTCTAGCTTTAAAATAGTCTTTTGTCAAGACGTGCTCTTCGTCTGTTTTGCGAATTGCAAAAAGAAATTTAAAAAATCCGCTATCTGAAAGTAAGCGAAGTTTTTCTATCAAAAGTTCAGGATAAAGTTGTGCTTCATCAAGCAAAACCGTAAAAACTTTTTTATTTTCTTCATTAAATTTTGATTTATAAATTCTTGTAAACTCTTCGTAATTTTGAATTTTTTCTGTAGGCTTTTCTTTGAAAATTTCCTCGTAAAGAGATGTCATAAATTCATTTTCATTAAAAAATGGATATGAAAAAAATACTATATCTTCTCTATCCTTTAGATCCTCTACAACTTTTTTTAGCAAAAATGTTTTGCCACATCCCGGATTACCGTAAAAAAGTATAAGCTTAACTGGCTTTTCGATCAAATTCATGATCTTTTTATATGCTGCAAAAGATTTATCTAAGTGTATAAAACTACTATCTTTATTGTCTTCGGCAAAAAGATGTTTTATTACCGTATATTTGTTATTGCTCATACGTTGACCTTGAAAATCCTAAATCTTTTAAAGTCTGTTTTACCGGTGTAGGTGATGAGATATCTATAATTCTTGGTGTTATTATAAATACAAGCTCGGTTGTTTTAAGCTGATCTTTTGTGCTTTTAAATGCATGACCCAAAACAGGTATATCGCCAAGGAAAGGAACTTTAGTATTTTCTTTGCCTTTGCTTTGAGCTATAAGACCTCCAAGGACTATAGTATCACCACTATTTACGTGAACTACTGTAGAAAGCTTCTTTTGGATTGTATCAGGAGCTATCTCTCTTATGGCTGTTGTTTGTCTTGTGTCATCTTCGTTGTATTTAAAGCTGCTTAAAGATGGATTGATTCTAAGCATTATTTTGTTATCATCTGAAATTTCAGGAAGTATGTTTAACAAAATTCCTATAAATACTGAGTATTGTTTATATGTGATAGTTGTTTTGCCACTTAAGGCATTGTCATTTGAACTCTCTTGTTTAACCCTGTAGTTGATATTATCACCTACTGATATAAGAGCTTGCTGATTGTTTAAAGTAGCTATTTTTGGATTTGATACCACTTTTGTTTTTCCATTTATTTCAAGGAAATTTATAACTCCATCAAGATTAAATGTAAAGCCAGGTATTAGATTTATGGTTTGTGACAAACCTTTATTTAAACTATTTTGATTATTTCTGGAAGACCAGTGTATGGTATTTCCTGGAGTGGATCCATAAGTGAATTTTTGTATTGTAGTTGGATTGCCTGCAGCGTCTTTTGTGACTTCTTCGGTCATACCTATTGGTATAAATCTGTTAAATAGCCCTGTTTTAAACCCTATATTAAATTTACTCCAGTCAATACCCTTTGTATAGCTGTTTGCAAGCTCAACAGATATTATTGAAACATCTATTATTACCTGTTTTCTAAGGCGATTTTGAACATCTTCAATGTATTCAGAAACTCTTTTTATCTGTGCAGCTGTTCCTGTTACGGTAACTAGCCCTGCATTAGAATTTATGATTGGATCAGGAGCCACTATAGTTTCCGTGGTGTTATTTAGGATGGCTTTGATTTCGGCATCAAGCTTTTCCCAGAAGTCAAATCTTTCAACTGTTCTAATAAGGTTATCAAGTTTCCCGCCGCCTTTTTTAAGATCTTCCGCGCCTTTTTCATCATCTTCGTTACCAACTTCTATAGGTGCTGAGTCCACAGAAGCTTTTGTTATCGCGGTTCCTTCTCTGACCGAGGTTATATAGTCTATCTTAAATGTTTTTGTTTGAAGAGCCGAAATTTTTAATACACCTTTTTCAAAAGTATAGTTGATGTTTTTTTCGTGAAGCAAAATATTAAAAATTTCGTTTAACGTCATATCTTTAATGTTTATTCCTGACACCTCTTCACTTATAGCATTTTTAGCAAACTGGTCTTTTGTGATAACACTAAAGTTACAAAGATCTGAAAGCTGCGTTAAAATTTCTTGTATAGAAACTTGTTCACTTATTTTTAGGTTAAAAATTCTAGTTTTGCAACTATCAGCAGCCATTGCCGATGAAAAAGAAAAAGCTAAAAAAGCAATAATTGCTAGTATTTTATTTAATTTTAATGCCGACATTATTCTTTCCTTGAGTAATATTTAATTCTAAATTTTGTTCTTTGCTGGCTAAAATCACACTTGATTTTTTAATTTTGCCAACTTTGTATTCACCTATTTTCTCACCTGTTTTGTACCATTTATTATTAATTTTAACTCTATCTCCAAATATTGCATGCAGACTAAGAGTAGAACTTCCTGTTTCTGAACCATTTTCGTCTATTGTCTTTGGAGTAGATTTTTGAACTAAAAAAGGATCTGGTATCTTGCTTATATTACCGTCATTTAGCCCTTTTCTTGGAGTATTTATGGCCTTAAACATTTGATCATACTCTTGTATGTTCTCTTGCTTGACATCTTGAGGTGTTTCGTTTGCAAACATGAAACAACAAGATGCGATAATAAGTGATATCTTATAAAATTTCATTAGTATTTCATCCCCCATACGTAAATTCCTATATTTCCTATCAGATCTTTTTTGGTGGAATTGATATCCATTGAATTTACATCTACTACCAAATCGGATTCTTCTATAGAATTTATATATCCTACGATATTTTTAAAGCCTCCTTCAAAGTCTATCTTGATGTCTAATACTTGCTCAATTTTCTGAGGTGTGGGGTTTTTAAACTCGTTGGCTATTTTTACAATTTTTATATCGTTTTTGTCTGCTAAAAATGCCAAGCTGTCTAAAAATTTAGCCCAATTTTGCTCATTAAACAAAAGATAAGATAACTCTTTTAGCTTATTGTCAAAATATTGGTTTGTAAATTTGGCTGTCTCAAGATTATCTTTTAGCGCATTTAGTTTGGCTTGTTGCTCTTGAACTTTGCTTGTATTATTTGTAGCCAAATAATTATTCGTCTGATACAATTTAGACGTTATATCTTGATGCTCTCTTGCTGTAGTATCGTAAAAATCTTGCGCAGGATCCCAAGATAAGGCATATGTAAGATACCCGACCAAAACCAAAACTCCTAAAAGTATCATAGATACTTCACTGCTTTTTTTACTATCGAAATAGTTGTCTATTTTTACTAAAGTGCTGTCTTTTTTCATTATTTAATCTTTACCGTAACGTTACTTTCGTAAGTTGGATTTGGTTTATTTTTATCAAAGATAATCTCTTGTGTTGTTATAGAGTATTTTATCTCGTTGCTTACGTTTTGTATAAATTCCGTAAGCTGTTTTTCGTTGTTACTTAAAAGCATTATCGTCATATTTTTATCGTTGTTTACGACTTTACCTACTTTTATATCTTTTTCGCTTATTAATTTTGTTAGTTCGTATAACACTACGCTCTTCATAGGATAATTGGCTTTTTTGTCATGAATTTCGGTTAGAAGATTTTTCCTAAAATCTATCTTTTCGTTTTCACTATCAAGCAGTTTTTTGATCTCTTCGTATTCAGCTCCGATTCTTGCAAGTTCATTTTTGATCCTTGTTTCTTCGGCATGTGCGATATTGTATTCATCGGTTAGCTTGTTTACCTCTTGCTGAGTCATAAATCCTACCGCATATTGGTATGCAGGATAAGCAAATGCCACTAAAAATCCTGCGGCTATGTATAGCATAAGCTTTCCGCTATGACGCTTAAACAAAGGAGGAGGGCGTAAAAATGTTGAGAAGTTAAAATTGTCATTATGCTCTTCTTTGTAGTTTTGCGCAAAGAGAGTCATTATGGTGCTTAGATTGCTTACTTGTATATCTTTTGTATTTATCGAAATTTTGATATCAAAGTTGCTTGTAGGTATTCCTACTCTGTTTTCTATGGTTCCACATAAACCGCTTATGTTTACATCGCTTAATATATATAAATTTTGAATTTTTACGTTATATACTCTGCTTATGCTGTTTAAAATATCGCTTAGATAATAAGCTATCTCGTCAAAAATTTGAGCCAAGTGCTCTTTATCTTTTTCATTTTCGCTGTTTTGTAAAATTTGCATAAAAGAATATTCGTCTATTCTGTTCTCTTGAAGAACGGAAAATTTTTCGTTCATATTTTTTATAGAATATCTAAGCGGTCTTGACTGGACGTATTCTCCGTTTTGATAAACCGCAAGAAAAGCATCATCGTTTTGTATAACTACAAACGCGTCTGTGTTTTGAATAGACATTAAATTTTTCTTATACAAACCTCCAAACATCAAAGGGGCTGCAACTATATAGTCTATATATGAAGTTTTTTTTGCTATCGGGTTAAAAATTTTACCGATAGTGGCGCTTTCTATAACAAACAAATTAAATATCTTATTTTCAGAACCACCGCTATCAGCTTCGCTATATGTTATCTTGTAGTCTTTTGAAGTATCAAGATCGAATTCTTCGTAAGCTTTTATAGTTATGAGATCTGGGATATCACCGTCTTCGGTGGTGCCTGGGATCTCTGCCGTACCGATCATAAGATCTTTGTATTTTAGATAAGATATAAAGAAATTCTCTTTATTTACTTTGTCTATACTGCATTGAGCAAATTCATTTTTTGAAAATATATATGAATCTTGGGTATAAGGATCTATCGAGACAATGCCATTTTCGATCTTATTGCCGTTTTTTTTAATTTTAATTTTATCTTTGCCAAACATTTTGCAATCACTTTAAATTATAAAATTTATGAACAACCACGTCTTATTTTAATAAAAAACAAATTAAAAATCAATAGTTATTTATTTGTTTTATAATTTTTTCATTCTTGCTCCACCCTTTTTTTACTACAACTACGAGCTTTAAAAAGACTTTTTTGTCCGTTAATTTTGATATCATTTTTCGTGAATTTATACCTATTCTTTTGATTGTTTCGCCATTTTTCCCTATTACCATTGATTTGTGTAGCTCTCTATCGGTTATTATTGAAGCAAAAATTTCTATTATTTCTCTTTTTTCCTTAACTTTATCTATTAGCACATCCGTTGAGTAAGGTAATTCGTCGCTTAGATTGTCATATATCGCTTCAAGTATAAATTCTTTATAAATTTCTTTCTCATTAGTAGGCGTTAAAAATTCAGGATCGTAAAAATACTCATGCTCTGGCAAAAGCTTGCAAATTTCATCAAGCAACGGCTTTTTGTAAGTTTGTTTTTTGATGCTAAAAGGCATTAGGGCTGTAAATTTATCTTGAAATTTAGAATACTCTGATATTTTTTTTAAAATTTTATCATTTGATACTTCGTCAACCTTAGTTAAAACCAAGATGTGAGGCACTGAAGGTTTTAAATTTAAAAATTTCTCATATTCACCAGTTGAGTCATGAACCGAGGCTAAAAAAACAATCGCATCGCAATCGCTCATTGATTTCATCGCCTCGTTTATCATTAGTTTATTTAACGTTTTATCGCTTTCGTGAAGTCCAGGTGTATCGGTAAAGATTATCTGATCTTCGCTGTTCATTACTATACCGCTTATCTTACGCCTTGTAGCATTTTGCTTATGCGATACGATAGTGATTTTTTCATCAAGTAAGAAGTTTAAAAGAGAGCTTTTGCCCGCATTTGTTCTTCCGATTATGCTTACGAAGCCCGATTTCATAGTATATATCTTGCCAAATCTTGATCTTTTATGATATCTCCCAGCCTGTCTTCTACGAGCGCTTTATCAACTTCTATCGTTTTTCCGCTGTTTTCGCTAGCTTCAAAGCTTATATCTTCTATTACTCGCTCAATTACTGTATGAAGCCTTCTTGCGCCGATATCTTCCATTTTTTCATTGGCGTTTTGGGCTATTTTAGCGATAGTTCTTACAGCTTCATCACTAAATTTAAGCTCTACGTTTTCGGTTTTCAAAAGAGCTTCGTATTGCTTTAGTAGTGAGTGTTTAGGCTGAGTTAAAATTTGATATAGCGCATCCTCATCAAGACTGCTCAGTTCTACCCTAAGAGGAAATCTTCCTTGAAGTTCGGGTATGAGGTCGCTTGGCTTACTTATATGAAATGCGCCTGCTGCTATAAATAGGATATGATCTGTTTTTATAACACCAAATTTTGTAGTTACCGTTGAGCCTTCTACTATCGGTAGCAAATCCCTTTGCACGCCTTCCTTGCTAGGATCTTGTCTGCTTGAATTTCCAGAGCTAACAGCAACTTTATCAATCTCGTCTATAAATATAATGCCTTCGTTCTCGGCTCTTCTTAACGCTTCAGCCTTAATGCTTTCCATGTCCAAAATTTTCTCGCTAGCTTCGTTTTTAAGAGCTTCTTTTGCGTCTTTTACTTTCATCTCTTTTTTTGTGGTTTTGTTGCTTAATCCTATGATTTTTACAAAACTCTCTTGCATTTGAGCCATATCAGGCGGTATATTAGCTCCCGCGTCAAAGCTGCTTTGCGTGATCTCGATCTCAATGTTTAGATCATCAAGGTCTCCGTTTTTAAGTCTTGTTTTCATCTTCTCATAGCTTCTTTCATAATCAGCCTTTTTCTCTTCGCTTGCACCAGTAGGAAGCGGCGGAAGAAGCTTTTTTATGATTTTATCCTCGACGTACTCATCGATTTTATCTTGATTTTTCTCTCTAAATTCGGTTTTTACAAGACTTATAGCAGCCGCAACCAGATCTCTTACCATAGACTCCACATCGCGCCCAACAAAACCAACTTCGGTGTATTTGCTTGCTTCTACTTTGATAAAAGGCAAGCCCATCATCTTTGAAAGGCGGCGGGCTATCTCGGTTTTACCAACGCCCGTTGAGCCTATCATAAGTATATTTTTAGGCACAATGTCATCTTGCATCGATTTTTCAAGCTTCATTCTGCGATATCTGTTTCTAAGTGCAATTGCTATGATTTTTTTAGCGTCTTTTTGACCGATTACATAATCATCTAAAAATTTCACTATCTCTTTTGGGGTTAAATTCATACTCTCTCTTTATTCTAAAACATAAGTTTTTATATTTGTATTTGTGTATATGCAGACTTCTCCTGCTATTTTTAAGCTCTCTTTTACAAGCTCTTCTTCGTCAATTTGTGCAAATTTATCAAGGGCTCTTGCTGCGCAAAGTGCGAAATTCCCTCCACTTCCGATAGCAGCTATCTTTCCGTCTTCGGGCTCAACCACATCGCCTGTGCCACTTAGCAGAAAAATTTTATCGCGATTTAGCACCAGCATCATCGCTTCAAGCTTGCGCAGATATTTATCTTTGCGCCACTCTTTGCTAAATTCTATCACAGCCTTTAGCAGATCGCCTTTTGCGTGCTCTAAGTTGTTTTCAAACATATCAAATAGATTAAACGCATCGGCAGTGCTTCCTGCAAAGCCCGCTAGAACCTTTCCGTTATGAATTTTGCGAATTTTAACGGCATTTGCTTTAAGAACCGTGTTACCAAAGCTTACTTGTCCGTCTCCTCCGATCACGGATTTATTTTTGCCTTTGTAGGCTAGTATTGTTGTTGCATGAAACACTATTCGCCCTCGACTTCTAGCTTAAGCTTGGCGTGAATTCCGTGACCTAGTTTTACATCTACGTCAAAAATTCCTGTTGATTTTATATGTCCGTCGGTATCAAAGCTCTTTTTGTCTATGGCTAGATTGTGCTTTTCTTCAAGGGCGTGAGCGATCTCGTCTTTTGTAACGGCACCAAACAGCGAGCCGTTAGCGCCAAGCGGTTTTTTGATAACCAGCTTTATATTTTCAAGTTGCTCTTTTAGAGTTTCTAAATTTGCAAGTTCGTATTTTAGCTCTTCGGCCTTTCTTTTTTGAGCCGCTTCATATTGGCGAAGCACATCAGGAGTTGCGGCTTTTGCTAAGCCTCTGCCTATTAAGAAGTTGTTTCCATAGCCGTCTTTTACCTCTTTTATCTCTCCTGCTTTGCCAAGAGATTTTACGTCTTTTATCAGTAATACTTTCATTTTTTGTCCTTATTTAATTTAAATTTTAGTTAAATTTGCGCCCGTTTTTGCGCCCTATAATAAACCTTAACGCATTTAGCTTTATAAACCCGTCGGCATCTTTTTGATCATACACGTTATCTTCTTCGAAGGTGCAAAACGCTTCACTAAAGAGATTATCGCTCTTGCTGTCTCTGCCTAGTATGATTACATTTCCTTTGTATAGCTCGACTTTTACGCTTCCGTTTACGTTTTCTTGGCTTTTGTCTATTAGCGCTTGAAGCATGATTCGCTCAGGCGAAAACCAGTATCCGTTGTAGATTAACTCTGCGTATTTTGGCATGAGTTCGTCTTTAAGGTGAGCGGCTCCTCTGTCAAGAGTTATACTCTCTATGGCGCGGTGAGCCTTTAGCATTATCGTTCCGCCTGGAGTTTCGTAGCAACCGCGAGATTTCATGCCTACCGAGCGATTTTCTACTATATCAAGTCTTCCTATGCCGTGTTTTGCACCAAGGCGGTTAAGTTCGGCTAAAATTTCCGCAGGACTTAATCTCTTGCCGTTTATGCTTACGGGATCGCCTTTTTCGTATCCTATCTCTATGATTTCGCTCTCATTTGGTGCGTTTTTTGGATCAACTGTCCATCTCCACATATCTTTTTCTGGTGCATTGGCGGGATTTTCAAGAACTAAGCCTTCATAGCTTATGTGTAGCAAATTTGCATCCATAGAGTATGGACTCTTGCCCGGTTTTTTTTCTATTTTGATACCGTTTTTTTCGGCATAAGCTAGTAGTTTTTCTCTACTGTTTAGATCCCACTCTCTCCAAGGGGCTATTATAGTAAGATTATCTCCTATGGCGTAGTATCCAAGCTCAAATCTAACTTGATCATTTCCTTTGCCGGTTGCGCCGTGACTTACTCCATCGGCTCCTATGCTTGCCGCTATCTCGGCCTGTCTTTTTGCTATAAGTGGTCGAGCGATGGATGTGCCAAGCAGATATTCGCCCTCATAGATGGCGTTTGCTCTAAACATCGGAAATACAAAATCTCTTACAAATTCCTCTTTCAAATCTTCTATAAAGATATTTTCAGGTTTTATGCCAAGCTCTAGCGCTTTTACTCTTGCAGGCTCAAGCTCTTCACCTTGACCGATATCTGCGGTAAAGGTTATCACTTCGCATTTGTATTCATCTTGAAGCCATTTTAAAATAATGCTTGTGTCAAGACCGCCCGAATATGCTAAAACTACTTTTTTAACGTCTTTTTTCATAATAAAATCCTTATAAAAGTTAGATTTGTAATTTTAGCCAAATTTAATTAATTTCTACTAAAAATTTATCGTTTTTTGGGTGTCTAAACTGATATCAAATTCTGATTTTGAAGCTCGCAAAATTATAATTACTTGTATGATTACTCCACAAATCAAAAATCTAAATATACATTTTTGTATATTGATTTCTGATTTCATTTTTTCATAGAATTATAAAGCCTCTGATTGTATCCTAAGTGCTAAGACACTGCAAGAAAGATTTTAGGGGCTTTATAGGTTAAATCTGATTAAAAATCTTAGTGCTTTTATCTTAGACACTGAATACAAGAAAAGATTATACCTAATTTTTCTTTTAAGGAGTTTATTATGAAAAATGATTTCTTTGTAGGTGCGGATGTATCTAAGGACAAACTAGATATTTGCTTTTTAACTTCAAATGAAACTAAAAAACCTCTTTACGTTTCACTCCCAAACGATTATGAAACGATAAAAGCATATTTGAATACACAAATAACTATCATATAGTTTTGCAATCTGCCTTAAGTGATTTAAAACTTAGATATTCACTTTTAAATCCTGAAAAAACAAGCTATTTTTTAAAACATTTATCACATCAAAAAACGGATTTAAAAGATAGTTACGGGCTTGCTCTATATTGTAAAATTTTTCATTCCGAATTAAATCCAGCAACTTATAACAAAGAATACAACCTTATAAAATCTTATAACTCGGCTATACTTCTTTTATCTAAAATCCAAACACAATTAAAAAATTTTAAAAAGTCTCAAGATTTCGTAAGCGATCCAAGTCTTAATGAAATCATTACAACTCTAACTAATCAAATATCATCTTTATATAAAAAGCTTAAAATCCTCGCTTACAAAATCCTTAAAAGCTTTATCCCGAATTGTGATGAAATCGTAAATAATAATAAGGGTTTCAGCATAGATTTAGCACTAAATTTATTCCCCAATCTACACTTTAACCGAGATAAAACCGCAAAGCAGTTTATATCGTTTCTTGGTTTATCCCCTCGCATTTATGAAAGCGGAATATCGATTAAAAAATCCAAATGTATCAATAAAAAAGGTAGCTCAAGTATAAGACGTGTTTTATTCTTAGTTGCCATTGTATCTATACGTTTTAACGATAAATTCAGACAAAAATACGAAAACCTAATAAACAAAGGTAAAAGTAAAAAAGTTGCTATCGTAGCCGTTATGTGTGCGATAGTTAGATATTTAAAATCCCTTTTTAGCTTCGATGAAAGTTTTATAAATAGCAAAAATTTACATAAGCTCGGAGCATATTAAGATTTTATATAGCGTGTATAAACTTCTTTCAAGATATAACAAGCGTATATCAAGAAAGGATTTAATAAAAGAGAGTGGCGTTGATAAGACTAGGTTATCTCGTCTTATCCAAGATAGATATTTATTAGAAAACATAAAGGACTAAAAATGGCAAAGCAAACTAATGCCCTAACTACACCAGAGCAAGAATTAAGAGCAAGAGAGATTTATAACGCTCTTAATCAAAGTAACGATTTATTCGAGCAAAGAATAAAAGTTTTAAAACTCAAAAAAATTGACGGAAAGACTAAGACCGATAAAGACGGCAATTCTATGGTCGATGACTTCGGAGAGATCCAAAAATGGGAGGATAGCTACGTGATGACTTATGTCGCTATGAACTCGGGCGGAGAGCATACCACAAGGATTACTCAAGCTCAATTTTTAGAGCTTCAAGAAAACGAGATTTATATCGCAAGCGGAAAGATAGAATATAGGCCATATAAGGATAATTATAATTCGACACCTGTTATCGTCTTTGATAAATTTGTTCCTGCGATTGAGTTATTCGTATCTGCAATGCTTAGGTTTGAGGGAGTAAAAGCTTAATTTTCGGGGCGTTTTGTTTTGCTGACGCCCTGCCTATCAGGTAGTATAGGCGGGACAAACACTGAAATTAAGCTTAAAAGGATTTTTAACAATGAATTACAACCTAAACAACCTTAAAATACTTCATCAAGGCGTAGATACTTTAGTTATCGGTATTCTTTGCACCGATAAATATACTTTTGACACTCAATTTAAAAGTTTCGTTAATAAAGTAAGAGTAGCCAAAGAAAGCGCACAAAATATAAAAGCTTTCGGCGAAAAGGTTGTTAAATCAAGTTTATGGCTAAATCACGGCGATTTTTTTATAAGCTCAAAGGGTATGGCTAATTACTTCGGATTTGTAAAAAATGATGATGTTTTCTTTTCGGTTTCCGATACTGATTTCGATACGAAAGGCATATATCATATAAAATTACAATTTCGCTCCGTTTATTTGCTTAAATACGGTCATATCCTTTGTATGGAGCAGGTAAAAAGCTTTTTATCTAGTATTTTTGATGATAAATACGTTATTAAAATTTTACGTCTTGATTTATGCACCGATGTTACGGGTATTAAATACACTCCAAGCGACTTTTTTAATTTCCGTTCCCTTAAAAAGGTAAGTAGCTATTCCGATACCGTTCTATCAAGTAAAAGCGATGATGATTTATTAAGCGATGATGATTTATTAAGCGATGAGGAGCAGGTAAAAGGGCTAGTATCTATAAGTGATATAAACGTTAATAACTTTATGCGTTTTAACCGCTTTGAGGGTATGAGCTTCGGTAAAAGTCCTCATATGTTTAGGGTCTATGACAAAATCAAACAGATACAAAATCAAAACATCTCAAATTTAATTTTTACAAAGTGGGAGCTTAACGGATTTAACATTGAAAGGGATATATGCGTATTTCGCCACGAGGTAGAGTTTGGCAGGTTAATGCTTAAAAGGCTTATTCCTCTAAATACCATTGACGAGGTAAGCTTTGTATTTAATAATCTTGGCTCTTTTTGGCTAGACGGTCTTAAAATTTGTAAATGGTATGATTTAACGGACGATGAAAGGGAGCGTATAAGCTCTAATTCTATTGTATCAACTTCTATTCGTTCTATTTATTTCAGAGCTGAAAGTGATAACAACCGCTTTAAATTTTGGGATTATCTTGCTAATTGGGATAACTTAAAATTTAAACATCTAAGCAAACACGACTTTATTAAGTCAAGGGATTTAAAAAAATCTAAAAAGGCTCTTAAGGCTTTTATATCTGCTGTATATACAAATCTTGGTTATGAGCATAATAACTTTTTAATAGTTCTTGAGGAAGTCAAGAAAGATTTAGAAAAGCAGGGGCTAAATTTGCACGAATACGGCTTAAGTAAAATTGCAGGCTCGTTTAACGATAACGAAAAGGTTATTAACGATAACGGGCTTGATATTGTTAATCCTTATTCAAGCTTGGTTTATTTTGCTTTAGACCAATTTATTATCGCTTTAAAAGAGATGATAAACGAGGAGTATAAAAAACCTATTATAGATGCTTTAACAGCTATTAAATATCAAAGGTTAAATGATGAATTGGACCAGGTTTCAAGCATTGTGGCTTAAAAGGGGTTTTGTTGTTGTCGGAAATCCTTTGAAATTTTATGTTTTAAAGGTTTTAAAATGACTATTTTAGAAAGTATCTTAAATGACTTATTAAGCAAAGGGGATAAAAAAGTCTGTGTTGATTTCAATAATCCTAAGCTTAAGAAAGAATTTTTTAAAAGGTATGATGATATGCACTATCTGAATACGGGTAGGCATATAAAAGAGGGTTCGTGGCTTTTTGATAAGGCTATGATTGAATATAAAAATCAAAGCTATCAAATAAATTTAGCAAAGCTTACCGATGAAAAGGGATATTATCTTGTTCGTGGGGTTAAGTATCTTTTTGCTATCAAAGAAAATACATTAAATTTATATGACAAGGAGTAAAAATGTCAATCAATAAAGAAAAATTGCGGATTTTACTGATAAGGTAAATCCTATCGTTAAGGGGTTAGGTGCTTTAGCTTCTATATTCTTGCCAAAGGCTAGTGTTCCAATTGTTTTGGCTAGTGAGGTCTTAGACGAATTATCAAAAATAGATAGTAAAGACGCTAATGATGTTGTTTTAGGTCTTACTGCCACTTCGCAGGCAATAGATGATATAGCAAATCAGGCTAAAGAGGGTAAAAGCATAGATTATAAACAGCTTGAGCTATTAAGCGAAAATATCAAGGTTATAGATAAATCGCTTGATAAATTTTATAAGATAATCTCTTAAAAGGGGATTGATATGTTTGAAAATTTTGCTCTTGTTTATCCTCAAGGATTTGATGCTGATAACGGCTCTTTGCCTCATAAAACTCAAGTTAATGTAAGGGGTTATGACGGCATTTTTATCGTGCATAGTTCTTATTCTATGCTTGTCGCTGAAAATAGTTATGTCAATTTTTATGTTTTAAATAAGATCGATGATAAGGCTAAAGGTATTATTTGCCCAGAGCAATTTTTGAGTAAGGTTGATAAACCTGTTGAGGATAATTCGTTAATTCCGTCTCCGTTTGATATTGGTAAAAATTCTTTAAATGGAAGTTTTGGCTCTTTAAAAGACGGTCAATTTGTTAAGTTTAAATTTGATGATAGAGTTCATAAAATTGTTGCTTCTTTCTTTATGCTAAATTCAGTTAATGGATTTATAATTTGTTATAAATTGTCAAGCCTTTCGGGTGATTGCGTTTTTTATTGTCCGCAGTCTTTTTTAACTCGCACTTTTGAGCCTGAAACTATTATCAAGGATAATAATTCTGGTGATAATGGTGGCGGTTTTCCTCCTGCTACTTAATAGGGGTTTGTTATGGCTGTTCCTTTAGTTGGTGCTGCTACCGCTTATGTTAAGGCTAATTGGCTTAATGCTTTTATTGGTTCTAGTATTGGGACTGGTCTTGTTTGGCTTTATGATAGGGTTTTTGGTGATAAAGATAAACAAATTGATAAGAAAGTTGAAAATCTTGTAAGTAATGTTGAGAATACACCACCTCCTCCCACTGTTGGTAATACACCTTCTTTGATTTCTGTTCTTTCGGAACAAAATAAGATATTTGCTGTTCAAACAGAGCTTTTGACATCTCTTGTCTATGCTGTCAAGGTTTTAGGTGTTAATAATTTAGCTTCAAATCCTGATACTGCTGGCTTTGTTGCTCCATTGCTTCAAAAAATTGGCGATAAAGACAAAAACAAAGAGGGGTTTAAGCCTAATATATCGGCTGGTGATACTGTTGTCAAAGATGTTCCGCAGGATTTAACTAAGCCAGATGTTAAGCCGTCTGTTGATAATGTTGCTTTAAGGTCTATTGCTTCGGCTGTTGATAATCTTGGTAAAGCTCAACTCGCAAATAATGAGCTTATATCCGCTATGAATGCAACTGCGATTAATAACTCTCAACGTGTCGCAAATGCTATCACAAGCGGAAAAATGACGGCGGAAGTCAAGAATAACGTTAAAGTTCAAAACGATGTAGTTATAAGACGTTTGGAGGCTGAATTGTCCGTTAATAAGCCCGTTGAAGTTTCTTTGCCTGCCGAAGTTATGGCTTATAATAAATCTATGCTCGAGCAAAAAACAAAAGAGGTGGAAAACTCAACTAAAACCTATGAAATTTATAAAGATCAAGACACTTATCAAAAAACCGCTCAAAACATTGCAGATTTAGACGGCAAAACCATAACAAACGCTTCCCCTCGTGCTGTTGCTTTACAATATCAAGCTACAAGGGCAAGGACTGCAACCGATGTTAATTCGTTTGAGCTTGACGATACGGATATTGATACATTGTTTGGTAATTTGCCTGATATAACTAAGATATTTAATTTCACTTTACCTAGTGAGATTGATAAAGAATTTTCAAGTTAAAAGGATTTGTTATGAAAAAAAATCAAGGTCGTAAATTTACTTTTTTTACTTTTTTGTTTTTTATTCTTTTAGGTTTCTTTATTTCTGTTTCTGTTAGATTTTTTATGGGGCTTTAAAATGGCTGAAAATAACGGCACTCGGATTTTAAAACTCGGCATTGATGAAATGTTTGAGGATTTAACCTATAACGTCGCTTATAATGAGGTTTTACAACGTCTTAAGGCAAACGGAATGGACGACGGAATACTTAAAGAGGCTATTAACAGTGGTACTACTATTATGTTTAGTTCTGCTTTAATGCTTTATATCCAAAAACAAGAGGCAATTATCGGTAAAATTTTAGCTGTGGTTATTGCTCTTTTAGGCACTATTTTAAATCCTTTAGTTGGTAAAGCTACGGGTCTTTTAAAGAAATTTAAAAAAGGTGTTAAGGCAAGTATGTTCTCTAAAATTTTTGGTGCTTCTATGGAGGAGCGCATACAATATGCTAAAGTTGTTGTTGATGGTGCTAATACTGTTTTTAATGCACAGCAGAGCGCAAATCAATATTATAATCGTGCTGATGGTGTTATGAAACAACGTGAGCTTATAATGCACTCTAAAGACCAACAGTTGGCTTATGCAAAGGCTAAAGCCGATAGCTTTAATCAAACACTGCTTTTTAAAATCTTAACATCTAAATTTACCGCTAACGATAAAGAAATTTTAAGACGTATAACGGGTGGCACTGCTGTGGATATTGAAAGTCTTAATAAAGTCGCCGAGTTTATGTATGTAAAAGATGATAAAGGCAATATAACGGGCTTAAGCGAGCAATTTATGACTATGCTTAACGGCTTGGGTTATTTTAACAATAAAACGAAAGGAGTAAATCCCTAATGGCTCTTGATTGTGAAAACGCTTTCGCTCAAGAAATGGAGCAATTAAGAAAGATAAACGAAAATCTTGAAAAACTTAATAAATTTTTAGGTGCAGATAAAGAAACTAATATCACTTTATCGCAAAAAATAGATCAAACAAATCATTATTTAAAACTCCTTTGTTTGGGTATAGTCGGTAAGGATAAGTGATATTATGCTTGGTTTAATGGGTGCTTGCTGTAAATGCTGTGAAAGTTTTAAGGATTATTCTTTTGTTTCCAGCCATTCAAATTTTCTTAAAATGCTGTGTTTTATAAATGGTGAAGGTTATCAATATGGTGGCACTGATTTTTTTTCTTCATAGTAATTTAGGAATTCCTTTTTTTTTCTTATCACCCTTATAGACCTTTTGAGTATTTAAGCGCTCTTTCTATTGTCGGTTCTATCGCTCGTGGGTTTCCTTATGATATTTCTAAAATTAAATATCCTACTTCCTCTCTAGATATTGATGTGTCTGCTCTTTTAAATTTAGTTTGTTCTGTTGATGAGACGATTTTGGCTATTTTTGATAAGATAAATAATCATTTTTTGAACTCTTTATCTTTGCTTAAAGAAACTTGCACGCAGTTTTCTTATGATGAAATGAGTTATTTTAATCAGGATTTTGTTAATTATGTTCGCTCTTTTGACCACAAGTATAATTATAATTTTGATATAAAATTTCGTATTTTTTACAATCCTCAAACCCTATATTTCACTAGAATTGAAATGCTTCAACCTAGTATCGCTACGGCTGAATTTACTAAAATATAAAAAAAGGATAACTATGCCACTATACAAAATAACCCAGCAACAAGGAAACCGCACTATTACCTCACAACTTGAAGCCAAAAGCCTTGCAGATTTACAAGCTTTTCTTAAGGCTGTTTCTACTGCTAAAATTAAGTATATTTATGAGGTTCATTTTGAGGACGAAACAACCTTGCCGCCTATTGACGACTTTAACTATTATAAGCAATATAAAGCTTTTTGTAAAAACTCAAACCGCCGAAGCAAACAAACATTAATCCATAATGTTAAAAAGACAATGACCGAAAGCAAATTATCAAGCTTGATAAAGACACACCTAGAAACGGGCGGTATGAAAATAGAGGAAGTCAGCTGCGCTTTGTTTATGGAATAAATTTACCCCTTAACCCTGCTTACCCCCTCCCCAAGTTCTCATTTTCTCTCATTGTTTTCCTAATTGTGGGTATTTGCTTAAAAGCTTTGTGTGGAGCTTAGGGCGCAGTAAAAACTTTCCCGCGCTCTGCGCGATCTGAAAGTTTTTCAAGCCGTCAGCGTAACACCAGCTTTTTAAGCGGTATTTTTCCACAATAGGAAATAATGAGAGATGTATTTTTATCCGGCTTGATTGCTTGTTAAAATTTAACTTTTTGACTTGAGCTTTTTTTGTTTTTCCCGGTTTTAAATAATTAATTTTCTTTTATTCGTAATACTCTATTTGTCTTTTTCACTTAAATAAATCTTAATTAGTCGCATTTTACTCAATTACTTTCCCGTTGTTTAGGTGTTTTTCTTGTTGCTTTGTGCGACTTTACAATCCATTTCTTATAATTTCAAGCGTATATATACAAACATAAAATAAACTCAAGGAGTAAAGGAAATGTTAAAACAAACAATTCAAGGTTTAAGACCTTTAAGTATTGATGTAGTCGGCAGTGATGGCGATAAACAAAAACTTATCGGCATAATGGCTGGCAAGGTTGAGAAATATAAGTCTGTGGGTTCGGGCGGTCAAGCTCTAAATCAAATCCCTAATCCTTTAAACAAAAAAGTGTTTATCGTAGGCGATAGAAACGAAAACGGTAGAATTTCTACAATGTTTACACTTCCTCACGTTAAAAACGCAAGCGAATATCCAGAGCTTTTAGCCGATATAAAAGGTAAATTTGATAGCTCTTATGATAGCGATGTAAAATGCGAATACGTAACGCTTAAATTTGACAAGTAAGAAAGGATAAGAAAATGGCTAAATCATTAGTAAGAAATCAAATAGCAGGTAGAACCTTTGCTTTGCAGTTCCTGCCGACGGAGCAACGGCTAAAGCTTTTTGCGATAATCACTTAGAGGGAACTTACAACGTTTATGAGGTTGAAAGCACTTCGGGTAATGAAGTAGAGGCAAGCGTGTTAAGGGTAACCGTTACGGGTAAAAGTCAAGCAGGTAGAAAGCATACTTTAACTTTCTACGGCAAAGCTGGACTTAAAGAGAGCGAAATAAAAACAGCTCTACAAGACGTTACATTTAATAACGTTAAATTTGATGAAGTTTATATCATCGGTATATCAGAAGTTGCTATATCGTAATGACTTTATTTGATTTTTTAAATCATCTTGAGCCGATAGTAACAGTATCGGCTCTTTTGCTTACGGGTCTTAACTGGATAATATCTTTAAGGATAGATAGCATTAATAAAAGACTTGACAGCTTAGAAAACTTAGTTAAGATAATCACCAAACAAACCGAGATAAGATTTAAATATGACACTAGGAAAACATCAAGAAAATTTTAGTAAGGACTTAGCTATCCTGCTAAACTACCTCCACGATAATAACTACGATGTAAGAGTAGGCGAAGCCGAAAGAACTAAAGAGCAGCAAGAAATTTACATTAATCAAGGCAAATCTAAAACATCTAATTCAATGCACTTAAAAAGATGTGCTATTGATTTACATATATTCAAAGATAACAATTATATAACCTCAAAGCAAGAGCTACAAGCAATAGGCGACTATTGGGAAAGCTTATCAATTGAAAACAAATGGGGCGGAAATTTTAAAAGCTTTATAGATACTCCACATTTTGAAAGAAATTGCTAAAAACACTCTAAACACCGATTTATCAATAACTACAATCAACTGATCACAATCTATTATCAAAATCGGGCTTGACTTTTATCTTAAAATCTTATTAGATTAAGAGTTTTTTGGATAAAATCGCTTTTATGAGAGTAGATAAATTTTTAAATACGGTTAATATTACCAAGCGTCGAGCGATCAGTGAAGACATGTGCAAAAGCGGCGTAGTAAGCATAAACGGAGTTGTGGCAAAGCCCGCCAAAGAGGTGAAAATCGGCGATAAGATTACGATTAAATTTTTAGCCAAAGAGATGAGTTATGAGGTTTTGGCTATCCCTGTGACGAAAAGTATCCCAAAATCAGCCCAAAGCGAGTATGTAAAAGAGCTATGAAAAAAGAATTTATACTAAATTTAGACGAGCTTGATGAACTGATTCAAATTTTGCCGCGAGAAGGAGTTATAATCCTAAAGGGCGATCTTGCAAGCGGTAAGACAACTCTTGTAAAAGCCATAGCAAAGGCTCATGGTGTAAATTCGGACGTTACCTCTCCTACGTTTTCGGTGATGCAAGGGTATGAAAACGGAATTTTTCATTACGATATCTACCAAAACGGCTTTGAAGGAATTATAAAAAACGGACTTTTTGAAAATTTCTTTGAAGAGGGGTTGCACTTAGTAGAGTGGGGCGATGACGAACTTGAAAATATGCTTAAGAAATTTGATATAGATTATATAAAAATTTGCATAACTCCTCATGAAAAAGGAAGAAAATACGAGGTTTGCGGTGCATAAGCTAGAAGTTAAAAATTTACAAAAGACGATAAAAAAGACAAATATCATCAAAGGCATTTCGCTTGATATACAAAGTGGTGAAGTTGTAGGTCTTCTTGGTCCAAACGGAGCCGGCAAGACGACTACTTTTTATATGATCTGCGGGTTGATACCCCCAAGTAGCGGTAATATCTATCTTGACGGTGTCGATATCACAAATGTACCTTTGCACAAGCGCGCTCGCATGGGCATAGGATACCTGCCTCAGGAATCAAGCATTTTTAAGGATTTAACGGTAGAAGAAAATTTGTTGCTCGGGGCTGAAATTTTATATAAAGATACAGCCGTTCAGGAGCAAAAAGTAGATGAGATGCTAAATTTGCTTAATATCGAGCCGATTCGCTTAAGAAAGGGCGTAAGTCTAAGCGGCGGTGAGCGAAGGCGCTGCGAAATCGCAAGAAGCCTCATAATAACGCCAAAATTTTTGCTTCTTGACGAGCCTTTTGCCGGCGTTGATCCTATAGCCGTTAGCGATATACAAAGCATAGTGAGAGACCTTAAGAATTTAGGCATAGGAGTGCTGATAACAGATCATAATGTGCGGGAGACTTTGGCAATTTGCGATAGGGCTTACGTTATAAAAGACGGCTCGCTTTTAGCCTCTGGAAACGCCAAGGAGGTGGCAAACGATAAGCTTGTTAAGACACACTATCTCGGACAAGATTTTAAGCTTTTAGAATAATATGCTAAAGCAAACCGCATCTATAGCCCCCAAAGGCAAGCTTTCGCATACTCTTAGAAGTTGGCTTCCGATACTTAGTTCAAGTATCGAAGAGCTAAAAGAGACTCTTGAGCCTTTTGTGGCGCAAAATCCATTTGTAACGATCGAGCATAAAAATCAAAATTCATCTAAAAAGAACTTTTTTAGCGAAATTTCAAAAAAATCCTCAAGTGAAAATATCGAAACTTACAGCGTTTTTAAAGAGAGTCTATACGATAAGCTTTTGCCTCAAATAAACAAGCCGTTATTTCCTACTGAAAAATCCCAAATTATCGCAAATAAAATCATAGAGTGCCTTAGCGATGAGGGGTACTTTGAGTGGAGTGATGAAGTTTTTGTGGGCTTTGATAGAAGCGAAGTAGACCGGGTTAGGGCGCGCTTTGCCTATCTGGAGCCTTGTGGCGTGGGCGCGGTGGATTATAAAGAGAGTTTTTTATTTCAGATGGGTGAATTTGAGCTTGATAGCGAGCTTGAAAAAGATGTTAAATTTATCATCGAAAATTTTGAAAATTTGCAGAATTTGGCTCAAAATTTAAAAAAAATGAAGCGGTACGATGAGGCTATTTCTATCGTGCGTAAATTTAAAAACCCGCCCGCGATCGAGTATCTAAGTGATTCGCCGGCTAAAATTCCAGATATCTTCATAAATACTTCCGGCGGAAGAGTTGAGATAGCTATAAATGATGAATTTTACCCTGAAATTTTGCTTGATACCGAAGGACTTGATGAGAAAAGCGAGTTTGTAAGCACGCGTATAAAAGAGGCAAAAGACCTCGTAGATGCTCTTGATATGCGAAAAGCTACGCTAAAAAAGATTGCCTTGATGATAGTTGAGTATCAGTATGATTATTTTTTTGGAGGCGATATAAAGCCTATGAGACTAAAAGATATCGCGGATGACTTGGGGCGTAATCCCTCTACTATTTCGCGCGCGATATCAAACAAATATCTTGTCTGTTCGCGAGGCACGGTACCGATAAAAAGCTTCTTTTCGGCTGCTGTTGACGAGGAGATTTCAAATGCCGCTCTTAAAAATTTCGTCGCAAATTTAGTTAAAAATGAAAATCCTAAAAAGCCGTTAAGCGACCTTAAAATTTTAGAGCTTATCCAAAAAGAATTTAGCGTAAATATGGTCAGGCGAACTATTACGAAATACCGCAAGGCGCTAAATATCGCCAGCTCCAGCCAGCGCAAGAGAATTTATCTGATGCAAGGTTAAGCCGGATATTGTTTTATACTGTTTGGTGTGCAGGGTTTAGTCTAAATTTTAGATCGAATTTTAATACATCTATATTATTGGCACTTAAAACACTTTTAAGCTACTATAAGTTTATGCGCTTATGAAAATTTCTTGCTCTTTAAAATACGGCTTTAAGCTTTCGTAGGCGTTTTGGATATTTTCAAATTTCATGCGATATTCGTCTTGAATTTTAGCTGATTTGCCTGCATGACGATCGGGATGATAGATTTTAACCAGCTCAAGATATCTGCTTCTAACGCTTTGAAAGCTACTGTTTATATCGCATTCAAGCGTTTTAAAATGCTCATCAAAAAGCCCTGCAAGCGCTGAAAATCTTTTTACGAATTTTTGTGAATTTTGTATGTTTATCTCTCTTTTGAATTTGATAAAATCTCTTTGTTCATAGTTAAAATTCACGGCAAAATACATATGTTCGTTTTTACTAAATAGCTCGTCAAGCCCTTTTGTTTGGCTACTGTTTTTGATTATTATCGTTAGATTATCTTGGTTTTCATCTGAGAAAATTTCCGAGTTTTTAAATTTTTGAGAGATGTAGCTTATAAAAAGAGCGTTTGGTTTTCCAAATTTGAAATTTACTTCGTTTTTTGCAAATTTTACATCGGCAGATATTATGATTTTAAGCGAATTTGGCTGCTTGTAAAGAAGCTTGATTGTCTTGTACTCGGCAAATTTTATATCAAGCTCTTGGCTATGCGCTTTTTGGTAAAGTTTGCTTATAAATTTAAAAAAATATTTACGTTGCACAAGCTCACTCTCGTCATAAAACGATATAACTTTATGTTTTTGCCCAAGTGTTTTGGAAAAGTTTTTGTTCATCACGCTTTTAAGCTCGCAAAACAGCTTACTATCGGTTGTCTCTATGCTTAAAGATTCTAAAGTCTGCTTAACGTCCATAAATTTCTCCAATTTTAATTACGTTAATTCAAGCAATTAGCGTTCCATGCTACTCCAAACGGGCTCGACGTCCATTTCTACATATCCGGCTAGCTCCTGATAAGGCTTAAATTCGCCTTTGTAGGCTAAGCTAGGGCAGTTTTTGACATAATACCCCAGATAGATCCAGCGCAAATTATTCTGCCTTGCTAAAAAAATTTGCTGATAGAGCGAAAATCTACCTAGCGACAAATGCGAAAAATCAGGATCATAATAACAATAAATCGCAGAAATTCCGTCACTTAAAACATCGATCAGATCAACTCCTACGAGTTTGCCGCCGACATAATATGAAACCTCTTTGCCAAACTCGTCGTGTCCCGCAACGTAAAGCTCATAATACTTTCTAAAATCAAGCTCGTAATACTTCCATTCACGCTTTTGCTCCATGAATTTGTGGTATTTGCGGTATAAATTTAAATGATCTTCATCTACTATGGGGCTTGAGATGTATATTTTGGTGTCTATATTTTTAGTTATGGTGCGGCGAGCCGATTTGCCAAAATGAAAATTTAACGCATCAACTCTTATGCTTACGCACTCTTTGCATTCTTTGCAGTTTGGTTTGGAAAAATATCTGCCAAACCTTCTAAATCCACGCCTTGTAAGCGCGTCATTAAGTTTAAAATCACAATCGCTTACGTAGTTATACTCCATCCTTGAATCCCTATCTTTAAGATACGGACATAGGCTTGGAAGCGTGGAAAAAGGGATTATCATATCTTCCTTATATCGCTATTTTTTACGTATTTCATGAACTCCTCTTGAAGAGTCTGCTCCTTATGGGCGATAGCTTCCTCCTTGCTTACGACGTGCTTTTTTACTTCTTTTTTAGGCTCCGTACCAAGTTCTTTTATCATCTCTTTTTTTATATCTTTTAAGCTGTCAAAAAAATCATTCATCCAAATTCCTTTGCTTTAACTTTCTGGCGTCTTTTACCTTTTGAATCGCCGCCGTAATGGCCGCTATGACCTCTTCGTTGCTTTCGTTTTCTTTAGTTTTCATCTTTTCAAGTAGGGCGGGCATTTTATTTTCTACATATGAAGTGTCGAAAAATCCGCGTCTAAAGTCGCGTTCCTTGCTTATGCTTAGCAAAAACGGAATCGTAGTCTTTACGTCGCCTTCTATAGTAAATTCATCCAGCGCACGGTTAAGTTTATTTACCGCCAAATCGTAGCTTGTCGCACGAACGATAAGTTTAGCTAGCAAACTATCGTAAAACGGCGGAATTTGATAGTCTTTGTAAAGATGACTATCCACGCGCACGCTAGGGCCAAGAGCGGGGTAATAACCTGAAATTTTGCCAGGGCTTGGGATGAAATTTTGCCAAGCGTCTTCTGCCGTGATACGAGCTTCTATGGCAAAGCCTTGAGTAACGACATCGCTTTGTTGCATATGAAGTATGCCGCCTGCGGCTATTCTTATTTGCATCACTATAAGATCAACGCCCGTTATCTCTTCCGTTACGCCGTGCTCGACTTGAATTCTTGTATTCATCTCCATAAAATAGAAGTTATTGTAATCATCAAGCAAAAACTCAACCGTTCCTGCGTTTGTATAATTAACCGCCTTTGCCGCAGCAACCGCGGTAACACCCATGCTTTTACGTAAATTTTCGCTTATACTCGGACTTGGCGCGATCTCTAAAATTTTTTGGTGTCTGCGCTGTATGGAACAGTCACGCTCGGCTAAGTGAATGATATTGCCGTATTTATCGCCCACTATTTGAAATTCGATGTGGCGCGGGTTGATGACGTATTTTTCCATAAATACTTCATCGTTATTAAAAAATGCCTTAGCTTCGCGTTTGCAGCTTTCAAAGCTGCTTTCAAGTTCGTCCTCTTTCCATGCTACGCGAATTCCTCTACCTCCGCCTCCGCCGCTTGCTTTTAATATAACCGGATAGCCTATCTTTTCGGCAAAAAGCTTGATGTCTTCCATTGTTTCGTTATTTAGCTTTTCGGTGCCGGGAACTACAGGAATTCCGTTTTTGCTCATAAGGTAGCGCGCTATGTTTTTATTACCCATTTTGCGGATGACATCGGCGTTTGGACCGATAAAAATAAGCCCTGCATCTTGAACTTCTTTTGCAAATTCGTAGTTCTCGCTTAAAAATCCATATCCAGGATGTATAGCGTCCGCTCCGCAGGCTTTGGCAACCTCTACAATACGTTTTGCGTCAAGATATCCTTTGATTGGATCTATGCCGATTTGATATGCTTCATCAGCTACTTTTACATGCAGACAATCTTGATCGGGCTTTGTGTATATGGCTACGTTTTTGATATGCAAGTCTTTGCAGGCGCGAATTATGCGAACCGCTATTTCGCCTCTGTTTGCGATTAAAATTTTATGTATCACTTTTTCCTCACTCTTAAGGCTTTTGGGAGTTTTTAAGAATTATACAAAATTTTATTTTGAAATTTTAAAATAATCCCAAAATACTTCGCCTTGTCTTTTTGATTATTTTTACTGACAAACTAAAATTTAAATTTCATAACGATAGCATAAAGATTTTTTATTGATGATTAAATTTGATAAATTTTAAGATTTTATGGTTAAATTTCATAAATTCCAAAGAGTTTTTAAAATTTATGAAAGATTTAAGAAAGGTTTGGTTATACTTCGAGCCTTACTTAATTATATAGTGCGCTCGTAGCTCAGCTGGATAGAGCATTTGATTGCGGTTCAAAAGGTCAGGGATTCGAATTCCTTCGAGCGCACCATTTATACATTTTTTAAGCTTTCCTTGTTTTTCTTTTCTTTTCATAAAGCCTTGATTTTAGGGTGTTTTTAAGCATTTTCTTGTTTCTTTTTGTTTCTTTCTTTTTCTTATTTTTTCTTTCCTACCCAGTAATTTTTACTGACATTTTTACTGACATTTTGTATAATACGATTTTATGTCAGTAAAAAAGGTCTGAATATGCCTAAAATACAAGCTCCGCTTACAGATGCTACCCTTAAATCATTGAAGCCAAGGGAAAAGATTTACAGGATGTCCGATGGGCAAAATTTGTTTATTGCTGTTGAGCCGGGCGGACGTAAATTTTTTGTCTTTGAATATAAAAGCCCTATGACTTTAAAAATGAGAAGATACACGATGGGTAATTACCCGGAACTAACACTAGCAAAAGCAAGAGAGCTTAGGGCGGAGCTAAAGAAAAAAATATCCGAGGGTATTGACCCTATGTTTGAGAAAAGCAATACAAATAGGATATTTGAAAAAATAGCTATAGAATGGATAGAAAAGAAGTCCGGTGTAATCAAAGAGCATACCGCAAAAACTCAACTTAGGATAGCGCAAAAGCATTTATTTCCGTATATAGGAAAGAGGGATATCTCTAGTATAAAAGCTGCCGAGATAATAATGGTATTACAAAAAATAGAGGAGTCGGGATCGTTTGCGACATTAAAGAAGGCATTTCAGCTATGCTCGCAAATTTGGAAATTTGCAGTAGTGAGTCAAAAAGCCCCTCATAATATAATGGCCGATATAGAATACAAATATACTTTTAGAGCCGTAAAATCACAAAACTACCCAACACTTATAAGAGATAACGATATAAAGGCTTTAATCCAAGGCATTAACGAATATGGTGGAGACTATAAGACAAAAATAGCTTTAAAGCTTGCAATTTACACCGCCGCAAGATCGTTTAATATAAGAGCTGCACAGTGGAGCGAATTTGACTTGAAAAAAGATATTTGGAATATAGATATAAAAAAGATGAAGCAGGAGAGGGATTATTTTAATCTGCCCATGTCAAGACAGGTTAAATCGCTGTTGCTTGAGTATAAAAAATTTTGTGTTCATAGTGATTTTTTATTTTATAGCCCCGTTAGTAAGACAAAATATATGAGTGAGAATACTTTAAATGTAGCTCTTAGAAGAATGGGCTATACAAAAGAAGAGTTGGTATTTCATGGGTTTCGCTCTATGTTTAGCACTGTTTGCAATGAAAATATACATATACACGGATATAGTCCCGATATAATAGAAAAATGCTTGGCCCATAAAGAGGGCAACAGTGTCAGAGCCGCTTACAATAGAGCAAGCAACTTGACACATATGAGAGGTTTGATGCAGTGGTGGGCGGACTATTTAGATAATTTAGCATGATTTTGTCTCGCCGGGCACTACCTTGACCGCACTAGCTATAAAATTATCAATGCTTGATTTTGGGTATAAAACGGTTCGAGGACCCAGTTTGCGCTTTTCTATATAACCAGCTTTTACATATCGCCATAGAGTCGTATCACACCACCCGTAAAGCGCTTTAACTTGTTTTGTGGTTAAAAATTCGCCGTTCATTTTAGCTCCTTTTATACGCTACGATCCGCGATGTTTTGCGTGTTGCTATCGCCCATCTGATTGTTGCCGCCTTTGATATTGGTTATATCGCCGCTATTTTCACCTCCCACGCTTACGCAGCCGCTGTTTAGCGAGTGGGAGTTGTTGCTGTTGATAATATTGATAAAATTTATACTCACTCCGCCGTAGCCTGCTACCGCTCGAACAAACCTCTCTTTCTCCTCGGGAAGCATAGCGTCCATGCGCCTAAAGACATCTAAAATTTGACGGCGAAAGAGCCCCGCGTTTTTATTTGATTTTAGCGATGAGGATAGCGGCGTTTCGGACATAAGGTCGGTCTCTTTTTTAGTTATCCTTGAAACAAATTTATCCCTATTCACTCGGCGTCCTTTGGGTCGTTGCGAACTAAATAGACTTTAGCGGGACGGTTGCCGGCGCTGTTTTTTAGCTCTCTTATGTAGGCAAATAGCACGTCTTGAGTAGCTTTGTTCGCCTCATAGATGGCTTCTAGCTTGATAATCGTGTCCGAAATAGTTTTATCTTGGGCTTGCATATAGCCGAATTTTTCACTTTGTAGCTTAAAATTCTCCTCTTCTAAACGCTTTATCTCGCGCTTAAGTTCGTCTTCTCGCTTATAAAGCTCTTCTATGCGCATATTTAGCCTTACGGTATCTGAGCAATCCTCCCTATAGGCGATTTGTAAATTTTCAAGCTCTCTTTTGGTTCTATTTAGCTTTGAGTTGAGCTCCTCAAACTCGCTAGGCGGCAGGGGACGAGAGCGTGATAGGGCTTTGGCTCTATAATCCTCTATGAGTTTGTCCTTTTGTTTTAACTGCTCATTTATGTCGGCTAGGCGCTTTTGCTCATCCAATATCGCCTTTTCTAGCTCTTGCTCTGCCCAGATGCGGAAATTTTTAGCCTCTTTGGAGCGGATAAACATACCAATCTTAATAATGCCGCGGAGCGTCCATTTGATAATAGGTTTTTTAAACTTATTTGTGTCTATTAAAAAATGAATATTTTCTAAAATTTCATCATCGTGTAGTCGCTTGTGTTCTTTGATTGTTGAAATTTTTACTCCGTAGTTCTCAGCAACATATTCGGTAGTAAAAGTTTTAGAATTTAAAAATTCAACTTGTGTGTTTGAGTGTGTGGATAAAAAATTCATCTTAAACCTTTCAATTTTTGATTTTAAATCATAATTTGAAAGAATTATACTATTTTAAATAATAAAAGTCAATATTTTTTTTATTATAGATAATATTTTTTGTCAAAAACTTATTTTAAACTAGAGAGACAAAAATTCTGTCTCTCTAAATTTCTTTCAACAACTCTTTAAAAGCTATAAGTTTTGAAATTTTAGTTTTTAGCTCTTTATTCTCGAGCATAAGCTCCAAAAGATACCTGTAGGTTGGCGGCACTTCGCCTTTAGTTATCCATTGTGCAGGTGTGCCTGAATTCACCTTGATAATTTCCGCCAACTCTCTTTGTGTGATATTTAGCTCTTTACATACTTTTTTTACTATGTTGTCGCTACTATCCATATCGACTCCTTTTAAATTTAAGCGATTTTATCATAACTGCGCTTAAAGGGCTTTGGAAGGCGTAACCTTAACCGCGCTTGCTATAAATTTATCAATGCTCGCTTTTGAATATAGCACAGTGCGAGGTCCTAACTTAAATTTCTCTATGTATCCGGCGTTTACATATCTCCATAATGTCGTATTGCACCATCCATATAGCTCTTTAACTTGTTTTGTGGTTAAAAATTCTCCGTTCATTTTAGCTCCTTTTATACGCTACGATCGGCGGTGATTTGCTTGGTGATATACTTATCGTCTCCGTCATCATACTCAAGCATAGAGTAGGCGATAGAAAACAGCGCAACGTCTTTTAATTCGTTTTTAGTTATCACCCTCTATCCTTAGTCAAACAGTCCGTCTTTGGCTATACGAAGCTCACAATATGCCGGGTCAAACTCCCCGCCTGCGATCTTTGTGTGTTTTTCATCCGTCCAAACTCTAATCCATGCTTGCTCGTAATCAACGCTGATAACTTCATAAAATTTATCTTGATCGGGTAGTGAACCTAAATACGGAATTTTAACTTCAAGCTTTTGCATCGGTAAGTTCCTTTTCATATATATCTCTCATAAAAGTATCCGCAAAAGATACTTTTATGCCGTTTTTTTTGGCAAACTTATACTCCATCCATATGCCTTTTGAGTTGAGCACCATCTCTATTTCTCTCATGCTGTTCATCCCGGTGCTGATAAAAATTTCATCGCAACTTCTAAGCTGGGCAAAGCATATTTGCATAGCTTCATCGTGAGTCATATGCTCACACTGATACATGTTTGTAAGCACAGGGCTAAAAAGCTCGACGCGCTCATCCTCGTAAAAAGTATTAGCTCTTCTCATTAAACCAAGAGCAGCATGGCGGACATGGGTATCACTCTTTTTTTTAAGCTCGGTATATGGCGAGCAGACATAAATTCTTTTAACCGGTTTCATTTTGTATCCTTTAAACTTTGCCAATCGCCGCCGTTGTTGATTTTGTATGAAACAACACTATCTAGCGCTCCGTCTTTCTTGTCAAGCTCTCTAGTAGCTAGCTCTATGTAGGCCGCTGCGTCTCGCCAGCTGTCTATGTAGTCCCGGTTGCCGTCTAAAACTCTCGCTATCTTATGAAAGCACATATCGATAGCTTCTTTTTGGTATGACTCTAGTTTTGCCCAATTCCTGCCTCTTCTTGCAACCTCTTTTAATCCTTGTGAAATTAGAGCGTGCTCTCTAAACTCACCGTGTATCTTTTGTCTTTCTTCTAAAATTTTATCTACACTCATATTTTTGCCTTAAAACGGTATAACATCATCATCTGCGTAAGATGAGGCGTCTAAATTCTCATCCGCAGGCGGCACGTCTTGGTGCTCTCTTTTCTGCGGAGCGCTCCAAACTACATCATAGAGCATATCTTCTTTAGCGTTTTCGCCTACATTAAAAAGAGCGATATAGGCTTTATATCCGGGAATTAGCGGACTTTCTATATAGCCACTAATGAAGTTTTTAGCTCCGTCCTTGCTTTGTCTGTGCCATAAAGCACCTATGATCTGCCTAGCGCCTTCGTAGCCTTTAGGCTTTTGAAGCGCAATCTGATAATCGGGGAAATTCGCGTTTTTGGCTTTATCCTCTTTGCTTGTCTTTAAAAGTGCTACTTGAAGCGGTCTAAGAAACGGGAAATTTAACATCCCACCTGCATAGCCGACCTTATCGCCGTCTGCATTAACGTATTCCATACGTTTGAAATATCCTACGTTCACCTTATTCTCCTTATAAATTAACTAAAATTTGCGTAACTATTACAAAACTTACAATCAAAGCGGCGATGAAAAGCCTAGTTATCATCACTGCTAACTCTGCTTCAACGACATCATCTTCTACCTCGATTTCTATTTGGTTAAATCTCTCTATAATCTCATTTGCGCTTACGGCTTCAGGCGGCATCATGGCTTGACGATCAAGCATCTTGTCGTGGCGCATAGTGCTAAGAGTGCTTATAAACTTAAGCATATCCGCTTGCTCTTTGGTTAATTTCTCGCCGCGCTTTTTCTTTTCTAGAATTTCAAGAGCTTCAATCTCAAGCGCCTCGTAGCTTGCAGCTATCAAGACATTATTTCGCTCGATATCAACCTTGGTATTTTTAACCGCACTTTCAAGCGAGCTTCTTGTGATAAGCGCTACAACGTCTTTATTTTCACTCATGGCTAGAGTTACTTTGTTTTTAACCGCTTCGTTCCAGTTAAATTTGGCTTTCCAGCGATTTATGCTTGAACTTGAAGCTTTTAGCCCTCGCTCTTTTAGCTTTTCAGCCAGAGCCTCTTCGCTTATAGGTTTAAAGTCGTTTTCGTAGCAAGCGCTATCTAAAAAGATTTCAAAGGCGATTTTTTGAATTTCGTTCATCTTTTTGCCCTGTTACAAATTATTTTTAGATATATAATCAAGCATTAGATCAAAAGCTTCCAATGTAGCGACTTTATTTTTATATGAATGTTTGTCATTAATTCTAGAAACAAGTATCATAAATCCATCTCTTGTTAATAGAGTATGGTTATTTTTGTATTTGATGTTTTTGTTAGTAAAATCATCAATAGGAAGTTCGTTCACAAACTCAACTATTTGTTCGTGCTTTCTGTTAAAAATTTTAGAAATTTGTAAAGAATCAATATATAAAACCTTATCGATGTAGGTTAACTTTATAAAATAGTTTTTAATGTTTACTATTTTTTCCATGACATATCCTTTTGTGTAGTTGTGTCTTATGTGTCTTATGATTCATAAAAAATCGTAAGACAGAAAAAAGCCCTAAAATACTATGTTTAATAAAAAGTTGTCTTATTAAGGTTGAGAATTGTAAGACAGCATTTAGATACGATACTATCGTTACTTTCTTTATTAAGTTTTTTATCTGTCTTATTATTTTTACTATATTGCTTATAGAATTTTTTAAAAAAAATAAAAAATCAAAAAAAATAAAATTTTCTATAGCCAATATAGGGGAAAAAATTGTGTGACAATAAGACAAGGCAGACCTAGCCCCTATAAAATCGCTTTTTGTCTGTCTTATGACGGATAAAAAATCATAAGACAATCGTAAGACAGTAAGTCTATTCATCTGCTTTTGCTCCGTTTGCTTGGTATATACTCATGCTTTCAATCATAACCGCTTGACCGCCAAAATTCACGGTGTCAAAGTCTAAATTTGAGTTGATCTTAACTCCAAATGTGCAATACGGTCTCTCGTTTGTAAGCCCGACATAGCACGCTTGTAATCGCTTTTGTCCGCCACTTATGACAATGTTATTAATCAGACACTCATCGCGCAAAGCTCTAAAGAAGTTTTTTTCTTTAAGTGGCGTGCCGCCTTTTTCCTCTATGAAGCTTTTATAAACCCCGTATAGATATTTGTTTGGCACCATATAGTTTTCATCTGCAACAATCGCATCTCTAACAAAAGCGCGTATAGGATTTACTTCATCTTTATACTCTTCAAGCTCTGATAACATGCGCTTAGAGCGTGTAAATTTGCCTTGAGTGATAAGGCGTTTAAGACCGCTAAGAGCAAGGTTAAAAATGCCAGCCATCTCGTCGTTAAAGCGCTCAGATAGACCTCTTATCTTTTGGCTATCTTTTACCTCTTTGTCAAAGCTAATCAAAACCATACGTCTAAATACGCCGTTATCTATGCCTTGGCGCGGTTTTTCATTGCCGGCAAAAGCCAGCTTTGGCTTTTCGTTTGGCATTAGGTTAAACGGTTTTTCGTTTTTCGGGTTGATCATGATGGAGTCTTTTGTGGAGACTAGGGCTTTAAGGTTAGCCATCTGTCCCTTGTCGGTTCCGTTTTTATCGATCTCACTACCTATATTTATAAGTTTGTTAGCAAGTCCGTATAACTGGTGCCCTTCAAATTGCTGTAGCTGGAGACTTGACACGTTGTCCTCTCCGAAAAAGTTGCGAATGGTATCAAGTATAACGCTCTTGCCGTTGGCACCGCTTTTACCGTATAAAAACAAAAAGCTTTCAAAATCGTGACTTGGCAAAAAGCAATAACCGATAAATTCCATTAGCGTCTTGATGTCGTCTTCATCGCTCATAACATCTTTTAAAAATTTATCCCACTTAGGGCACTTGGCGTCTTTGTCATATTTAAATTCAAGTATGTTTAGTGCTCCGTCTTTTATGTCGTGGTGCGTTTTAAAGGTGATATGCCCGTTTTTGCTTATGAAAATCGTGCCGTTTAATAAATTTATGATACGTCTTTGCTCGTCTCTTTTTATATGATCTAGCACATAGGCTTTGTTTACAAGGTTTTCAATAATCTCTTTTGAATTATTTACGCTACGTTTTTTAGTATCTACATAGGCTATATTCATCCAAACGTTTTGTAAAAAGTTGCTAAGCGTAGTCAAATTTAGCCTTGCGTAGTGTGTGCCAGTCCAAAAATAAAGCTCGTTTTGATATTGGGCCAAGTGATAGCCTAGCTTATAAAGAGAGCTTTCAAAACTAGCCACCATGTCTATAATATGTGTTTGGTGGTAGTTCTTTCGCAGAGTCGATGATATTTTAAAGGCTTCATCAAACGCCTTTGCAAAACGATCAAACCTCTCTTCTTCTACCTCGGTTACAAGGAAATTTTTAAGATACTCATTTTTAAAGCATTCGTATCTTTCGCTGCCTATAGATTTTTTAAGAGCTTTTGCGTTATCTAAAACAATATCAATATACTCATCGTCAAGCTCGCCTTTAACCGGGAAGATGTTGATATAGTTTCCGTTTTCGTCGCGCGCTAAAAATTCGTTTGTAACTTCATCAAAATACTTAACGATTTTCTTTTGTTTAAACGCTTCAAGTTCTTTTCTTGCCTCCGGATAGTATTCGCAAATTTCATCTAGTATCGCATTTGTAGGTTTAAAGCAGCTAAAAGCGATAAGATCAAATATAGAGTTTGCGGCAAGCCTTGGCATATTTGAGGCTATAAAATCGCTTATGTCATAGTTATGCGGTAGGTTTTTTGCTATGGCGTAAAACAAAACTATCTGCACGCTTTTTGCGATATCTTTTAGCTCATAAAATTTCTTAATAGCGTTTTTATATCCTGCCTCGTCATGATCAAACCATATATAGACATGTTTGTCCCTTAAAAGCTCTTTATGAGGTTCAAAACTTGCCGTAACCCCACCTAGAGTAAGCACGTTTATATCAAAACTTAGCAAATTTAGCGCATCTTTTTCACCTTCGCAGATGATAACTCTATCGTCGGTATGCGCTTTAAAGTAGGATATAGGAAACGGATATGCACTTGCGTCAGCTTCGCCTATCCACTTGCCGGGCATCCTCTCGCTTGTAAGGGTTTTAGCCTCTTTGTCCCATCTGAATTTTTGTCTATATTTAAAATTTACAGGCTCGCCTTTTTCGTCTCTTATGATGACGACAAAGCTTTTTTGCTCCATATCGTAACCTAAAAGCTCTTTTGAATAGGCCTCAAAAGTCTGCGAAAAATATGCAGGGAAAATGTCCTCAATCTTATCTTTTAACAGATCGTAGTTATTTTTCCTTGCTAGTAAAAGCTCGGGAGCCGTTTTAGCAAGGCGAAATTTAAGATTTTTAACGCGTTTTTCTTTCTCTGCCGCCTCTTTAGCCAATCTTGCTTCGTTTTCTTCGCGCATAAGCTTTTGGTGTGCTTCATAAGCGGCACGCTCTTCTTCACTCATGGCTTTTACGTTGATATTGTTTGGAATATTGAAAAAATCACATACTTTTTTAGCCGCTTGAGTTGGGCTAAGCTGTTCTTTGAGTTCTATAAATTTAACTATATCACCGCTTGTATTGCATGCAAAACACTTAAAAAACGCTTCGTCGCCGTTTGAGGTAATACCAAGGCTTGGAGTAGAATGGTTATGATCGTGAAAAGGGCAAAAAGCATTTGTGCCTCTAAACTCTATACCGTAAATAGCGCTCACAAAGTCTTTAAACTGCTCTTTTGATACGGTTTGCTTTATAGTCTGAAATATATTATCCATTTTAATAACCTATCTCTACATATTTGCCACTGTTTAATGGTACTTCGGTTTGAGTTTGCAAACAATAGTAAAAACAGTCCGAATTGCTATCAAGTCCTGCGCCTTGGCAAAACTCTATGGCGTCCTGCTCGCTTGCAAACAAAGCGACTAGCCAGCTATTCTCTTGAATCACTTCTGCATCTACAAGAGCGTCATATAAAAACTTCTCTTTATACTTGAGTCTTCCCGTGCTATCAAACCAGTCGTCGCTATTTTCTATCTCATCAAGCACAATTCTATAAACCGCGTAATTTAAAATTTCACTCATAATAAGCCTCTTATCGTCTCTCTTAATCTTTTCTCTATTATTTCGCAATATTTAGGCTCTATCTCGCAGCCTATGAAGTTTCTGTTTAGCTCTTTACAAGCCGCCGCAGTCGTGCCGCTACCCATAAAAGGGTCAAATACTAAGTCATTCTCTTTTGAGCCGATTGAAATTTGCTGTTTAATTATCTCTAGCGGCTTTTCGCTCGGATGTCCAAACTCGCTTTTTTTGCAGTTATGAATACTTAGCCTTGACGTGCCTTTTATCTTCACGCCTTTTTCTCTGATATAAACAATCCACTCAAGGTCGGGCTTAAACGTATTATTTGTAAAAGGCGAGGCATTTGGTTTGTGCCAAGCTAACTCTGCTATGTTATAGCCATTGTCATATCCCCATTGCATTATTCTTGGTTTTTGTCTACTGGAGCAAAACATAAAGATATTTACTTTTTTACAAATTCTTTTAATCTCATTTAGTGTGGCTTCAATATCAAAGCCTTTAGAAATTTTGTCAAGGTTGCCATTTTGATAGACTGGGCGCTTGCCTAAGCCACCACCCTTAGTGTGTATCTCATAAGGTGGGTCGGTTACTACCAAATCCACACAATTATCAGGCATAGACTTCATAAACTCCAAGCAGTCGATGTTGTAGATTTTGTTTAGCTCAAAGCTCATTTTTACTCTCTGCCATTAAAAATTCATCAATCTTTTGTGCAAGCTCTTCAAGCTCAAAAAACTCTCGCGGGACAAAAGCTATCTCTATAATCAAGTTATCACCGATAGTAGTTTGTGAGGTCTCATGCTCGCATGCCGGGCTAAATTTACCTCTTAAAGATATGACAAAAGGTCCTTGCAGCTTGCCTTCGTATCTATACCAGCCAATAAAATCATCAAGACCAAGATAGCTTATAAGCTCATCGATGGTTGATTTTAGAGGTTTGGTTAGCTCGGATTTGGCAAAACTCACATCTAAAAATCTATTTCTTTGAGATATTTTTTCAAGCAGCTGTAAATTTGTCATACTCGGTTCTCTTCTTTTAAATCTTGCTCTAAGATTTCATCCGCAAATAGGCTGCTTTGCTTGATGTAAATTTTTAAAAGTTTGCCGACAATGCGTGCAAAATCAGGATTTTTAAACTTAAAATTCCTAAAATAGTGATAGACGCAATGCTCGCTTTTGCCGACTCTTTTGGCTACAAAACGGGCAATGTCTTTCTCACTAGCGCCACACTCAAGGGCTTTATAATAAAGCTCCGAGATCTCTTCAAAATGAGGACATTTGTAGTTGCTATGAACATACAAAAGCCCGTCTTTAAAAACAAATCTATCTTGCCTGCCGTTTTTCTTATCAAGATATGACAGGTTTTGCATATCTTTTTTTGTAATACCGAAGTATGTTTCCACGGCGTTAAGCGAGATAAATTCGCGGTTCATCTTAATCCTCTGAAAATAGATAAAAAGCGATACCGCCGATAAGAGCGCCACCCGCAAAGGTCGCCATGCTTATAAACATGATCGAATAAAATATGAAATCAGGCATATTGCCCTCCTTTAAAATTCACTCTTTAAGCTCCTTTGGGATAGAATGGAGTCCGCAAAACACTAACCCAAAAGGAGCCAAAACAATGAACGATAGTCAAAAACAAACTGAGCTCTTAGAAAAACTTCTTGAAGAGCTCAAGGTGTCAAACGATCTAAAAATTTTAGAACTCATGCTGAAATATAATGCCGATGTCAGCATGTTTTTCGGCAAGTTTTTTGAGCAGGACGGCAGAGAGGCCGAACTAGTCCCCCTTGCCGATCTCGCCCACGACCTCATAAATGAAGCTAGAAAGAGACCTCTCTAAGCTCTCAGCCGAGTATTTTCTTTGTCTAAAGATGTTTGCAAGGAGATCTTTAACCTCTTGCAAGCTCTCTTTAGACTCAACTACTCCCAGAAGCTCTTTAGCTTTTGCTACTCGAGCTTCACACTTAGCTATCTGAGCTTGAAGCTTTAAAATTTCAAGCTCATTCGCACTTATATCCGCTTGCAAAAATAGCTTTATATCGCTCTTTTGCTTTTGAAAATCAGGCATTTTCATCTCCTAAATTTTTGATATAAATTTCACCTTTGCCGTAGTAGAGCCAGTCCATGTTGATGCCATAGTAGTCTTTAAGCATATACGCCCACTCAAGAGGGAAGAGGACTTTGCCTTTTATAACTTGGTTATAGATAAACATAGAGCTGCGGAAAATTCGAACCGCCAACTCAACTTTTGGTAGTCCAAGCGCCATCCTAGCTATATCCAGTCTTTTGCCCGGAGTGCTTAAATCGTTTGGCGTGACGGGATATACGATGTTCATTTTGACAGTTCCTTTTAGCGTTATTTAGGTATAATGTAAAAATATTTAACGATAACTTTAAATATTTTGTATGAATTATACCAACAATTGTTAGTTATGTCAATAGTTATACTAACAAATTTTGCCTTAAAAAGGAAAAAAATGGAAAATTTGGAAGCCGTTTTGGCAAGGGCAAGGGCTGTTTTAGGGGTAAAGACTGATAAGCAGATGTGTGAAATTTTAGATATTCCATACGGCACGCTGGATATGTGGAAGGTTAGAAAGAAAATTCCGAAAGGAAGGCTTTTAGAGATTGCCGCCAAATTAAACGTAACACCGGAGTATTTACAAACAGGCGTAAATATATCAAACAATACAAATTCCGTAGTCGTTAATGGCTCAAATATAGGGACTATTAATAACGGACATCATCAAACTGAAGTGAGTAAAGAGCTAATGGAAGTAATAGAGCTTTTTAAAGAATATGGCAATACAAAGATGCTTAATAAATTTAAAACCGAACTTTTAAAAATCAAGGAGTTAGTTGATGGATAAAACGATAATAACCGATAACGAAAAAAGCATTATAGTAAACGGTGATAATAACGGGATTATAAATATAATATCCAAAAATAGCCCTTTATCTTTAAAAGATAGTTTATACGATCAAATGATGGATGTAATCAATGATATATTTTGTAAAAAACCCGTAACTAGAAAAGGGCATAAGATATTTTGGTGTTTTATCGAGCTTACATCTTATGATGACGATGAGATAGATAGCGACACAGCCGAAAAATTTAAATGGTATTTGATAAAATCTTTGAGAATAAAAACAATGCTTGATTATAAGGTTTGTTATTTTATGTTTAAATCCGCTTATGATAGCTATATAGCTAAAAAAGAGATTTGGGATAACAGACTTGACGATATTTACAATTTCGTCAAAAGAGAAGATTTTAGGCTATATAAAGGATATGCCGATTTTTTAGAGGAAGAGATAAGAAATTTCGTATTTAAACAAGCTATAGCCAAAGAGATTATTTCTGCTGCGGCGAAGCAAGAGCAGATACAAGGGCTAGAGGGTGTTAAAGCCGATGATAAGTTTTACTTGAAAAAAATGGACGATAACGGCTTTATCTATAAAAACTTTGAAATATTATTAAATAGTGAATTTGGGCGAAGATCTTTTTATCAAGAAAATTTTTAAGAGATTCGCTGCACGGAAGCGTGAAGCTAACATCGCTAAATGCGCATTATCAAGACATAGTGTTAAAGGACGAGGAAGTAAATGAGCTTAAGGTGATAGGAAAGGTCGTGTGTAAATTTTCTATCAATATGAAGGTGTTTTAAAATTTAAGGAGTTGTTATGAAAAAGACTTTGGCTATTCTTTCTGCGGCTGTTTGTTTGTTGTCAGCGGGAGGGTTTGAGTATCATGCAAGTAGCCTAATCGGCTACACAATAGTTGATGTTAAGACTATAAAAGGCAGTTTCAATGGTTGTGAGCTAGGAAAAAAAATATTTTTTACAGATGGCACATACGTTACATGTAGCGGCTTAGGGATTTCTATAGCTATTATGCCAGAAGCTGTTATATTTGCCAGACAATATCAAGGGTATACTTTTTTTAAGATGTATGTTGATGGCGACATTTACGATATAAATTAGTTTTTATTCGATAGCAGAATAGAGAAACTGCGCGTAAATTTATTGGTTTTGAAATTTTAAGGAGTTGTTGTGAAAAAAGTTTTAGTTATTCTTGCTGCAGCTGTTTGTTTGTTAAATGGGCTTGGGTTTGAGTTTCGTGCGCCTGAATTGATCGGGTATACTATAGTTGATGTTAAGACTGTAGCTGACGATTTTGAAGGTTGTGATTATGATAAAAAAATCATTTTTACAGACGACACATATGTAACTTGTAATAGTTATGGGTATTCTTATTCTTATAGGCCAAAAGCTGTTATATTTGCCACACAATATAACGGGCATACTCTTTTTAAGATGTATGTGAATGGAAATGTTTACAGTATAAGATAGTTTTTTGCACGATAGTAGAGTAGAGAAACTGTATGTAAAATTTATTAGATTTGAAATTTTAAGGAGTTGTTATGAAGAGAATTTTGTTTGTGATAATCGCGCTATTTTTGGCGTTTGATTTCTCTTTGGCGGCAGGATCAAAGAGAGTCGGAGGATATGTTAAGAAGAACGGAACTTATGTAGCTCCGCACTATAAGACTAATAAGGATTATAGTAAATTTAATAATTACTCTACAAAAGGCAATATAAACCCATATACGGGCAAAAAAGGAACAAAGGATCCGTTTAAGATATATAAATAAGAGTTGTATGAAAAAAGAGTTGCAGCAAAAAATGCAGGCTTAAGCTTTGAAACGATAATTAATATTAGATATACTTTTTAGTTGCCTAGGTCATTTAAAATTTTTACTAATTCATGAACTCTTGTAGATGGATTATCATTAGCCGGGTCTAGCGTAGGGTATGATTTCAAAAGATTTTCTGCGTTTTGTATTGCTTTTTGTTGTAGACTTTTTAGCCTATCATATATTTTTTCAACATATTCTACTTTTTTGATACTTTGTTCATCTAAGTCTTTAAAGTCTTGTGGGTGCTGATTTTTGAGGAGTTTAATAACATGTTTTAATATATCATCTCTTGTTATAGCAGTGTCTATGTATTTAAAATGCAATAAATACCATAATTCAAATGAATCATTACTATACGCAACTTCGATACTATTCTTTTTTGCATCTTTTAGCGCATTGTTAAAATTATTAGGTGTGTGGCCTATGCGCTGCATTCCAATAGAAGAATCTCTATCTATCACAATCCATCTGTGTTTAAAATCTTTATACGTGGCCCCTATATGCTGTTGTTTATATTCCATTAGATCTTTTAACACCCCTGATGGATCTGAGTGCCTGTGTGCAGCAATAACAAAAGATCCTGGCAATATTTTTTTTGATTCCTTTAATTCTTGTATGATTTTTTTAAAGTATGCAGGGGCTGAAACACTATCCTCGCATGCTATTATCACCCCTTGGATTTGTGATCTTGAATTTTTATTTTTTCTACGCATCTTTTTCGTCCGTTTTGGAGTAATGCTCTAATATAGAGTAGTCTATATATGGGGTTGCTCCATATTTCCCTTGCATATATTCTTTTTCAACGTTGCTATTTTTTCTGACCCCTTTTATATCTAATAAAGAGTATAGTTCGGTTGCCCCATACTTGTCTTTTTGTGTGAACCAAACTTGGTCTCTGTCAAAGACTTTAAATAAATTTACATCGTGTGTAGTAAAAATAATTTGAGCATTGTTTTTGTTATATTCACTATTAAAAAGCTCTATCAGAACTGCGGTTATGCCCGGATGTAGGCTAGCCTCTAGTTCATCTATTAAAATGATTTTTCCTTTTTCCAAAGTATCAAATATCGGACCTAGTGTTCTAAAAAGCTTTCTGGTGCCGAAAGACTCATGGATATTTAAGTCAAAAAATGTATGGGTATGATATTCTTTTTTCTCATTGTATACATCATGTAATGTGTTGATTATTGTATTTTTCATCTTTTGAATATCTTTTTTTTCTTCTTCTGGCATCTGCAAAGCATCTAGTATGACTTGAGGTATTGGTGGCACATCCTCTTCGGTGCAAGAGATATCTTTAATGCCTGTATCCATTTTATTAATAAAATCAGATATTTTTTTTCTAAAAACTTCATCTCTTTTTGTTCTGTGTGAAGTATACCCGCTATATTGGTCGCTTCTTGATCCATCGATCATGCCAATACGGTCTGCCCATTCTAATATGCTTTTTGAAATTTCCCCTCCCTCTTCATCGCATTTCCATAAAAAAAGCCTATTCTGCGATAGTTTAATTTTTGAAGTTAAAGCATCAAAAAAAGGAGCTCCTTCTTTAAATTTTACCTTATTCACATAATCTTTACTATGCTTGTCCCTTTCAAAAAGAATAGTTTTTTTACCTTTTTGGTCAGCATATAAATACTCTTTATAAATTGTTGTAGAATCGGAAGAAAGTCCGTAAGTGTATTTAGTATTATCTATAATGAATATCACTTCAAAAGATGTTGGAGCGTTTGAAGTTTCGGTACTTAAAAGAAAAGGTTTATGCTCTAATTTGTCTATAGATTGTATCACTCTTTTTCTATTTGAGATGGTGTTTGATATAAAATATAGTGCTTTTAAAACGTTACTTTTACCACTAGCATTTGCTCCATATATTACTGCAGTTTTTAAAATGTTAAAATTTCTTATACTTACAACACTATCAGAGCGTTTTGTATCTGCTATCATGCTAAAATCTATTTTGTTACCAAAAGATAAGAAATTTTCTATATTAAAACCAATAAGCATTTTGAACCCTTCTCAAAAAGATATCAGCGAATTGTATCATAATTAAGCTCTTTTTTGAACTTTTTTTACAAAATCAAGGTTTATTATAAAAATATTAATAGTAAAAATATATAAAATTTAGGAAAAACACTTTTAAACTGCTTTAAAAAAATATTGGAGTAGTTTTAGATGAGTGATGATCTTGAGCTTATAAATGAAGCGTTTAATAATCTTGAAGAGCAAAAGAATAGATTTTTAGAGTGTGAAAGGATATTTAAGGCCAAATATAAAGAGGATAAAAAAGGCCGCACTACTAAACTAAAGGCAAGCGATCGCTCACGCTCAAAGCTATATATACCGCTTGTAAAAACTACCGTATTTATCATCCACGCAATATTTAAAACCTCGTTTATGTCAGATCGTTGCCCGATAGAGATAACCAGAATCGGGCTAAGAAATGAAGACGATCTGATACTTCAAAACGCACTTACCGCAGCGCTCAAAAATAGATGGGCGAAAAAAGAGCATAAAATCGGACTATCTAAGGCAGTTTTATCGTCTCTTTATCTTCCGCTTGGGATAGTAAGCCTCTTTTTTGATAAGCAGATGAACGATATAAGAACTAGGTTTATACCGATAACCGATCTTGCTTTTGACAAAAGAGCAAGCGATATAAACGACATCGAATACGTGGCTTACAAGTGGAATCAGTCCATAAGGGAAGTGAAACAAAAGATAAAAGCAGGCTTTTACAAAAAGAAAGACAGCGAAAAGATATTTTCCGGGAATTTACGCTTGAGCGATAGAGTGAAAATGCAGGATCTATATGAAAAGAGCTACTCAAACGGGCAGGTAAGGTGGAAGCTAAAAAGCTACGCAAATGATGTGCTTGTAAGAGAGGCGACATTTTCTCGTCTGCCGTTTCACTTTGGCTACTGCATAGAGGCTATGCCTAGTATAGATATCGAGGCAAGAGAGGATGAAAACGCCGTATATGGTTCATGTGTGCCGGAACTTGTAGCTGAAATCCAAGAAGAATACAACATCAAACGCAATCAAAAAATAGACATCACCGAAAACCAGATAGACCCACCTATAGCCATTAATGCAAACGGGGACGGAAGTGTCGCGGTAAGCGATTTGGTCCAGAGAAAAAAGGTTATAAGAACACAGCTTGGCCCGGGTGTCAGAATAAGCGACGTTATAATGCCGATGCCTGTAGCAGGCACATATCAGCTTAGCGAAGAGATAGCGATGCTAGCAAAAGAGTATGAGATAGCAACAGGTGTAAATAGCGTAATGACAGGACAAACTAGCCCAAGCGATAGAAGGGCTATGGGCGCCTTGCAAACGGTTAATGCCGCAAGCTCAATGAGAATAGAGTCGATGCTACAAACTCTGCTTGAAACAATGCTTCAAAGCTATGCTCAGCATTTTGTGGAGCTGCTTTATAGATATGTAAGTGATGAGGAATTTGTAAGGCTTACCGAGGATGTAGAGATAGTATCAAAGATAGGAAGCCTGAATGAGCGTAAGAACTCAAAGCTTGATTTTGATGTGGCGGTAAATTTTGGCACTACGATAGCAAACGAAGTGAAAATCAACCAGCTTAACGGACTTCTTGGTGTGCTTGCACAAAACAATATGAATGCTCCGACAATAACTTCTCAAATTTTAAAAGAAATCTTAACTCTTATCCTTGGCGAAAATGCGCCTATCGAGCAGATAGGCATTGCGATGCAGATGATGATGCAAGCTGCTAATGCGCAAGACGCAGGAGAGGCTGCTATAGCGGAAGAGGTGCCACAAGATGGCGTAGAAGAGAGTGTTCCAAGCGAAGAGGAGCTGGAGATGGTGGCAATAATGAACGGAGGAGTTTAGCTTTGAACTACTACATCATTCCACGCTTTTTTATGCTGATACTTTATCACAGAATCATTTTTTAAAAGGTCAACATATTTTTCTATAAATTCCGCAGGGTCAAAAATCAATCGCAGATAATATTTTAATGTATCATATACGCCGTTTACTATAACTTGGCAACCGTGAATTTGAGCTATACGATCAACTTCTATTTTTATACTATCCCAGTCGGCGTTATTCATATTTACAGTTGTCAATAGGTAATATCTATCTGTTTTAAAAGATTTAAATTTTTCAAAAGCATCTTTAATTAAATCCGGAGTAATTACGATAAGATGCTTTATTTCTACGGCTTCAAACGGTTCGCCGTTGCTTCTTATAATATCCACGTCTCCGATACGTCCCGATTGTCTATCTGCAGAGGTGTGAGAAGCAATCGGGCAAAGAATTTTATCCTCATATCTTTTTACCTGCTTCATAATGCATTCATATGCAGCAAAAATAGCCAGTGAAGGTAGCCTTGAGGCTCCGTGGCAATCATAACTATATTCAAAATGTCGTTTTAATAATTCAATTATAGATTCGATTGACAATTTATGCGGCTTGGCTAGATTTATGTCTAGCAGTTCTCTTTGCTCTATTAATAGCGCAAAAATTAATTTTAAGGTAGTTTCAGGGTCCATGTCGTTTGTTTGGACTTCGTTAATGATTTTTAAAAATGCATACTTCACTTCTTGCGGAGTGATTTTCCCTGAATATGATAAATCATACGGATATGGCTGTTCAAGCGATCTGGTTAACCAGCCGCTTGAGGACATAGCAGGGAATTTGTTTTCTTTAAAAAATGGAGTTACGTAATTAGCATCTATCGTTCTACCGGAAAACCCGCCGCTCATGTTTTTTTGGTGATAGCGGATATCTTGGTTCGGGTATAAAATTTTTTCTAAAAGCAGTGTACTAATTACTGCTAATACGGCTTTTGCCCTTTCTGAATTGTCGACTATTATTTTTATCAAACTAATATTTTCATCGGAAAAATTACTACAAATATCGGCTATATCTTCTTTATTTGCGTTATTTAAAATTTCGTTTAATTTTTCTTTATAATCCATTTTGTACCTTTAAAAAAATTGTTTTTTTATCTGCTCTGCTACGGCTTCAATCATGGGAACGCATACCGAGTTTCCTAGTTGTTTATATTGTTCGCTTTGAGAACTAGGACGGTTAAAATCGCTAGGAAAACCCATTATCCTCCAACACTCTTTTAATGTAAGCTTACGAACTCTATTGTCCGGTAGCAAGATAAAGAATCTCCCTGAACTTTCTTGAGATGGGAGTGTGGGATGAGAGCCTAGCGCCGAATATATTCTATTGGGCTGTTTATGAACTCTTGAAAGGTGTTCTGTTTGCGGACGAACGCCTACTTTGCGAATAGTTTTATTACGATAACCGGCAAAAATTAAACCAGACGAGGCTTGTTGCTTAGTATCGTTGAGTAGTGTATATTCATTTTTATCTAAAAATTCAAATTCACCTACGGTATCTAAAAAATCAATCAATTTCTTTTGGGGAGAGCGTGCCAAGGTTGAGAAATCAAATTTATTTTTTTTTGCAGCAATTATCACAATTCGCTCCCTATTTTGCGGAACCCCAAAATGCAAACTGTTTAAAACTTTCCAATTCACGTGATAGCCTAAATTTTCAAGATTATAAATTATAGTGTTTAAGGTATTCCCTTTGTCGTGATGAACTAAATGTTTAACATTTTCTAGGAAGATAACCGCAGGTTGCTTGGATTTAACTATACGGCATATCTCAAAAAAAAGAGTTCCTCTAGTATCTTCAAAACCTAATTTTTTACCAGATATACTAAACGGCTGGCATGGAAATCCTGCGCATAATATATCATGTTTAGGTACTTGTTTTAAGCTAATATTATGAATGTCCCCAAGCGGCGTTTCGTTAAAATTGGCAGCATACGTCTTTTGGCATTCTATGTTTATATCGGATGACATTACGCACCCAAACCCTTGTTTTTCCATGCCTAAACGTATGCCACCGACTCCGCAAAATAAGTCGACAAATTTAATGTTTTGTTTGCTTTTCCACATTGGTATGTATTTATTGCTCTCAATCTTGTTTGTATCGTAATTTCTTTATAAATTTTAGCGGATTCAAGCTTAAAATCAAAACTTTTCCAAAATGAAGCGTTAAAAATATATAAATTTTAGGACGCTCATTTATAAAATAGTTTTAAAAATTTTCAAAGGAGTTAAAAAATGCGACATAAGGCAATGTTTTTGTTGCTTGGCACGATCGTGGCTATGGCGAGTAACGGGCTTTCGATTTATCGAAAAGGAGAAGAAGAGGGGCAGATCAGCGGTGGGAATATCGGTGATGTTGTGGTTAGGGATGTCGGGAGTCAAAATCCTACCGCCATAATAATAATTTCTGAAAGTGAGTGGGAGGCTATGCCAAAAGATGAAGAGGCAGCCGCAGAGATAGAGGAAGCTAGCAAAAGCAAGGAAAATTTAAAAGAGGAACTTGCAAAAGCTAAGAACAAAATTTCAGAGCTTGAGGCTGAGCTTGCAGAATCTAAAAATAACATCATAAAGCTTGAAGCGGCGCTTGCCAAGGCTAAATCAAAAAAAGGAAGCAAGGCAGACAGTGAGGGCAAAGGCGATGATGATAAGGGCTCGCAGGAAGGGTCTTTAAACCTAGTAAACGATGGTAAGGAGTAAAAATGCCTGATATATACGACCAAGAATTAGACGGCATAGAAACTGCGGCTACAGAAGATAAGAAAGAGGCAGAGACGGCGACAAAAGAAGCCGCCCCTGAAATCAAAACACCGGAAAGAGTGGTAGACAAAGACGTATCTAAAACAAAAGCGCCCGAGGAAGAAGGAGTAAGGCTAAGTAAGGATGAATATGAGAGCTTTAAAAGATCACAACACAAAGAGGAGCTCAATGCTTTAGAGGCTAGCTTTAAGAAGCAGTATCCTGATTTTGATATGGAGAAAGTAAAAGAAAAAATCATAGAAATTGACGCTAAGAGTCCGGGCTTTGCGGAGAATTATTTTAACCCGCTTGGGATTGAAAATGTTTATCTGACTCACTTTAAAGGCAAAACTATAGAGGCTGACGATGAGTTTGACATAGGAAGAGGTATCGGCGGAGGAAGCAGCAAGGCTGAGATGATTGGCAAGATAAACAAAGGTGAGGCAAGCTTGAGCGATAAGCAGGCCTTTTATGCAAAATATTTCTAAAGAAAAAGGAGTTAAGAGATGCCAACATTAAAAGAGGGGCTTATAGCATCAGAAGAGGCTTTTGGTAAGTCCGGGGTGGACTTAGAAAACACAATTAAACAGATAGGATGGAGATCTACACCGTTTCTTTCATCTATAGGGACAGCGGCGCCTGCTGATAGAAGCTCAAACGTGGCTCTTGGGCATCAGTGGCACTATGATGAGTTGCCGGACGGTGAGCTTGCGAATGCGCATGCTGAAGGTGGGGCAAAATCTGCTCTTAAATATAGTATAGGCGGAACTTTAAAAAATCACTTTCAGATCGTGAAAAACGCTTACGGCATCACAGGCTCGGAACAGCCTAGCAGAAGAGTTGATGGCAAGGCGGTTTTAGCAAACGAGGGTGAACATGCATCGGTAAGACATAAAAAGAGTATAGAAAAGATACTTTTGAGTGATCAGGCAGCCGTGCAAAGAGTTAAGTCAAGTTCAACCGTAGGTAAATGCGGTGGGCTAAAAAGCTTTGTAACTAGCGTGAATACGGTAGATGCAAAAAATGCAGCTTTAAGTATGCAGCTTATCAGAGATCTGCTCAAAATAGGCTATATGAAAGATCGCCCTTATGATTTTTTAATCATGGCGGATACTCAACAAGATAGGCTTATGGATATCTTAGACAAGATTAAACAAGCCGATATGAAGGTTGATTATTTAAACGACAAGATTCAAGTAATCAATTCGCAATACGGCAACAATGTGAAAATTTTGCTTTCTCCTGAGCTTGCAAATAATGAGATCATAGCCTATAGATCAGAGGATATTCTCAAAGTAAATTGGCGTCCGATGGAAGTTAGAGAGCTTCCAACCAGTGATGACGCGATCGAAAAAGAGATTATAAGCGAATTTACACTTAGAGTTTGTACTCCGGTTGCCTTTGCGTGGCTAAAGAACCTAAAAGCAGACTAGGAGTAAACAGTGAAACTAGGAGCATTTAAAGAACAGCTTCAAATTTTTACCAGAGGAGATATAAAGCTTCCCGGATTTGACGAGCTTAAAATGCTCATGGATGATGTGGCCGCAGATATACATCGCGCGGTCACTCCGCTTGAAAAAATTGAGCTAGATACGCTTGATTTTGAGGTGGATTACCATATAAACGATAAGTATTTCGTGAGGAAATTTAAAAGCATCGAGGATAACGATGAGTTTAATATAGATTTTGTTGATGAAATGCTTATAAACGCTCTTATAAACGGCATAGCGCTTAAGAGATGTTATGACGAGAAGAAGTTTGCAAAATACAACAGAGCTTATTTAAAAGCTCTTAGCGTGTACGAAATAAACAACTTTGATGAGAGAAGCTATGAGATGGATAGCGCTCTTGCCGCAAAAGGCTGGCTAAAGCCGTATGACATCAATTATGCGCTTGACACTAGATATGTTTGGGATGAAGAGTTTATAAACAAGCTTGATTTTTGGATGGCAAATATCCATACAGCTAAAAATTTGTCGTATAGGAAATTTGTGTATCTATTCATCGACTTTCAAAACGGAAAAGCTGATTCAAGAAGAGATTTAAGAGAGCTTGATAGGTTGATGAAAGCTAGAATAAGGCCATAAGGGGCGCAGTATGTCGTGACTAGAGACGGCATACTGCTTTAATAAAAAAATAATAAGGGGTTTGGAATGAATAAGGAATTTACGCAAATTTGTAGAGAGATTTTAGCTCTTGGGGATATGATTAGAAATAGCGGGCTTAACGAACAACTCATCGCCGGTAGCGTAGAGGAAGCTAGACAAATAAAAGAACAGATCGAAAAAATACGCGATCAAATTTTGGCTCATACAGGTGGCGACGGAATTAGTGAAGAGAGCCTAAACGAGATAAAAAATGAGCTAAATTTAAAGCTAAGTATAGCGGCCGCAGAGGCTCTTTATGTTACAAAAGAGGAGTTGCCTAGCATAGATGGTTTGTTGAGCAATGAAAACGCAGAAGCTACGTATCTAAAAATAGAAGCAGCCGATACTAAATTCGCGACAAAAGAAGAACTTACGGCGGCAAGTCTTGGCGGTGGAAGCGGCGGAGAAAATAGCGCAGCGATACGGCAGCTTCAAAATTCAATCAATGTAAAACTCGGTAAGGATGAAGCGGAAGGTATTTATGCAAAAATTTCACAAATCCCAAGTGTAGAAGGGCTGCTTAGCACCCAAACAGCGGAAGAGACATATCTTAAAAAAGTTGATAAACCAAATATTGACAATCTCGCCACAAAAGCAGAGTTGGAAAACTACGCTACAAAAGAGCAAATCCCTGATGTAGGCGGTTTTATAACTCAAACACAAGGTGATGAGAGATACGCTCTTAAAGGGCAAGGCGACGGCAACGGAAGCGGGCTTGATCCTGATTTGTTTCTGCAAAAAAACGATGCCGAGAGCATGTATGCTAAAAAAGCATCAGTTGAAGTTTTAGAAAACGGGAAGCTCGGCAAAAGTGAAAAGGCTACCGATAGTGCGCTTTTTAACGGCAATAGCGAAGAAATGTTTGTAAAACATAGCGATACGTCAGAAACCGCGACAAATTTATCCGTGGTTAAGCGCACGGCTAATGGAAGTATAGTCGCTACAGATGTAAACGTCAGCGGTAATTTAAATTTAGCCGATACTCAAACTGAGGACGGGGCGCTTGTTTCTGATGCGCATATAGTTTTTAGCGAAGCTACCGGTAAAGCTTTAATGAGAGGAAGCGTGAATAAATTAAAGCAGCTTGTAACTCCTGATTTGAGCGGGTATTTGGCATCAAATGCAGCGGACGTTATTTATGCCAAAAAAGGCGAGATTCCTAATTTGTCAGGGTATTTGCAAACTTCCGCAGCAGACAATAGGTACCAAAGCAAGTCCGCTATGAGTGGTTACCTGACTACTGCGGCGGCTGACGGCAAATATGCTTTAAGGTCTCAAATTCCCAATTTGTCAGGCTATCTTACGCAAAACTCTGCTGACTTAAGATATGAGAAAAAAGGTCAAGGAGGACTAAGTGCGGAAATAAATAAAAGTGAAAACGGATATATTAAGTTTTCAAACGGGCTTATTTTACAATGGGGCGTTACCGGCAAATTTGGTGGATATACTGACTATAGAGGCGGGGATAAAAAAACTTTATTTCCGATAGCGTTTCCAAATACCTTGCTCCAAGTGTCTTGCACCGTAATGGCAAGTTTGGAAAACGAGAGCAATACCTCCCCTAGTAGTGCTAATTTTAGCGTGTGTGTAGGAAAATGGGATAAAACAGGAATGTTTATTCTAGCCTCTGATAGGTTCCCAACTTCAGATAGCGTAAGTGATTATTACAACAATAGACTTAAGATCAAATATATCGCCATAGGGTATTAGGAGGCAAATATGAAGTATGTGCATTATGACAAAGAGAGCATGCAGATACAAGGGTTTTATGACGAAGAGGCGCATAGAGAGATACCTACTCCTTGTTTTAAAATAAGCGATAAAGAGTGGCAAAAAGCATTAGACGAGGGGGCTAATTTTGTAAATTTAAAAGACAATAGCTTGTTTTGCAAAGTTTCAAAAACAGATAAAAAAATGAAGCAAAAAGCAGAGATTGTAAGCTCAATAGCTCAGATTGAAGAAAAGATACAAAAAGCTTTGTTTCTAGGAGAAGAAGAAAACCTATCAAGCTTAAGAAGCGAATATAAAAAGATGCTTTCTGAATTAGAAAAGCTTTAAAAAAAAGGAGATGGTTTACTATGTGGGCATTCTTGTCAAAATTTTATCATCTGCTTCCGTTTAGTAAAGTTTGGATAGTAGTGCTTGCGGGTGTAGCTGGCATAGTGGGCGGTCTTGCAGTTTTAAATTATGCTCTTAAAACGCAGATTAAAAATATAAATCAGGAGTTAACACAGACTAGGCTTGATTTGGCTAATAAAGAGATGCAGCGATCGCTTACGCTAGCAAATTTAGGCGAATGTAATGCAAAAATTGATCTGCAAAACGCAGAGATAAAGAAAATTGCGCTTGATAATGAGAAGCTAAAAAATATCCGGTCTGAAATAAAAAAAGAGGTGGAAGTAAGGTATAAAACAATCAAAGTGCCCACAAAAGATAGCAAATGTGAAGCAAGGCTTGGCTATTACGAAAATCTATTTAAGGAGCTAGGAAGATGAAAAGGGCAAAGACAGCTCCAAGAAGAGCATATTTTATCCACAGAGTTAAGAAGTTTATCCTTGCAAGAGCTAGAGAGATAACATTTTATCTCATTTTAACAAGTGTGATCTTGCTAAGTGGATGTAGCGCAAAGCCTGAAATCATTACACGTACCGAATATCAAAATGTTTATTTGCCGGCAAAATGCAGAGTAGAGCTACCTCAAAAACCTAAATTTGATGAAAGCAAACTAGAAAGTGCAAAAGAGATAGCCAAATATTATCAGGAGATAGAAAGGCTACTGGTGGAGTGTGTGGATGAGTGATTTGCAAAACTTTTTTAATAATCTGCATGTTTATTGGCAAGCCGCAATAATCGGTATAGCAGGTGGAATTTTGGGCGGAGATGTTAAAAACGCTTCGATGAATAGGGTAAAAGGATGGAGATGGTGGGTTGCTACCGGCTTTGCTTCAGCTTCATCGGTTTTTACCTGTTTGATAGTTTTTTTGATAGCACATCCAATAACAGGCAGTGAAGAAGCGGCGCTTGGCTTGGGTGGGTATTGTGCTTGGAGAGGTGCGGAGTGGACAAAGAGCAAGATAAATAAATTATTAGACAGAAGAGTAAGCTCTGATCTTAGTTATAGGGGCTACTCATACGGCGGAGATATTGAAGAAGCCAAAACAGATAGACGAAAAAAGTATGAGGACGATGAGTATGAATATCCAAGACCGCCAAGGGTTGATATGAGCAAAAACTATAAGATGATGGAGTAGAAAATGGCAAATTTTAACGAAGCGTTTGAAATTTTAATGAGACTCGAGTTTAGAGGCGCTAGCGACGCACTACATATAAACCCTACTGAAGACGGTTTAACTTTTATGGGTATATACGAAAAGGCTCATCCGAGGTGGCCTGGGTGGGACAAGATAAGAGCTTCGCTGAGAGATTTCAAAAATTTAGAATACGTATCAAATCTTTTATATAAAGATAACGAACTTCGTGAGATGGTAAGGGTGTTTTATAAGCGTGTTTTTTGGGGCAAGATGAGAGGTGATGAGATAGATAGCCAACTTAAGGCTAATGAAATTTTTATATTTGGCGTTAATGTCGGGATGAAAAAAGCGATTAAAACGGCTCAAGAAATAGTCGGAGCTGAGGCCGATGGAGTGATGGGTGAGATCACTTTAGACGCACTTAGAAATTTTAAAGATGAGGACTTCGACAAGGCGTTTGATAGAGCCGAAATAGCTTATTACCAAAGAATTATACAAAACAATCCAAGTTTTAGAATATATGCTAACGGCTGGAGAAATAGAGCGTATGCGGTTTAGCTCGTATATAAAAATATGGTTGCTAGCGAAGCTTTCGCCCACAGACGGGGTTTTGCCTCGGCGAGGAGTAAAAAATGAATGCTTATTATGATAAAACATTTGTGGTGGATAGCGCTTTTATAATGGATGTAAAATATTACGATCATAATAATAAGCTGCTTAATTTTCCTTCTAAATTTACCGGTGTCGATATGGTTTTTACAAATTTAAAGAATGAAAAAACGCTTTTGATGAGCAGTATAGGCACGGTAAGAGAAGGAAGAATAAGGGTTGAGGCGAGTGCCGGTGAGTGGAATAGAGCCGAGAAAGGATTTTTTGAAGATTCGGTAAGCGATTTATATGGGTATGGCGGCAAGTGGCACTCGTATGCGCTTTGGTTAAAAAGCTCTATTTCCGATGATAGGATGTGTGTGCTTCGCGGTAAAGCAAAGCTTGTAAAGGCTAAAAAATGAGTGAAAATTACATAAACCCAAATGTTTTTGTTACACCCGATTATCTTGAAGTAAGACCGTTGGGCTATAACCCCGATACTGGAAATGAGGGAAACGGCGGCGAGCAGGGCGGTAACCCTGGTGGCACAGGTGGAGAGTTTAACCCTTTTGACCATTTAACGGAACTTGAACAAATCATAGAGGAATGGATTAACAAAGAGTATACTTTTGAGGGAGAGGATTTAAAAACCAAGCTCAAAGGTGTTTTAAAAAACATAAAAGAGCTAAAAACGGAAGTAGTCTCTATAAACGGCAAGATCAAAGCCATAGTAACTAATCAAGATATTGCTATAACTACGGATGATGAAGCTTTGGCTCAAGCTATACAGAAAATTAATGCCAAATTCGGTGAGATAACATCTTCTATCGATACTTTAAAGCAAAGTTACGCTTCGAGCAATCAAGCTATAGCACAAAAATTCGAACAGCTAAAGGCCAGCATCCCAAGCGCCGGCGGAATAGCTACAGAAATAACTAAAAACGTTCAAACGAAAATAGAACAGGCCGTAGACGGGAAAGTAACATCTATCACAGGAGATCTAACCCGCTTGAAAACCAAGGTTGATAATCAAGAGATAGCCATAACGGACGCTAAGGCAATTGCCACTCAAGGTAGGAACTATGCCGCAAGAGTAAAATCACTTGCTACGGTCGGAGATAGGGTAACAGGCTGGCAATATGCTGACGGCACGGGCAAAACTTCTACGTTTGAGATTATGGCGGATAATTTTAGGATTAGCAATTCAAATAGAAGCCTAAGCCCGTTTGTGATCGTGGGAGATAAAATAAGATTTACGGGAAACGTTGAGTTTGACCAGCAAAAACAAAGAAATACGATCATTAGAATCGAAAGATACGAAAATAACTCGTCATCGCCAAGGTCTATCAGTGTAAGCTTCCCGTATGGCTCACAGGCTGCAATAGCTCTGATTTCAAAAGGAGAGTCGGTGGTGTTTGTAGGCAAGAGCGCATCCGGCTCGGCATACAACTCTTTTGTTTTGCCCGGCGGAGCTTCGGCAGTTCTGCTGTATATGAACCAAGAAGATGTTGTGGATAAATAAGAGGCAAGAGATGTATTATTTCTTAGATGAAGAAAATGTTGTTATAGGAAGCGGAACGGCTCCTCACGGAGTGTATAAGAGTGTGGATGCGCAAACATTACATAAATATGCGCAAAATCCAATGGGGTATAAATTTAAAAACGGCAAACTTGAAAAAAGCAAAGACCTTTTAGAAAGAGAGGCCGAAGAAGAAAGGCGGAAGTTAAGAGATGTAAGAGACAAAAAGTTATTAAATTTAGTCGTAACGATAAAAAGCGGCAAGGAGTTTGATGCCGACGAGATAAGCCAAGCTAGAATGCTTATGGCTTTAAGAGCAGCTGAAATTTCAAAAGAAAAGACTATCAAATGGAAGCTTGCGAATAATTCAATAGTTGAAATCTCAAAAACTGAGCTAAGAGAAGCCATAGCCTTGGCAGTAGCTAAGACGAGTGAGCTTTTTATAGGAGAAGAGCATGGCGGTGAGTGAGACGGAATTTCAGGCTTTAAAAGCTCAAGTGTCAAGCCTGAGTAGTGAGTTTTTAACAATCAAAAATGCTTTTGCAATACTTGAAAACACGGTTAATAGTCAATACGCCTATGTTACCGGAGAGATTGATAAAATTAAAGTCGAAATTGAAAAATTAAAAGCCAAAGACAATGATATACTGGAAAGAGTCGGATCCAACGAAGCTCTTGTGCAAGGACTTCAAATACAAGATGAAGCCAATAAAATTTTAATAAATAGGATAAATAGAGAAAGAAAAGGGCTCATATGAAAAATAAAAGTTTTCAAGAGAATTATTTAGCAAATTTTAAGGGCATTCTAGAAGCTTCAGTAGATCATGGCTCGCCTTATCAAAAAGCGGTAGGGTATCTTAATGAGCAGTTTGACCGTTACAATCTAAGTGATGAGCTGAGGGCTAGGCATATCTCTGCACTCATGGCCGAGCTTACGGTAAGCTTTACAAACACCGCAATGCAGACGGCAACGGAGTTAGCTCACAGAGATATGACCCTAGAAGAGGAGCTAAGGGGGTTAAAGCTCAAAAACGATCTGCTTGAAGAGAAGAAAAAATATGAGGTAGAGATCCTTAAAGAGCAGGTGGAGCTTACTAAGGCTCAAAAGGCTAAGACTGAAGCTGATAAAGCCTTAACGGAAGCTCAGAAAAAAGCCATAGAAGAGCAAGTAAAAGATAATAGAGTGATAAAAGCATCCAGCGTCTTGGGTGAATTTTTGCAGATGATATCACGCAATGATCTTGTAGCGCCCGCCCCTATGAATCAGACACTTTTTTCTTTAATACTTCATCTTGTAAAAGACGAAGGTATCACCTTGCCTACTATACCGGACTATCAAATTAAAAAAGGCAAGTAATGAACACGTATATCGCCGTCAATGATATGCTAAATATCACAAACGACGATGGCAGCGATGTATACTCTTTTATGGCCGGGGGGATGTTTGACTATTTCCTTGCCGGTGGAAGCGGTTACTCTCAAAGCTTTGCACCGACTCCAAATTTAGAAGCGTTTTTTATCTCTCAAAGTTTTCCTTTAATTCTTTCAATGCTTGATTTTAATGAAGATTTTGTTGAGCTTGCTTTGCTTCCTATGCAAATTTTAATATTTAAAGAATACGAAGGCGATGTAGCCACCGAGATAGAAGAGGCCGTGGATGAGAGTATAAATACCGCCAAGAAGATAAACGATAAAAGCGGGGGAAGAAAAGGGTTTGACGCATACGAGAAAGATAAAAGCGGTATAACTTCGTCTAAGCAATCAAAAGATGAGTTTTTAAAAGAACTACTTGAGCAGCGCAAGAAAGGGGTTCTCAAAGGAGCTTTACAAGGGTGGGCTTTTGGTAGATACGGTCCTGCAGGGGCAATAATGGCCGGCTGGGTTTATGACGGCAAGGTAAGCGGGGCTGCCGTAGTGGATGTCGTAACAGGGACTCTTACTCACAAGGCAACTCAAATTTTAACCGAAGCTATAACCAAGGGGCTAAAGATAGGCTCAAACTGGGGGAGCTTTGGTATAGGCATGCTTGTGGGTTCTATTATAGAAGAGGCTTTTGAAGTAGCTACCGGGCTTGATAGAAACTTTGGTTTTGGTGGGGAGCTCGTAGGCGTTGATGATGTCCATGGAGCTTTTTATGAAGAGAGTTACGGCTTTATCGAGGGGATAAAAAATATGTTTTCAAGACGAGATATAGTAAGGCTTACCGATGAGCAGGGAAATTTAAAAGGATATAGCGACAAAACAGGGTCTTATAGATATACGAATATGCCTACTACTGCGGATATCATCACCGGTCGCGCTAAATTTGGAAGGCTTGAGTCTGAAAGAATAGGCAAAAGCGTGAGCGAAAAGATTAGAGATAGGTTTTATGACAGGATAGGCAAATTAGCCGAAGGCAAAGAGAGACTCTCGCAGCGCGCAATAGATGAGTCAAAAGGCAAGACGGGAGGTCTTAGCGATAGCTACTTTGAAGGCATTAGAAACGATGTGAAAAAAGAGCTTGAAAAGCTAAAAAACAATAAAGAAAAAGATAGGCAAAAAGAGGGTATGGCAAACAAGATGATGGATAAGACGAGAGATCGATCATCAAGGTCGGGCATATCTAAGCACGGCAGAAAATAGTATATAAATTTTAGGAATTTAAGGCTGATAATAAATAATAATAGTTTAAAGGAGCTCATATGTGGGATTGGTGGAATAATTTAGGAAGCAAAACGAGTGATTTTTTTAAAAACAATAGCGACGCACTTTCGGGAGCAGGCGCTCTTATAGGCGGTTTTGCGAATGCTTACGGCAATTACAAGCAAGGCAAGATGAATCAAAAAGTGCATAACCTGAATGTGGAGCTTTTGAAAGAAGAGAGGCGAAGAAGAGACAGAGCCGAGCAGAACATAGAGAGCGGTTGGTGGAGTGCCTTAGCAAAGAAAAAAGAGGATGAAGAGAAAGAAAAGAGGAGCTTGTAATGTCAAAGTGGTTTAATATAAATTATCTTCGCGCGCCTGAAATGGGTAAGGCAGCAAGCACAGGGGCGGCTTTTGGCGCGATCGGCGATAGCCTTATGAAGCTTGGTGCGATAGGGGCTGCGCGTGAAAAGATAGACACCGAGAATAAGAGACGTGCAGAGGATGTGGCCTTTAGAGATAGCGAGCTTGCGTTTAGAAAGGATGTCCACAAAGATGATATGGACTTTAAAAACAAAGACTTTATTTTTAGACAAGGCGCTCACAGAGACGATATGAATGCAAGAACAAATCAGCTAAATTGGGAGATGGAAAAATTCGGCAAAGAGCAAGATTGGAATAAGATGAAATTTTACAAAGAGCTCTTGATGGATGAAAAAAAGTTGGGCATAGAGGCGGTGAAGGCAAAAAACACAGCTGATTATTATGCTTATTTAAAAAGTGATGACGAATACAAAAGAAAGAAACAAGAGGCTGAGGACAGAGTAAATGTCGCTATTTATAGAGAGATGTTCCCTGAGCAGAGCAAAAATAAAAGCGATATAGAGATCCTTGCACTTGGCAAAATAATGCAGAATTTTCAGAATAATAAAAAAGAGGGGCATGACGAGCTTGTAAAGGTACCATGGGAATTTCATAAAGAACATGGGCATCTAAATGTGACAAAGATAACCAAAGACGGAGTATATGCTTATAAATGGTTTATAGATGGATTAGCAAAAGAGGCAGAGGCTATGAGTGAGGCCAAAGGCAATCAGGCAGGCTATAAAGACAGAGTCAATAATCTAAAAAAGAGTAAACCACTAATTTTTGGTGATGATGGAGCTATGTGATGCCTACAATAAGAGAATATCTTGGCGATGAAAAGATAGCCAAACTTGAAAGTATGGGATTTTTGCCATCGGTTGTAACTGAACTTGCCAAAACACAATACTATAAAGAAAAACAAGCTAAGCGTAATGAACTTAGCGATGCGGGACTTAGTGGGGATTTGGTCCAAAAAGTGATGAGAGGAGAGATAGACGAAAAGACGGCTTTTGGGGCACAAAAATTTCAAGATATAGGGCAAAAGACCCACGGGCTAGCTCTTGGCGGGGCTCACATGCTAACAGGCATTGCAAACGCAGCTGAGCGTGTGTCGGACTTCATAAATCCTTTTTATGAAGGAGAAAGAGACGAAAAGGAAGAATATGTCTATAAAAATGCGATAGAAAAAACTTTTAGAGATAAGGCTAAGAAGGCTGAAGAGTATAGAGATGATTGGGAGAAAGCAACCGGGAAGACGGCGTGGGGAAGCCATTTGGCGGAAGGGGCTTATGAAATAGTAGCCGACCCTGTAAATTTGATAGGCGGATATGGACTGCTTACGAAAGGCGGGAAGCTGGCTCAGTTTGCTAAAAAATCTCTTTATTTTTCGGCAACAGGTGCTGCTAGTGCGGGAGTGTCGTCTCTAGGAGAGGGGGCAAGAGATAAAGAGCTTTATAAAAATATGGCGATAGGCGCAGGAGCTGGATTTGTTTTGGGGCATGCGGTAGATCAAGCTATCATAGGCATACAAAAACTACTTGCGAAGCACGGTGCAAAATCAAATGAGAATGTTGCAAGTGATGAGGCTTTTATAAAAAAGGCTGAGAATAGTGATTTTTTAGATGTCTTAAATCCAAGTGATTCTTCTGGTGGAGGCGGGCAAAGCGGAACTAACAAAAAGACCATATATGATGTTCCATCTCTAGACGAATTTAGCACAAAAGTAATTAATGATGAGATGAAAAACGACACAATAGAGGCTAAACAGCAGGTCTTAAAAGAAGTTGCTAGCGGCAACGAGAGTTCAAAAATAATTAGCCAAGAAAAATATCAAAACATCTTAAATGACATAAAAGAGTATGGCGAGCAATATGAGGTAATCAAATTTCAAAACGAAAATCCAGACATGGCCAATCTATTTGAACAAGATTTAAAGAATAGTTCAAATAATATACAAAAAGCAAAAGAAAATTCTATAAATAGATACAATGAAGTACAAAAGGCCGCAATAAAATACAAACAAGAAAACCAAAATTTAACTCCAAAAATGCTAAAAGGGTTAATAAATGCTAACTACAAACCAACCCCGGAAGAGATATATATAACAAGGGCTATAAACAATGGGATGGATGTAGAAAATAGAGTATCAGGATACAATATCCTCTATGCTTTAGAACGAGATATAGCCTCACAAAATCCATATTTAACCCCTGAAATGTATTTTTCAAAAATCAAGAATACAGGGTATAACGATGAAGTTGCGATGGTGTTTAGCGAAGCTTATTCTAAAAAAAATGTAGACATAGCAGAAGACTTTGTGGCAAATAAAGTCGCCGAATATGGATACAAAAACGCAGTCAAAAATCTCGCAAAACATATGAAAGGAAAGGCAATAACAAATGAAAACAGCGGAGCAGAGAGTTCAGGAGAGGCTGGGAGAGTACGAGATAGCCTTTTTGATCTCGGCGATAATGCAAGCAGAGCAGAGGCAGGACAAGCAGGCGATGCGCAGATATCACAAAATGGCGGATCAGATATTGCAGTCGGTAGCGAGAACTTTGGGCGAGCCAAGATCGATGAAGCAGTGGAAGAGCGCGGAGCCGTTAAATTTGATGACGCGGATAATGCCGGCATTAGCTCAGAGCAAGTGGTGCCAAAACAAGCAGATGATGATAAAAAAGCAATAGCGAAAGCTTATAGCGACATAGATAATCTGAGCAAAGAGTATGACGTAGAGAGGTTTTTGAATGATAGGGCTGATATTTTAGCAAGTGAAGCAAAGCACTCAAAAACAAGAGTAAACAACGCCGAGATAAGACATTTTAATAGAGGCAACGGTTACGAAAGAGAGTTTGTGCCGGCAACTTATGATAAAAACTACAAGGCTGATTTTCGTATCACAAAACAAGATGTAGAAAGAATTAGATCGGGCAAGGCTACTCAGGAAATCATAAATAAGTTAAAAGATGATTTAGACGCAAGCGAGTATCTAGGATATAACTATAAAACTACAGACGAAAATTTAAGAAATGCGTATAAAACTGAGAATATAAATTGGAACGAAAAACCAAAAGGAATGAGAGATGATGAGTATGTGAACAATCTAATCTCAAACGGGAAAGCTCCTATACTCTTTTCAAATCCTGATATTGGTGGTGGGCTTGTGTCCGGCACACTAAATTCTGTTGATGAAGATGGTAATTTTAGCCCTGAAAGATTTGTAGCAGGGTTTTTGGCGGGGATTGCAGGGAGTAAAGCTGCAGTCATAGCACTAAAAAAAATCGCTCCTAAACTTTATGATAGTCTTGCAAATACCGCAAAAGCTTTTTCAAGCAAAAGCACAAAGGAAATAAGAAGCGAGATAGAAAAAATAAACGGCATAGTGCCTATTAAAAAATTCGGTGAGAACTATGCAGAGTTTTATCACAATGGCAAAGGAGCCGTGCAAAAACTGCTAGCTGAAAAAGAGGGACAAGTGGCAGGTGCATTTTTTCGCAAAGAGATAGGGGATATAACCTTACCTTGGGGCGAAGTTGGAACGGGCAGAAGCGACGGATGGGGGCTGGCTAAGATAGAAAAATTTCATCCTGAAGTTCTAGACAAGCTTGAAGAGTTAATAAAAACTTTGCCTATAAAAAAAGAAACTGACGGTAGATTTCAGCTAGAAGATAAAATTTATAAAGTTGGGATTAGAAAAGAGTTTGACGGCTATAAGCAAAACTGGGTGTTAACAGCTTTTGAGAAAGATAGCGCTTTTGCCAGCAGGACAGACTTTGGTAAAACTCCTATCAAAGCCAACGTGAAGACTGCCACGTCGAGCGACATCGTCCGAAGCTCTGGCGGCCTAAAGCCCATAGAACACTCTTCGGACAAAGGTATTATATCAAAAAAAATAAAAAATGGCGAAGATATAGATTTTAGCGATAAAAAAGTAGTAAATGAGATCCAAAAAAGTGTAGATAGCTTCGTAAAAGATAGCCTAAAAGACATAAACGTAAAGGATGAAATTTTAAGAGAATTTGATCTAAAAAATGTAAAGACGTTTGCAAAAGGCAAGAGTATATACCTAAACGAAGCACAGATAAAAACTCTTAAAAAGGATATATCAAACAGCCAAATAAAATCTATCAATGAGAATAAATTTTACTTTGATAAGGTTGGCAAAGACGGAGACAAAAAGAGATTCTTTCTGGATATAGATAAGAACGGAGCGGTTAAGATAGACGGCTTTAACAAGGCTGATACAGATGAAATCCCCGTGCAAAAAAGTGCTATGGATGAGCTTATAGACAAAGATAAGCTAAAAGGTATGAGCTTTGAAGAAAAGGCGGCTTATCACAACGAGCTTGATCCTATCAAAAAAGAAAAAATAGTAAAGACTGCTGAGCTAAACAGGCTAAAAAGGGAGATGCGCGGCATATATAATGTAATAAATAACGGCAAAGAGAGCGCAAACGTATATAAAGATCTGCAAAAAATAGACGATGCAATAAAACTAGAGGCGGGAAGCAACAAAAAGGGCGGCGGCGTTCATATCCAAAAACACTTAGACCCTGCCTCCAAAGGCGCCGTGACGCAGCAAGAGGTTATGAATATAGGAAACAATGTTAGGGAGTATCTAAAAAAATACAAAGAACCTTTTATCGACAAAGACGGCGGCAAAATTTATGAGTGGCAAGACAAAGACGGCGTAAGATTTAGAGTAGCGATATATGATAAAACAAAAAAGAGCGTCGGGGCGGGGTCCACAACCCGCATTACTACAACCGACGCTTATGAAAGTATTATAACGTTTTATTCTGACAGAAATCTTAATAGGCAAATGGAGTTTTTAGACCCAAGGGTAAGTGTAGAAGCTAAATTTGAAGAGTTTAAGGCTAAAAACCTAGATGAAGACGGAAATATAAAAGACGGATTGGAGTTGTGCTGATGGATAAGGTCAAATGTCCTTTAAAGAGCTTAAGAGAAAAACAGGGTGGGCTTTTAAAATATTTAAACAAGCTTGATAACTTTGTGGATGATGCCTTTGAAAAGGTTGAGGGTGGGTATGATAAATTCGCGAATTGGGCAGATGAGAATATCCCGTATGCAGGCAAAGTTCTTGATGTGAGGAAATTCGGCGAAGAGGTCGATGAGCTCTTGCAAGCTAATACTAGAACAAGATCTGCGATCTATGCTCAGGCGGCACAGTTTAAAGAGTATTTTGGAAATTTAAGCGTGAGCGATAGAAAGACGCTATTTAAAGCGCTTGACGGAGAGCTTGGCAAAGACGGGTTAGAAGAGCTTGCTGGTGAGAGTGTAGTAGCAACTGAAAGGATAGTAGAGAGCTTGCCGGAGCATCTTAGAGGGCTATATATAAAGGTAAGGCAGGCTATAGATAACGGAGCAAACGCTCTAGTAGAAGCGGGGGCTCTTGATAAAGACAATGTCATAACTCACTACATAAAGCACTACTATAAAAAGCATCTTGAAGAGGCGCAAGGTAACGCGAAAATAGCAAAAGCAATTTCTCAATCAAAATTTTTTAAAAGAAAAGATCTCACATGGGAGCAAAAACAGCTGCTTGAGATAGAGGATGACGCGGCATTTGCAATCACTAATACTATCTTGGAGCAGAAGTTGCAGCTGCAAAAGGCGAATTTGCTCAAAGAGTTTGCGGATAAATTTGGCAAAGACAGTATCCCGGAAGGTGCTTTTAGCGGCGAGTGGGTGAGGGTGAGTGATGAGAGCGTAGGTGGTGGGGTTAAAAAATATGGGGCGCTTGCCGGTAAATATGTCCCGAAAGAGATACACACGGCTTTAAAAGAGGCGGAAGTGTTCGGGCGAGAGATGGCGAGGTATAATCACTTCTATTTTAAGCTCATAGATCATATCAAGGTAAACGTAACTGTCAAAAATCCTTTTACGCATCTATATAACTTCGGTTCGAATATGTCTTTGGCATTTTTGCATGGAGACTTTTTGGAAAGCATGGAGATGTTTGGCAAGGCAATGAGTAGAGATGCCGAGTTTAAAAAATGGGAGAAGTTCGCGGACTCGCTGGGGCTTGATAGCCATTTAAACGATCTTGAAGGAGTGATAAAGCCGCTAAAAGGCGATGTGCAAAAGGGCAAACTGCGACAATTAGGCGAGTTTTTGTATATGACAGAAGGTTCTAAAAGCGGGGACTTCGCAAGGAGGCTGTATGCGCTGGAAGATAAGATATTTAAGATCGCGAGATTTAAGAAAAATTTAGAGGCTATCGCCAAAGATAGGGGCTTTAATGCAAACGACTTTAAGAAATTTAGCCCTGAAGAGCTTGCTGCGGCGATGAAAGACGCTCAGTATCACTATGTGGACTATTCTACTCATTTTAACGGCACTTTGAAACTAGCTGATAAGAGCGGCGTGATGCCTTTTATCCATTATTCGGTTAAAGCTACGCCTATGGTGCTAAAGGCAGCCATGAAGAAGCCGCATAGGTTTTTGATAATGCAGGTTGCGATGGCGGGACTCGGTGCGAGTGCTTGGCTTGGAGATAATGAAGAAGAAAATCTTGCAAAACCAAAATGGGCGGAAAGCGGAGTGCTGCCTAATATATTTGGACTAAAAAGCTGGACTAGAATAGGTAGCACTGGTTGGTACTTTAACTCAGGGCGGCTTATGCCCGGGTTTAGGTTTGACGGGTTTGACAAGCTTGAATTTACCGGCGGATTTGTGGGCGGAGTGCGTAATATCTTAGCAGGCAATAGCACGCTGGGATACAGCCTTGAAGGTGAGGATGACACTATGCTTGAGCGAATTTTTAGCCGCAGTGGAGAGCTTGTAAAAAGCTACTTCCCACCTATAACGCTTGGAAGATATGCAAGGCAACTTGGAGAACAGGCAATCGCGGATGTAACAGGGCTTGACATAGCGCCAAAAGACTACAACAAAGATGATCTAGGATATGGTGGGATACTTTTGCGCGGTGTCGGCGTGAGGCGATTTAACCCTGAAAAAGAGTATAAAAAAGAGCTAAATGAGGTTAAGCGCGAGTATGCGAAGCTCGTGCCTGTAGCGGTGCCTGATAGCAAGGACAAAGATAAGATGCGAAAGGCGAAAGCCCATAATGAAAAGCTTGCGAAGATGGATAAGATAAAGCTTGAAGAGAAGAAACGCGAGCTTGAGAAGAAATTTAGGACATATAAAGACATAGCATCCAAAGACGGCGTCAAGCTTGATATAGAGCTGCTTAAGCGTGAGAAGGCTGGCGGCTTTGGCGGCGCAGATCTGTTTAAGAGCCTAAAATTTGGCTCTTAATTAAATACAAACACACTCAAGGGCGCTTGAAAGGCGTCCTTTATTCTTATTTACATTACTGTTAAAATCTCTTTTGTAGGTATTTGTATGCAGGTGCTTGGCTTTTCTTGCCGGGCGCGGTTTTATATAATTTATTGGCTAAGCGCTCATCGTAGTGAAGTCTCGTAGCTTTAGCTAAGCACCAACACGCGGGAATTGCAGGAGCAAAATAACGAGATGAACTGTCGGGGTGGGGTGTGAGTGTGGGTTTTTGAAAACGAAACCCGCCCATTTGGCAAGACAAACGGAGATTTTGTGAGCGAATTTGGCTTAAGGTTTGGTTTTGTGTTTCGGGGCAAAAACGGCTTTGAAAATGTATAATGAAAAGAATACTTTTCAATACATAAATTTAAAAAGTGCGGCAAAATGGGCTTTTGTGGAATTGCGAAAATATCGGTTTAAGGTTGGCAAGGCTGATTTTGGTTAAATTTGGCTGATTTGGTTTAAGGTTAGAGTTGGCAAGTTAGTTTTATTTTTTAAGCTTTAGTTGGCTAGCTTTGGTTGTGGTCGGTCGGTTTTTATATGGTGGGGGGGGTATGAACCCATTGGACTGCCGAGCCATAATACCACGTTCAGTTTTAAAATTTTAAAAATTTGAGATTTTTACATTATAAATTTATCTTATATTTTATCTACAAAACTACGACAAGAGCGCATTTTTATCTAATTTGCTATACGTTTTATGTAAAATTATATGTATTTTAACTCTTTGCCTTTGCTTGGCGTCAGCGTTGGCGCTTGCCGGGCGGCCGGGTTGCGCATCTACACCCAGCTTTCATCTGCCCAGCCGTCATATTCCTCGTCTATATCATCTCTCTCGTCAAAGAAGCGATTTAGCAAGTATTGCAAAAGATAAGCTTCGGCATCCATTAGATCATCGCTTTTGCTCTCTACTTCCGGATCAAAGCTAAGTAGCTGCGCCTCAAGTTCATCAGTAGCGTTCAGGCTTGCGTTATGGTATATTTGCCCGGTGCGGTAATATGGCTCTAGATTTGATATCCTTGTGTTTTTGGCTTTGCCCTGATGGCTAAGCCCATCAATCGGAAGCCTGACTCCCGTAAGCTTTTGTATCACATCGATAGTGTAGAAGAAGTCATTTTGCATCCCGGCTTTTTCTATACCTATCCTATTTGGATGAAAGGCAAGATAAATTTCTATGATTTTTACGCTTTTTTCAAATGGAGTCCAAAAACCGCTTGATACGTCAATAATAAAAATTCTATTTTTTCTATCTATGGCCGAAGTCACAATAGCGGTTTGGTCTTTGCCTTTATCGCTTGCAAGATCTATCGTAGTAAAAATTCTACATTCACTTAGGAAAATTTCCTCTGCGTCTGCGGTTATTATGCTTTTGGCCTTACGTGTTTTTAACTCTCTATTATTAACACCATCTGTTACACTCACCGTTACAAAAGGTTTATCTATATCAAAATTTAGCTCTTTAAGGTATCTAAAATACTCCCTTTTAAAAATTGCCTTTTGAGGGTCAATGGCTGCACACATATACTCTTGATAAAATTCGTTTGACATTCCTTTGCCGGCCAATAAGTTTTTAATTTGCTTGATTTTTTCTAGAGGGAATCTTGACGGCCATGAACTCACTCCGTTTTTGAGTATCGGTATTTTGATGGTTGTCCATTTGAATTTATCAGCCTCTTCGTCGCCTTCTTTTGGGTTAATGATATTGTTTAATATGCTATCGTCATGTAATATCGTCCCTATAATTACGATCTTGCCCTTTGTCGGGTGCAGGGCAGGGAGTAAATCGGCATAAAACCAACTTTTTAGTTTTTGTCTGTTTGATTTGCTAGTGATACCGTATTGTCCGACTTTGCTTTCCAAATCATCTATGATAATAAGCGTTGGTCTGATGTTGTTTATATTTGCGCCGCGCGGATCTTGTCCTGCTGAGATAGACACCACGTAACACTTTTTCTCAATTTTTTTGCCGTTCTTATCTTTCTGCCCGGTATCAACTAAGACTTCGATCTTGTCTTTGTTCCATGTTTTGCCGCGCCTGATTCCATAGCCTTTGGCTGCTGCCTTGTCTATTATATTTTTTGTGGCTTCAAGAAAATTTATCGCCTTCTCTTCGTTACTAGAGGCTATCATGATAAAAGGCTCTGCCTTAAAGTATATCCGCGCAGTAGCATAAATTTTGTTTAGTAGAGTACTTTTGCCAGCACCCCTAAAAACTGCTGCTGCTTTATATTGTTCAGGTCTGTCGATAAATTTAATAAGGTCAAGATGAATTTTAGGAGTTCTATTTTCAAAAATCTCTGGTTCAATATCTTTAGCAAATTTTAGATATAGTTGTGGCGATATCTCCATAGTTAGCCTTTGTTTTTTTATTTTAAAGGCTACTTTTTATATTCCTAAAAAATATATATTGTTTTTTATACTGACTTTTTTACTGACATTTATAAAAAGGTAAAGAGTCATAAAGCAAATAATATAGGGGTTACTTTATTTTATATGAATTCCTTCGAGCGCACCATTTTCTTAAAAATTTTATACAATCATTAAATATTTTATAAACATAATAGTAACATTACGATATAATAGTCTTGTATTTTAAATTTGTTTTAAAGGAGATTTTATGAAAAGGCTTATTTTTTCGGCTTTAGCGATATGCCTAGGTTTTTCTTTCGTGCAAGCGGGACAAGATTATGCCAATGGAGTTAGTGCAAGAAATAAAGGCGATATGGTAAGTGCGATTCAGTTTTTTCACGCCAGTTGTTTTAATAAAAATAACGATTTGGCTTGCTACGAGGCGGGTAAAATTTATGAATTCGGCTTTGGTGGAAAAGTAAAAAAAGATCAGTCTTTAGCCCAGCAAGCCTATCAAAAATGCTGCGATAAAACAGGCAGAAGTGATTGCTGCTCTAAAGTCGGAAAAGATAGTGGCGGAGGACAAGTTCAGGAAGGTTCTGATTTTTCCAGATATGTAACCGCATGTGAAGGCGGCGACTCCGTATCATGCAATAAGGCTTACAAAATAAGCAAAGAGAAATTTTTCGCGCAAAAATCTTGCGATCTTGGCGATCTTGACGGTTGCAATGATTTAGGTAATTTTTACTTCGGCGCTAATGATTACAAAAAAAGCTTTGAACTATGGGAGCAAGGTTGCAAGAAAAACCACGGGCTATCTTGCCGAAATTTGGCATATTCTTATAGAGAGGGCAAAGGCGTGAGCCAAAATGTGGAAAAAGCCATTAAAGTTTTAGAGCCTCTTTGCGAAGGAGAAAGACCTCAAGATTGCTTGGTTTTAGGGATTATATATAAAGACGATCAATACGGGAAAAAAGATATACTAAAAGCTTATAATCTTATTAGTAAAGCTTGCGCAAGCGGTAAATCCAAAGACTCTTGCAAGGTCATTAATAGTCCTGATTTTATGGCGGCGGCTTGCGATGGTGGAAACGGCGAAGCATGCAGAAATTTAGGCTTTGCGTATGCAGCGCAAAAGGATCCTAAGGCTGTTGAGTATTTTGAAAAGTCTTGCGAATATAAACTTGCCGCAGGCTGCACGGGACTAGGGTTTTTGTATTTAAAAGGTGGTTTAATCGAAAAAAATGAGGCTGAAGCTAAAAAATACTTTAAGCTAGGTTGCGATTTGGGAAATAAAACAGGCTGTGATGAGCTGATGAATTTTTAAAATCATTGGTAGTTAGTATTTAGAGTGTTTTTATATCAATGGAGCAAAAAATAAAATAAAATCACTAAGAAAGGCTTAAGATGAAAGTATTAGCAGGACTTTTAGTCGTAGTTGCGATTTTTGGAGGAATTTTCTTAAAGTATTACAATCAAGTTCCAACACTTGACGAGACAACCAAAGAGAAGTGGTCGCAGGTGCAAAACCAGTATAAGAGGCGTGCTGATCTGATACCAAATTTAGTTAGCACGGTGCAAGGATATGCGGCTCATGAAAAGAGCGTATTTGCAGAAGTTACCGAGGCTAGAAGCAAGGTTTCTCAGATAACCATCAATGCAAACGATGCTAGCGATCCTGCGAAGATAAGAGAATTTATGGAGGCTCAAAGACATCTTGGAGGCGCTTTATCAAGGCTTATGGCTGTGAGTGAAAATTATCCGCAATTAAAAGCCGATCAAAATTTCCTAGCTCTTCAGTCTCAGCTTGAAGGCACTGAAAACCGCATCTCCGTTGCAAGGAAGGATTATATAGCTTCGGTTAAGGAGTATAACCTAGCTCTTAGAACTTTCCCCGGAAAATTTGTGGCTCAAATTTTTCATCCCGAGGCTAAGCTGAAAGATACTTTTGAGGCTAGCGAGAGCGAACAAAATGCACCGGAAGTATCGTTTAAATAGCAACCAAAAGGAGCTATCGTGAAAAAGATATTATCTATCTTACTTCTTTTTGCGTCTGTTTTTGCTGCCGATATCAAATTCCCCCACCTCACCGG
>NZ_LIWQ01000010.1:0-112393 GCF_012978795.1 Campylobacter sp. RM16188 | reverse complement strand
AATTTGTTTGGCTTGAGAGCTTGTGTTATGTAAAATCTGAAAATTTTAAAATATAGAATTGGTTTTCTTGATATAAAATCTTAAACTTATCGAAGTCGATAAACTACATTAAAAAGATTTAAAAATAGGCTGCAAAAAAATTAGTTTTTATTTAATGAATTTTATTTGCCACCAAATTTAAGTAGAGCACTTCCCCAAGTAAATCCGCCACCAAATGCGTCTAACAGCATCAAATCCCCATTTTTAAGTCTACCTTCCTCATAAGCTTCATTTATCGCCATAGGAATTGATGCGGAGCTTGTATTGCCGTATTTGCCGACAGTTACTACGCATTGGGAGTCGCTGAAATTTAGCCTTTGTTTTACTGCATCTATTATGCGTAAATTCGCTTGGTGCGGTATAAAAAGATCTATTTCATCACTTGCAATGCCGTTTTTTTCAAGTATGTCAATTACATCTTTAGTTAGCGTTTGAACTGCTATTTTAAAGACCTCGTTACCCGCCATTTGGATAAAATTTAGCCTCTCTTCAAGCATCTGAGGCGAGCAAGGATGTACGCTTCCGCATCCAGGAGTTATGAGTAAGTCGGCGAAATTTCCGTCACTTGCAGTATGCACGTCGATGATCTCGTTTTCTTCGCTTGCCGTAACGATAGCCGCACCCGCTCCATCGCCAAATAGTATGCAAGTGCTTCGGTCTTTGTAATCAACTATTGAGCTAAGTTTTTCTGCACCCACGATAAGTACATTTTTTTTTGCACCGCTTTCTATGAGTGATTTTGCAAGCTCAAGTAGGTAGATGAATCCCGTGCATGCCGCACTTATGTCAAAAGCGGTTACATTATCTATGCCTAAAATTTTAGCTATCTTGCAAGCGGTTGAAGGCATGCAAAGATGATCGGGGCTTATTGTCGCGCAGATAACTGCGTCGATGTCGTTTGTAGTTATACCCGCTCTTTTAATCGCAACTTGCGCCGCCTTTGCGCCTATTTCACTTGTTATTTCGCCTGTGGCTATGTGTCTAGTGTGAATTCCTGTTCGCTTTACTATCCACTCGTCGCTTGTTTCTACCATTTTTTCAAGATCAAAGTTAGTAAGAGTGTCCTTTGGAACGCAAGCGCCGATTGAGATAAGAGAGGCTTTTGGCATAAATTTACCTTACAAAATGTGAAAGTTCGTCTTTGATGACTTCGTTGATGTTTGAATCTGCGAAATTTAAAGCTTGAAATATAGCGTTTTTAATGGCTTTTGCATTGCTTTTGCCATGACTTATAATAACACAGCCATCTACCCCAAGAAGCGGTGCGCCACCGTATTCGTCGTAATCAACCTGTTGCTTAAGCGTCTTGAAAACTTTTTTCATTAGGAGTGAGCCGGCTATCGCGATAGGGGACTTTTTAACGTGCTTTTTGATAATTTTAGTTATCGCGTCGGCTACGCCTTCGCTGGTTTTAAGCAAGATATTTCCGACAAAGCCGTCGCAGATTATCACATCTACACTCCCGTCAAATACTTGATTGCCTTCGGCGTTTCCGACAAAGCTATCCAGCTTGGAAAGTAGCGCGTAAGCTTCTTTTGTTACTTCATTGCCCTTGCTTTTTTCTTCGCCGTTTGATAAAAGTCCTATTTTGGGATTTTTGATTTTTAAAATCTCTTTTGCGTAAGCTTCGCCCATTACGGCAAACTGAAATAGATGTTCGGCTTTGCAGTCAACATTTGCTCCGACGTCCAAAACAAGAGTTTTTTTGCCTAAAACATTTGGCATAAGTGTAGCTATTGCGGGTCTAGAGACATTTTTAAGTCTGCCTACTCGTAATGTAGCTAAACTCATCGTAGCTCCGCTGTGACCTGCAGATACGACTGCTTTAACCTCTTTTGCTTTAAGTAGTTCGATAGCTTTATAAATTGTACTTTCTTTTTTCTTAAGAGCGTCCGTTGCGCCGTCTTCCATGGACACTATTTCAGACGCTTCTAGGTAACTAATGTATTTTTCTAGGTGTGGAGGGATAAGAGGTTTTAAAATTTTAGATTCGCCCGCCAAAACAGCGTTAAATTTGGTTATTTTTAAAGCCTCTATTACACCTTCTATTATGGGTTTGGGACCAAAATCCCCGCCCATTGCATCAATGCAAATGCTTGTCATATATTTTAATACTCACCGGTTGTTTTGTTTGCGCGGTGAGGCATTTTCCATGAGCCGTCTTTATCTTTAACCGGCATAGGAAGTGTTACTTTATAGTGAGTTCTTCTTTTTGCCGCACGTGCGTGGCTAACTCTTCGCTTAGGTACTGCCATTTCATTCTCCTTTATAAATTTTTACATTTTTCGCAATAAAAATAATCGCTTTTAAAAGCCTCTATTTCGCTTATAAAAACTTCATCTAAATCAACAAATCCGTCAAAAAATTCGACTACATCGTCTAAATTTTCTTCCGAGCCTTTGTAAATTCCATCGCTTATAATTAATTTTAAATTTTCATCCAAATTTAGCGTAATATCCTCGCCACATCTATCGCAGGTATGCTCTAAAGAGCCGTTTATACTAGCTTTGCAATCAATTAAACTATGGCTAGTTCTTTTTAAATTTCCGCTAAATTTTAAATCTTCCTTTTTTAATTCAAAAGGAATTTCGTTGTTTGCAATCTTTGCAAATGCTATTTTCAAATTTTTCCTTAGCAGATTTCTCTTGCGGCAAAGAAAAAGTTAATTTCAATTTTCGCGTTTTCTAGGCTATCGCTTCCGTGAACCGCGTTTGCATCGATATTTTCGGCAAAATCGGCTCTGATAGTGCCTGGTGCCGCTTCTTTAGGATTCGTAGCTCCCATTAGTTCGCGGTTTTTAGCTACTGCATTTTCACCTTCAAGAACCATAACTACAACCGGTCCGCTAGTCATAAATTCAACCAAATCGTTAAAGAAAGGTCTTTCTTTGTGAACCGCATAAAATGCCTTAGCGTCGCATTTACTAAGTCTTAATTTTTTCATAGCCGCGATTCTTAGTCCGTTGCTCTCAAATCTATCGACTATCTTGCCGATCACACCTTTTTTTACAGCATCAGGCTTAATGATAGAAAGTGTTTGTTGCATCAAATTTCCTTGTGTTGTTGATTTTTTTCAAGAGTTGGGGATTATATCAAAAAAAATATTAAAAACAAAATAAGCCCGCTAAAACAGGCTTATTAAAATTTAAGCTATAACAGGAGTTGCGCTTTTTCTCATATCAGAGCTTATCTCATCGCGTGACGGCTGTCCTTCGTAAGGCATATCCCATACGATACAACCGTCGGTCGGACAGGCTGAAGCGCAAGCCGGTTCGTCGTTGTGCCCTACGCACTCAACGCATTTATCGGCATATACGTAGTATATATCTTCTCCTGTCGGGTTATCGCTATCATCTACTATGGCTTCTACCGGACACTCGTCTATGCAAGAGCCACAGCTTATGCAAATATCTGTAATTTTTACTGACATATTTTCTCCTTGGATTTAAAAATTTTTGTAACGATATCAAAATATTAGTAAATTTGATATAAAAAATAAAATTTATTTCAAGGGTTTAAATTTATAAATTTCTGTTTAATAGCAAATTTAAAATATAAAATTTAACTGTAATTTAAATAATAAATGATATAATCTAGCCATTAATAAAAATTATTATAAGGAGAGACATATAATGTTAGTAACAAAACAAGCGCCTGACTTTACGGCTGCAGCAGTTTTAGGCAACAATGAGATCGTGGATGATTTTAACCTATATAAAAATATAGGAGATAAGGGAGCGGTGGTATTTTTCTATCCGATGGACTTTACTTTTGTTTGCCCAAGCGAGATAATAGCGTTTGATAAAAGATATGATGAATTTAAGGCTCGCGGTATTGAGGTTATAGCGGTTTCAACAGACAATCAATTCTCACACTTTGCATGGAAAGAAACACCTGTAAACAAAGGTGGCATAGGCAAAGTTCGCTTCCCGATCGTAGCTGATACAAATCACGCTATATCAAAAGGATTTGACGTGCTTATCGAAGAGGCCGGAGTTGCTCTTCGCGGATCATTTTTGATCGACAAATGCGGTAAAGTTCGCCATGCAGTTATAAATGACCTCCCACTTGGAAGAAATATCGACGAGATGATAAGAATGGTTGATACTATGCTATTTACTAACGAGCACGGAGAAGTTTGCCCTGCGGGATGGAACAAGGGTGATAAGGGTATGAAAGCTGATACTGCCGGAGTTGCCGATTACCTAGCTAATAACTGCGACAAGTTATAGGACTTAATATAAAATTTGAGTGGGGCAAATTTAGCCCCTCTTTCTTACTTGAACAAAAACAGCCTTCTAAAATAAAATTCAAAAAATAGTTTAAAATTTTAAAATACGCTTTATAAATTTAGATAAAATAGTTTCAATTTAATAAAATCAATAGAAAAATTTTACTATAATTAGCAAATTTTTGATCAATAATTTCACTTGTCAAGAGGGAGGAGATCGGACTGAATGAATAAAGGTGTAAAAAATAGTAACTCCATAATTTTAAAAAGAGCCATCGATGTCTTTGAAAAAGCGCTAAATGATGGTCATTCCGTGCATTTTTTAAATTTATACAATGGTGTTAAAGTTGAGTGTTTGGGCAAAATTTTATCCGTTGAAAACGATACCGTAGTATGCGAAACTACTTTGTTGCAAATTTTAGCCATGAAAGAAGAGCGTAACGCATACATAGTAACCGATCTTTTTTTCGCTCAGAATTTAAAGGCCGACATAGTATCTTTTGATATCTCAAATTTAACGGTTACGCTTAGAAATTTTATCTATATGAACAACTTACATGCGAATTTAAGACAGTTTCAGCGCGTATATCCAAATCGTTTTACAAAAGTCGTTTTAGAACAGGGCGAAATTCAAGTTAAGGGAAATTTATACGATATCTCAGAAGGCGGCATAGGTGTTGTCAGTGCCGATTGTGCGCCGTTTGATAAGAAAAAACCTATCATAGCGCAATTTGAACTTGAGTTTAATTCAACAAAAGAGATTGTAAGTATCGAGGTGCAGATGAAACTGCTTGCCGATCTGGTTTATCGCGGAGCGGTTAGGTATTGTTGTCAGATATTAAGCGGTCAGCCTAGACAAGCTGATATTGCAAGATTTACAAAAGAGCGAGTTAAAGAGACTATAGAGGAGCTAAAAGAGCAACTTAGCTTATATAACTAAGGTGAATTTATGAAAACTATACAAGAAAATTTAAAACTGTTTTATGTAGGACTTAAGGATAAAGAGCCGTTTTTATATAAAAATAAAGATTTAACGACCCATGCGGCGATTATCGGTATGACCGGAAGCGGCAAAACAGGTCTTGGCATAACGATTTTAGAAGAGGCTTGTATAGATAATATCCCATCTATCATCATTGATCCAAAGGGCGATATGACGAATTTGGCGCTTGCTTTTGAAGAGATGAGGTCTGAGGATTTTTTGCCTTATATAGAAGAAAGCGAGGCTCAAAACAAGGGATTAAGCGTAGAGGAATTTGCGCAAAACGAGAGCCAAACTTGGAAAAAAGGTATAGAAAATTCGTTTCAAAGTTTAGAGCGCGTAAAAACTTTCAAAGATAGCGTAGAGCTTAAAATTTACACTCCAAAGAGTTCTGCTGGAGTCGGTGTGGCTCTGCTTGGCGATTTTGCTTGTCCTTATATGGATAACGAAGAGGAATTTAGCGAGTATGTAAGCTCGCTTGCAAGCTCTATTTTATCGCTTATCGGTGTTGATAACGATGTAAATTCCAAAGAACATTTGCTCATATCAAATATCTTTACTCACAAATTTAAAGAAAACTCAGACGTGACGCTTGAAGAGCTCATAGGCTTTATCGCAACTCCGCCGTTTGCGAAAATAGGCGTGTTTGACGTGGAGAAATTTTACTCTTCAAGCGAGCGCATGAAGCTTGCCATAAAGATAAACACTCTTCTTGCAAGCCCTGATTTTAAGGCTTGGCTAAACGGCGAGCGCTTAGATATAGGCAAGATGCTGTTTGATAAAAACGGCAAGGCGCGTTGCAATGTCTTTACTATCTCACACCTTAAAGATAGCGAGAGGATGTTTTTCGTCACACTTTTACTTAATGAGATCATCGCTTGGATGAGAAAGACCGAGGGAACAAGCTCGCTTAGGGCGATTTTATATATGGATGAAATTTTTGGCTTCTTTCCGCCAAATGGCAATCCTCCTTCAAAAACTCCGATGCTGACGCTTTTAAAGCAGGCTCGCGCGCATGGACTGGGCGTTATCCTAAGCACGCAAAACCCTGTCGATCTTGATTATAAAGGGCTTAGTAATATCGGAACATGGTTTATCGGCAGACTTCAAACCGCCCAAGATAAAGCTCGCGTCATTGACGGTATGACGGGAATTTCAGGCTCGGACATGGATAAAAAAGAGATAGAGGATCTAATCTCAAATTTAGCCAAGCGAAATTTTTTGGTTAAAAACATTCACGAAGACGGGCTTAGCGTTATCTCGACTAGATGGGCGTTAAGCTATCTAAAGGGACCTTTGAGTCGCGAGCAAATTTCAAATTTGATGCAAGACAAAAAGGCTCAATCTGATAGTTTAAGCCAGAAAAATAAAGGCTCAAAAACGAGCGCTAAACCTATAATCTCACCGCAGATTGAGCAAATTTACGCATCAAATAGCGATGAGCTTGAAGGCTATCTTTACGCTAAAGCTAAAGTGAGGTTTTATGACGCCAAAAAAGGACTTGATCATACCAAGGAAGTGAGTTTTCTTTATAGGCTTGATGAGGAGCAAAACGAGATTGATTGGAGTGAGGCGGGGCAGGATATACGCATAGCTACTGTCGGCGAGCCAAGCGGCAAGGTGACCTTTGCTCAGTTGCCCGCTATGATAACCAATGCAAAAGACTTTAAGGCGGTAAGTAAAAATTTTAAAGATTATGTTTATAGAAATGTAAAACTTAGTCTTTTTAGCGCTCTTGGACTAAATTCGTCTCCAAGTGAGAGCAAGGAGGAATTTTATCTAAGATTAAGCGATAAGTGTAATGAAATTCTAGAAGATGAGACGGCAAAACTTACAGAGAAATTTCAAAAAGAAAAGGCTAAGCTTGAAGATAAGCTAAATAAAGCCTTGTTGAAATTAGACAAAGAGCAAAAAGAGGTTAAGTCAAAGGGACTTGAAGCCGCTATTAGTGTAGGGGCAAGCATAATAGGAGCAATCTTTGGTAGAAATTTGCTAAGTCGCACAAATTTGGGTAAGGTGGCAAGTTCTGCAAAAAGCGCAAACAAAATCCTAAAAGAGCGTGATGACGTAAAGCTTAGCGAACAAACCGTAGCCGAAATAAACGCAGATATAGAAGCCTTAATGGCTAAATTTGAAGAAGAGGCCGGCAAGCTAAAAGAGAAAAACGATGTAAAAAATATCGACATAAACGAGATAGAAATTTCTCCAAAAAATAGCGATATATACGATGAAAAGGTAGTTATCCTCTGGCGATAACCCTTATCGTACCAAAGTACAATACACTAAAGCCTTATTTTTTACTACAATAACATCAAAAATAGAAAATAAGGATTTTTATGTCAAGTGTCGGTACTGTAAAAGAAATTTTAGGAAGCGCTTTTGTAAAAGATGAAAGCGGCGAACTTCTAGGGCTTATCGTAGGTGATAGCGTAACGACAGGCGATACCATAATCACAAATTCTATAAACGATAAAGTTGTAATCGCACTTGGTGATAAAGAGATAACTCTGATAGGAAGCGATGCGCTAAAGCTTGATCAAAGCGTCGTATTAAACGAAAGCTTTGGCGAAGAGACAAGCTTGCAGGTTGCTTCCGTGCAAACTGCCATTCTTGATTTAAATTTAAGTGATTTTGAAAATATGGATACAGGTAGCGATAAAGAATCGGCTGCTTTAAGCCAGCAGAATGCTTCTTTAGACGATTCTAAAGATTATTCGGCAGATTTTACGCTTGATTTAAGCAAGGTTGCAAGCCTTGAGAGTGCGAGTCTTAATGAAAATACAAAGCTTGCAGACGACTCAAATCTTAAAAGCATATCCAAGCAAGATCTGCTTGACATTAGCTATAAGGATAAGGGAACTATACTTAAAATAGAGGGTGAACCGACAAGTGGCGTAACTCTATCAAAAGACGAACTTAAAAAAGATGATTCTGCTACAACCGAAGTTAAGTATGAGAAATTTGACGCAGCTGGTGAAAAAGGCACGATATCCATAAAAATCGACACCGACATACAAACGGATTTTAGTTAATACCGCGGAGAATTCTCTCTGTCGGTTTTAAATTTATAAGAAAATCAGAGAAATTTAACTACTATAATATTTTTAAATAAACTCAGGAAAAAAAATGAATGAAAATATTATAGCTTATATACTTGCTTATCTGCTTGGCGGAATTCCTTTCGGGCTTATACTGGCTAAAATTTTTGCAAATGTAAATATCAAAGATGAGGGTAGCAAGAGTATCGGAGCGACCAATGTGCTTCGCGTTTTAAAGCAAAAAGATCCCAAACTCGCTAAAAAAATAGCTGTTTTAACTGTCGTGCTTGATGTCTTAAAGGGTGTTTTGCCTATCCTTATAGCCAAATTTGCAGGCTTAAGCGACGCTACTCTTTGGGCTATGGCGGTTCTTGCGGTTATCGGACACTGCTACTCTCCGTTTTTGAAATTTGAAGGCGGCAAGGGCGTAGCCACAGGTGCGGGAGTGCTAGCACTATTTTTACCGATAGAAATTTGTATCGCGCTTGCTGTTTGGTTTGTAGTGGGGCGCGTGCTTAAAATTTCATCTCTTGCTTCGCTTAGCGCGCTACTTGCGCTTATCATCTCATCTTTTATAATCCATCCTCAAATTCCTGAGATCAACTCGCATGCGCCGATTTTTATAATCGCTTTTGTAGTATTTTACAAGCATATTCCAAACATTAAAAGGCTATTTAGCGGCCAAGAGAGCAAAGTGATATGATAACTACGCTTATTAAGGATTATGAGTTTGAAACTATTGTCGGTATGCTTGAATTTGAGCGAACAAATCCGCAAAAGGTTAGGATAAATGCCGAATTTGCAAGCGAAGATTTTATAGATTATGTTGAAGTGATTGAATTTATTGAAGCGGTTTATGAGGAATTTAAATTTCAAACCGTTGAAACTTCTCTTGAAATTTGCAGTCAAAAATTAAAAGAAAAATTTAGCGGTTTAAAATTTCTAAAAATGGAAATTTTAAAAACCGAAATTTTAAAAAACGCCTTGGTAGGAGCGAAGATAGAGCTTGAATATTAAATTTTTTTTAAAGTATCTTGAAATCTCGCTTAATTTATGCTACAATCTACAAAATTTACACCCCCAAGGATTAATAAAATGAGAATTTTAATAGTAGAAGATGAAGTAACGTTAAATAAAACGATTGCTGAAGGTTTGCAGGAATTTGGCTATCAAACGGATAGCTCTGAGAATTTTAAAGATGCTGAGTATTATATCGGAATTAGAAATTATGACTTAGTGCTTACCGATTGGATGCTTCCTGACGGCGACGGCGTAGATCTAATCAGTATCATAAAGAGCAAATCGCCTCGCACGGCTGTAGTTGTGCTTTCTGCAAAAGATGACAAAGAGAGCGAAGTTAAGGCATTTAGAGTAGGCGCTGATGACTATATCAAAAAGCCGTTTGACTTTGACGTGCTTGTGGCAAGAATTGAAGCAAGACTTAGATTTGGCGGAACCAATGTAATCAAGATTGATGATCTTATAATTGATCCGGATGAGGAGAAAATCACATATCTTGGTCAAGATATCGAGCTAAAAGGCAAGCCGTTTGAGGTTTTAACTCACCTTGCTCGCCACTCCGATCAAATCGTATCTAAAGAGCAGCTACTAGACGCTATTTGGGAAGAGCCTGAACTAGTTACTCCAAACGTAATCGAAGTTGCCATCAACCAAATTCGCCAAAAAATGGATAAGCCGCTAAATATCTCCACGATAGAAACCGTTAGAAGACGCGGATATCGATTTTGCTTTCCAAAAAAAGCTTAAGAACTAGATTTATACTGCAATTAGCATCGGCTTCAACGATGCTAATTCTTATCATTTCAGTGATGCTTTATCACTATATCAAAGTAACGATATATGAAAGCATCTCTCAATCCTTAATGTATGAAGCCAAACTTATCTCCACAAGCTCAAATTTAGCTAAGATGAGAGAAGGCTTTGAGTACATGACACTAAACGACAACTCAACTCAAATAAAAATCATAAACGAAGAGCTCAAGGCTAAAAATCCCTACTTCGTAAATGAAAAAATAGGCAAAAAAACTTATCTTAAGCTTTATTATCCATACGTTGAAAATACGCATATAACGCTTACTAAAGAGACAACTCAGCAAAGCAAATTGATAGATCAAATTTTGATTGATATTTTAATCGTAAATGCGACTTCTATCTTGCTGGTGCTTTTTTACGCCCTGTTTTTATCCAGAATGCTTTTAGTACCTATTAAAATTTTAAGCTTTAAGCTAAGCCAGCTTAACGAGCGGTTTTTAAAAGAAGTTAGCCTAGATGAAATTCCTTCCGAATTTGAGCCGCTTGGCAAGAGTATAAACCGCTTAATAGAGCGAATTCAAACTTTCGTAATGTATCAAAAAGAGCTTTTCATAGGGGTTGCACACGAACTTAAAACTCCGCTTGCGGTTATGAAAACCAAAAACGAAGTTACGCTTATCAAGCAAAGGGAGCCTGAGCGCTACATAGAAGCGCTTAAAAACAATAACGAATCGATAAATTCTATGAACAAGATGATAGGCTCTATCCTTGAGATAGGGCGTCAAGAGGGTGCGCAATTTGAAGAGGCGACAAATATTGATATCATCGAGTTTTTAAACGAAATGGCGAATAATTTTAAAATTTTAGCTCGCGGCGATGATAAAGACGTAGCCACCGATCTTTCTCCTACCTCGCTTCATATGACGCTTCAGCCTACACTATTAACTCACGTTGTGCAAAATTTTGTCCAGAATGCTATTAAATTTTCACCGCCAAAATCAACCATAACCCTTGTTTCAAGGCTTAAAGAGAGCGAATTTGTGATTGAAGTAATTGACGAGGGTATAGGAATTGACGAAAGCAAGGATCTTTTTGCTCCGTTTAAGCGATTTGGCGACAAGGGCGGAGCAGGGCTTGGACTATTTTTAGCCAAAGGTGCGGCTCAAGCGCTTGGTGGAAGCGTTAGTATCAAAAACCGAAAAGATGGCATTAGCGGAGCTGTTTCTACTCTTGTTTTACCGGTCGGAAAAAATATAAAGAATAAATTTAAAAAGATAGCAAAAAATGAAAAATAAAAAGATAAAATTTAGCCTAAATTTCACTCAAAAAAGGGCGAACAATGGCTAAGAGAACCGCCGTTATAGACCTTGGCTCAAACTCTATGAGAATGGCTATATTTGAAAAGACTTCAAGGTACGCTTTTTATATACCGGGCGAATTTAAGATGAAAGTAAGGCTTGGAGAGGGTGCTTATGAAGACGGCGGAGCGATAAGCGAAAAATCGATGAAAAAGGCTCTTGACGCACTTGGCGAGTTTAAAAATATCGCAAAGAGTTACAAGTGCCACAAGGTCTTTTGTATGGGGACTTCAGCTCTTAGAGATGCACCTAATGCAAATGAGTTTATAAAGCTGGTAAAGCGAAATTTGGGGCTAAATTTAAAGGTGGTAAAGGGCGTTGATGAGGCGAATTTCGGAGCGATAGCGGCTTTGAATTTACTTGAGCCGCTTGATGAGTTTGTTACTATCGATATCGGTGGCGGCTCAACCGAGCTTGCGCTGGTAAAAGACGGCAAGATACTTGAAAGCATCTCTCTTGATGTGGGCACAGTTAGGCTTAAAGAGCTGTTTTTCGATAAGAAAAATCTAAAAGGGCTTGATGGCTTCATGAAAGATGTTTTAAAGCAACTTCCGCAAAGCTTTAAGTCCAAAAATGTCGTAGCCATAGGCGGAAGCCTCAGAGCCATATCAAACTGCATAATGCAGATGCAAAACTACGCTCTAAAAAGCGTGCATAATTTTAGCTACAAATTTAGCGATTACAAGGGCTTTATCAAGGATTTAACCGAAGCTAGCGTGCTTGATCTGGCTAAATTTTACGTCAAAAAGGATCGTTTTGATACGATTAGAGAGGGCGCATTTATATTTTTAAGTATCGTTTCGCGTCTTGACTGCGAGCGCGTTTATACTAGCGGAGCCGGACTTAGAGAAGGCGTTTTTCTAAGTGATCTTTTGCGCCCAAGCAAGAAATTTCCGCCGAATTTCAACCCAAGCGTAAAGAGCTTGCAGGATCGATTTTTAGACACTTCAAATAAGGCTGTAGTAAAATACGTAAAAGATATATTTGAAGAGCTAAAGCCTCTGCACGGGATTGATGATAAATTTGCGCGAGAGCTTGAGGTGGCGGCTAAACTTTATAACATAGGCGGATGTCTTGGGTTTTATGGCGAGCATATAAACTCATCAAATTTCGTGATAAATGCTCTAAACTATGGATTTTCACACGAGCAAAAGAGCCTTATAGCTACTATTATCGGTATGAACGGCAAGAAAAATTTAGGCGAATTTGAAAAATTTAAGAGCCTGCTTCCTAGCGAAGATACCGTTAGATGGCTTAGTTTTATGCTAAATTTGGCTAAAAATTTAGATATCAACTGCACGCATAAAAAGCTTAAATTCGAGTTTGTAAATCATACTTTGCAAATTAGCGGCGCAAAAGAAAATTTTATGGCGAAAGAGAGCTTAAAAAAGATCGCAAAACCTGCTACCTTTGCGCTGATTTTTGTTTAAGATTTTTAAGTCATTTAAAGCGTTTTTTAATTTTCTTTTTCGGATTAGCGGCGCAAAGTTTTCTTTTTGTAATTGTATACAGACTAAGATATCCAATCCAAATTTGCTTATTATGTTTTTTAGCTTGCTACAACTATTTTTTATCGCTAGAAGCTACATTATTTGCAGACTTGTTCTCAAATTTTAAGTGATACGCCAAGGCTCTTGTCAATCATTTTATGAGGGATTTTAATTTGATTTTTGTGAGTTATTGAGATTGCAAAAAATCGCTTTTAATTTTGTAAATTTCCAAAACACCAACTAGGCTTAATCCTTGCTGGCCTTATCCTTATAAGCGCTTAGCGAGTTTTGGCGCTCTTCTAAAAACTGCCCGAGTTTTCGTTTGTTCTCTTCAAAAAACGCTTCAAAATCATCTTCATTTTCTATTTTGTCCTCGCCGAATTTATCAAGCAGGACATTGGAATTTCCTACAAGCACGAGATATTTTTTATTCATATGACTTAAAAGCATTACTTTGTTAAACCTATCAAGCGGCTTTTCGTAAAGCACCTCAACGCCGCCGTTTTTATTTTTACTAAAGAGATTTGCAAATTTCGGCGTTTTTGCATATGGCAAGCCGCCTCTTGCCCTAATAGTTCTTTTGATGATAAAAAGCGTTATAAGAAGCGCAAAGAGCACACCGATCACCATATAATACCTTGCTCCTACCAAGCTCTCTTCGCTTTGAGACGGGATAGGGCTTGGAGCATTTATCTGAACGCTACTTAGTCTGTTTTCATTTTCGGCTGAGCCTAAAGCCGTTTGGATTACTCTTACTCTAAGTCCAAATCCATCAGTTGTCTTTGACGCCGTAACTGCGACGTTTGAGCTACTTTTTAGGCTCAAGACCACGCTATTTTGTTTTGGCTCTATGTAAATTTCTTGCAAAATTTTAGAATTTATATTTTTATCGACCACCTGATCGAAATTTAGCGCATTAAATATCAGCATAGTCATATCGTTTTCGTGTTTTTGAAAGATATTTCCCTCATAAGGCGCGTCAAAGCTAAGCATGATATCTACTCTATCGCTTCTTTCGTAGATGTTGTAAGTGAGTAAATTTGATGCAAATAAAGAGATAGCTAAGGCAAAAATCGCGCTTAAAATTCTCATAACTGCTCTCTTTTGAAATACTGAATTACCGATTTGGAGTCAAGAATTTCATTGATACGGATGGCTAAATTTTTCTCATATACCATTACTTCGCCTTTTCCGAAAATTCTATTGTTGATAAAAAGCTCAACACTCTCTCCTGCAGGCTTTTCAAGATCGATTACCGAGCCGTTTTCAAGCTTAAGCAGCTCACGTACGCTAATAGTCGTCGTCCCAAGCTCGGATATAAAATCTACGCTGATATCCATAAGCTCGTCATAGCTTTTAAAAAGTCCGCCGGTATCGGCTATTTGCTCAATCTCTGCACTCATGCTTTCTTATACCCTATCTGAAAAGTTCTGTTTTTTATCTTATAAATCCTCTTATCTTCAAGTTTGATTTTAAAATTTTCTATGCGCCCCAAATACTCAGGCGTTCCAAGCTTATAAGCGCCGTTTTCCTTCTCGTTTAGCAAATTTTTAGAGTATCCTACGATCAAATTTGCAACCTCTTTGCAAAGATCGCTCAGATCGTCTTCGTTAAGCTTATCGCTACCTAATAAAATTTTTGCAAAGTGATTTAAAGTATCTTTTTTAAAATAAAGATAAAAATGAAACTCGCTTTTGCCCTTATAAATCGGTAGCGCCGAACCGTAAAATTCACCCTTTGTAGTGCTTGCCGAACTTACTTCGTAGCCTAAAATTTCATTACAAAGATGCTTTACGCCAAGCTCAACAACCTCCAACATCTACTATCCTTAAAGTGCTAAATAGTGCTAATTATACTTAAAATTTATGGAATTTAGCCTAAATCAAAAAAGCTTTTCGATCTCGCGCATAAGCTCTTTGCCCTTAAATTTAGCCGTTAGCTTGACGATTTCAGTGCCGATTATCGCTCCGTCTGCGAAGCTTTTGACTTCACTAACGTCAGAGCTGTTTTTTACGCCAAAGCCTACGGCTACGGGCAAATCGCTCTTTTGTTTTAAATCTGAGACTAAATTTTTAAGTCTATCTATACTAGCTCGCTGTGATCCGCTTACTCCTACCGCGCCAAGAGCGTAGATAAATCCTGAGCCAATGCTTAAAATTTTATCCGTTCTGTGAGCCGAGGTAACGCTTATTAATGGCACCAGATCAAGCCCGAATTTAGAGCATAGCCCGCTTACCTCTTCACTCTCTTCAAACGGTAGATCGGGTATGATAAATCCGCTTATGCCGACATCGCTTGAGCGCGCGATGAATTTTTCCACTCCGTAAGCGAATATGATATTGTAATAAACCAAAAAGACAAGCGGCTTATTTACGCTTTGCTTGCACTCTTCAAGAAGGCTAAAAATTCTCTCGGTATTTACGCCGTTTGTTACCGCTTCAAAGCTTGCTTCGGCTATAAGCTTGCCGTCTGCCAGCGGGTCTGAGTAAGGAATTCCAAGCTCAAGCAGATCAAGCGAGCTGGCGTCTAAATTTAGTAAAAATTCGCGCGTGTGCTCAATGCTCGGATAGCCCGCTACTATGTAGCCGATGTTTGCTTTTTTGCCCTCAAAGGCTTTGGATATCTTAGCCATAAATTTTTCCTTTCTCATAGCTCATTACCGTGTTAATATCTTTATCGCCTCTGCCCGATACGTTTACTACGATAACGCTTTTTTTATCTAAATTCGGACATAGTTTTTCTAAATACGCAAGCGCATGAGAGCTTTCTATCGCAGGGATTATGCCTTCAAGGCGGCTTGTAAGACGAAGCGCGTTTATGCACTCATCATCGCTTACGGCTTGATATTTTACGCGCTTTATATCGTGCAGGTGCGCATGCTCAGGACCCACTCCCGGGTAGTCAAGACCCGCCGAGATACTATGTACGGGCGCTATCATACCGAAGTCATCTTGTAGTACGATAGTCTTCATGCCGTGTATGATGCCTTCGCGCCCTTTTGTAAGCGTGGCTGCGTGATATGGAGTATCCGCTCCAAGACCGGCTGCTTCTATGCCTACTAAATTTACGCTAATATCTTCTAAAAATCCGCTAAAAATTCCTATCGCATTGCTTCCGCCGCCTACGCAAGCTATGATGTAATCGGCTTTTACTCCGTATTCTTTTAGCTGCTCTTTTGTCTCGCTACCGATGACGCTTTGAAGCTCTCGCACGATCTTTGGATAAGGGTGCGGACCCACGGCAGAGCCTATGACGTAAAAGCTGCTTTCTATCTCATTGACCCACGCTTGAATCGCTGCTGTTGTAGCCTCTTTAAGCGTTTTTAAGCCGTCGTGAATGCTTACAACTTTTGCGCCGAGCAGATCCATTCTAAAGGCATTTAGTTGCTGGCGCGCTACATCGGTTGCGCCCATATACACATCGCATTCTAGCCCAAGAAGTGCCGCAGCAGTCGCAGTCGCCACTCCGTGCTGTCCGGCTCCCGTTTCGGCCAAGAGCTTTTTTTTGCCCATTTTTTTAGCTAATAGGGCTTGACCGAGGGCGTTATTTATCTTGTGAGCGCCGGTGTGGTTTAGATCTTCGCGTTTTAGATAAATTTCATGCCCATAATGCTCGCTTAGTCGCTTTGCGTGATAAAGCGGGCTAGGGCGACCCACATAGTGCTTTAGCAGATCGTTAAGCTCGTCTTTAAATTCCTGCGTACCGGCTATCTTTTCGTAAGCCTCTTCAAGCTCTTCAAGCGCGAACATAACCGTTTCAGGCACGAACTGCCCGCCAAATTTGCCAAAATATGCTTTAGTGTTCATTGCCTTCTTCCTTATTTACGATGTCTAAAATTTCTTTTATCTTGCTTGGAATTTTTATCATATTTTCATCTTCGACTCGTGAGTTTATATCCAAAATTTTAGGCTTAAATTTAAGCGCTTCAAACACGTTTGTTTCGTCTATACCGCCTGCTAATGCGAAACTAAAAGGCTTTAGGTCTTTTAAAATTTCCCAGTCAAAACTCACTCCGTTTCCTCCTAAATTTTCGCCTTTATAATCATAAAGCACCAAATCATGCGGTTCGTTTGTGGCGATAAGTTCGTCTTTTACGCTTAAAACTTTCCAAACGCTTACGCCAAGATCTTTTAAATTCGCATATAAATTTTCGCTTATATCTCCATAAATTTGAGCCGCGTCAAGTCCTGCAAATTCGCAAATTTCCATTATCTCGCAGCTACTTTGCTCGCCCCTTGACGTTAAAGAGCACTCGCTTGCGCCGACAAATACCCCTACGCATTTTGCACCGAATTTGTGAGCTAAATTCGCTATCTGCCTAGCGGTTTTGATGTCCACTTGCCTTGGGCTTTTTGCAAGAATTACTCCGATAAATTTTACTCCGAGTTCAAGCACGCTTTTAGCCTCGACTTCGCTTTTGATACCGCAAATTTTAAGCTCTGTTTTCATGATTTTACCCCGATATAATCTTTAAAATACTCATAAACTTGTCCGCTATCAATCGCCTTGACTATAACGTCCTTTGCGTCCGTCGGGTTTATGACAAAATTTGCCGTATAAAGCGCAAACATCGCGTTTAGAACGACTATGTCAAATTTCGCTCCTTTTTCCTCGCCTTTTAAAATTTTAACCAAAGTTTGTGCGTTTTCTTCGGGAGTTCCACCCTCTATCTCGCTATGAAATGCTCGCTTAAAGCCAAACTGTTCCGGAGTTACGGAGTATTCGTAAATTTCGCCGTTTTTAAGCTCGATTATCTTTGTCTCATCGCATAAACTTATCTCATCAAGCCCGTCCTCACCGCGTACCACCAGCGCATGCTCGCGCCCAAGCAGGTTTAAAGTCTGCGCATAAAGCTTTAAAACAGGCTTGTGATACACGCCTACGAGTTGGTTCTTAAGGCTTAAATTTGGATTTAGCATAGGTCCGAGCACGTTAAACACCGTCCTTATGCCAAGGCGTGATCGCACCTCTTTGACCTCGGCAACTAGCGGATGAAAAAACGGCGCATGGAAAAAGGCTAAATTTTTCTCATCAAGCAGCTCTCTTAGCGTGCTTAGTGAATTTGACATGGTTAAATTTATGCCTTCAAGCACATCCGAGCTGCCAGATCTACTTGAAATCGCCTTGTTGCCGTGCTTTGCGACTTTAACGCCAAGGCTTGCAAGGATAAATGACACCGCAGTTGAGATATTTATCGTCTTAAGCCCATCTCCACCCGTTCCGCACAGATCTATCATCGGCGAAGCGTCGCGGTAGGTTTGGGAGTATTTTAAGATGTTCTTAACGAGGCTTGCAAGACTCTTTGGATAAAGACTCTTTTCGCTAATTAGCACCAAAAGCGCTGCAAGCTGCGTTATCTCGTAATCCTTTGAAGCTATCAGCGCGCAAATTTGCTCAAAATCCCTATCGTCAAGCCCGACGTTATCTTGAAGCTTGATTAAAAACCTCTTGAAATTTGCAGGTTCGCTCTCTTGTATTTTGGCTTCGCTTTTAAAGTTTAGAAAATTTTCGATTATTTTTTTGCCGTATTGCGTGAAGTAGCTTTCAGGGTGAAACTGTATGCCAAAAACCGGGCGATTAACTTCGCGAAGCGCCATTATTACGCCATCATCGCTGATGGCAAGCGGTTTTAAATTTGACGGCAATTCATCAACATAAAGCGAATGGTAGCGCATAACCTCAAATTTGGCTGGCAATCCTTCAAAAAGCGGGCTTTCTTCAAGCACGTCGATAAATGAAGTCTTACCGTGAAACGGCTTTTCAAGACGCTTTATGACAGCACCGCCGACTAGTCCGATCGCCTGATGTCCAAGGCAAATTCCCAAAATAGGCAAGTTTAGATCGCTTTTTAAAATTTCAAGACAAATTCCGCTGTCTTTTGGATGTTTGGGTCCCGGACTTAGCATGATCTTGCTTGGATTTAGCTTGCGAATTTCTTCAAGCGTGATCTTGTCGTTTCTTACGCTTATGACCTCTTCATCGGTTAGCTCTTTGATGTATTGCTCAACGTTAAATACAAAGCTGTCGTAGTTGTCTATCAGAAGTATCATTTATGAGTTTCCCTTGCGTTATTTTTAAATACATTTAGCACCGAGGCGCGTTTTTTGCAAATTTCTTTGTATTCGTTCTCGCCCACGCTATCTATGACGATGCCCGCACCGGCTTGGATAAACACCTCGCTAGCGCCGTTTTTAGGCACAAAAACCGCACTTCGTATGAGGATAGCTTGCTGAGCGTCGCCGTTAAAGTGAAAAAATCCTATCCCGCCTCCGTATGCGTTTCGCTTATAGCTTTCAAGCTCAGAGATGATCTCCATGGCGCGAATTTTTGGCGTTCCGCTGAGCGTGCCTGCGGGAAATACGCTAGAGACTACTTCAAACGAGCTTATATCGTCGCGTTTCATGCCATAAACATCGCTAGCCATGTGCATAACGCTTTCATAAAAGACCACGTGCATCGGGTTTTTCACGCTTACGCTTGAGCTTTTTGCGACGCGTCCGATGTCGTTTCTGGCTAGATCGATTAGCATTTTATGCTCGGCGAGCTCTTTTTCGTCATTTATGAGCTCGTTTTTAAGCCTTTCATCTTCTATAGCGTCCTTGCCTCGTCCTCTTGTTCCTGCGATCGGGGCTGCGAAAATTTGAGAGTTTTTTACTTCGCACACCAACTCCGGGCTTGAGCCTACGATATCACCGTGCGGAGTCGGGAAGTGAAACATATAAGGGCTTGGGTTTGCCGCGCTTAATAGCCTATAAAACTCAAGGCTGTCCATGTCGCTTATTAGTTTCATCTGCTCGCTAAGCACGACTTGAAAGATATCGCCGCTGTATAGATACTCTTTTGCTTTTTGAGCGATGCTTAAAAAATGCTCGCGCTCTTTATCTAAATCCGTACAAATTTGATAAAAGCTATCTTTAGCTTTTAAATTTGACTCTTTGATCTCTTTTAAAAAGTCGTAATATCTGCTCTTTTCGCCGTAAAACGAGTAAATTTTGCTTGTCTTGTCAAAATGCAGATATGCTCTTGCATTTGCGTATAAGAAATTTGGAAATTCATACTGCGAGCTTTGAAATTCGGGAATTTTTTCAAAATATCTAACGCTTTCATAGCCTAAAACTCCAAAAAGCCCCGCAAACGGCGCGCTGTGTTTTTGGGTTAAAAAATAGCTCTTAAGTCCTGCAAAATCAACATCATCGCTACTTATATACTCGCAATCTATCCCGATGATGGCTTGAGCGGTATCTTCTGCTAAAAAGCTGTTTTTAAATTTTTGTCTTATCGCTTCGTAATAAACTAAAGGCTCTAGTAAAAGCATATTAAATCCTAAAAAATAAGTGAAATATTATATGTAAAAAGAGCTTTTATATGCATAAAGGGCTGAATTTAGGTCGCTAAAGTAGAGTGCGCTGAGTAAAAAAGATTCAAATTTAAGCGGGCTAGACCTCAAAAGAGGTCTAGGATTATTCCGTTAAAGCTTTGTGGAAATTTGCTTGTATTCCGCTTATTTTTTCGACTATGTCGCAGTTTTGAGCGCCGTATCTTTTAGCGATATTTTTGATATCCTCATAAGCTACGGTTGTTTTGCCTGCGTCTTTGTAGATTAAAAATTTCAGCGGTAGCTCAAGCGCGATTTGCGGTTCGCACTTCATTAAAAGCGTTCCGACTTTAGGTGCGCCAAATACCACCACGCTGGTTTCAGTCATCTCAAGACCTGCCTCTTTGGCTAGTTTTGAGTGGTTAAATACGTCAAAAAGCATAACTCCTTTTTCTTTAAGAATATTGCTAAATTTAGCTACCGTTTCATCTACGCTTAGATTGTTTGTGCCTTTTATAAGCATGCTTTCACCTCCAAATGCCAGCGACGCTATCGCAGCTACCGATATGAGCAGTTTTTTCACCTGTTCTCCTTTATAAATTTTAGATTTAGATTAAAACGTAATTATACTTTAACAAGCTTAATGCTAAAATTTGCCAAAAGGTTAAAGATGTTTATCGGATATGTTTTTTTGGGCGTTTTAGTCGGTTTTGTTTCGGGATTTTTCGGTATCGGAGGCGGCGCGGTAGTCGTGCCTGCGATGATACTTTTGGGATACGATATCAAATACGCAATCGGTGTTAGCATAATGCAGATGGTATTTAGCTCCATCTTTGGCTCGTTTGTAAATTTACGCTCCAAGATGCTTGATTTAAGACCCGCTTTGGTGCTTGGGCTCGGGGGATTTTGCGGTGCGCTTAGCAGCGGATTTATAGTCTCTCACTTTTCGTCTAAATTTCTACTTGGCGCGCTTATTACCGCTCAGATGATAAATTTAACCAAGCTTTTAACCAGCCCGCTTGAGCCAAAAGGAGAGCAAAACAGCTCGCAAATTTTACTGTTTGCCATAGGACTTATCACGGGAGCGGTTGCTATTAGCGTGGGTATCGGCGGATCGGTTTTTGTTATGCCAGCACTTATCGGCTTTTTAAACTATGATATCAAAAAAGCAGTCAGCACCGGGCTATTTTTCGTAGTGTTTAGCTCAACTGCTGGCTTTATCAGCCTTGCTTCGCATGGGCTGGTTCATTACGATATAGGCGTCGCTATCGGAATTGGCTCTTTGTTTGGGGTGTATTTTGGCGTAAAGACATCGCACGCCATAGATAAAAAGAAACAAAAATACTGGATGATCGCTCTTATAACGACCATCCTTGTAATTACGATTAGAAAATTTCTAGCCGCTTAAATTTTATTAATTTAGCGTAAACAGCGTGTTTTTACCATCTTGGTAGCTTAAGATATTCATCACGCCGTCTTTAAAGAATATGCTTCTTGCGTTTTTGATCTCGCTTGGAAAGGCTATGGTCTTTATCACTTCTTCAGCTTTTGGATCGATTACCGCGATAACGTTGTGATTTTTGCTAAGCGCGTAGATTAGCCCGTCTTTATAAGTCATTGATGTTACGTAAAGATCGCCAAGGGTTTTGCCATCCTTTAAATTTGCACTCGGTGTAAATTCGCCCGAAAGCGTGCGATCGCTTAGCATAACTTTTGAGATAACGAATTTTTTCTGATCTTTGTTGTTCGGAACTGTCGCAAGATATGCGTATTTGCCGTCCGTTGTCATACTTGCGATGTGATGAAATTTGGCTCTTACAGTGTCAATTCTTCCGCGTCCCAAGCCTTTGCCTTGACCTTCAAATTTATCATTTCCTCTTACGAAATCCGCATACTGAAGCGCTTCGTCTGCATTTGGATTTTTAGCAAATCTTAAAAGAGTTTTGTTTGAACCCATTAGCATAAATTTATCATCCATAAAAGGTATCACGCCTATGATAGGATCTACTGTTGCCGAGAAGTAAGGATCTATCTCAAAATCGCTCGTAACTTTGAAATTTTCGTCCATAAAGAATACTTCCCATTTTGAACTTGCCACAAATTCACCGCGAATGAAATCAAGCGAATTTATAGGCTTGCTAAACTCAAGCTCTTTTTTGGAAGCTATTTGGACATTTTCGTCGATATTAAGAGGCGCATTGTTTGAGTTGTTATCAAATTTTACGCCAAGCTTTTCGCCGGCAGGAGCAAATGCGTAATCAGGTGCTTTCACGTCTCTTTTTCCAAGGAAAGATATGCTGTTCCAGTGTTTTTTATATCCGCTATCGCTCCAGATGATGTATTTTGGATTTAGCGTAAAGCGCACCGGATCGCCTTGTCCGTAATAAGGGGGAAGTCCGGTACTAACGAAAGCTTGAAATACGTTTGAAGCTACGATAAACGCTGAAATCATAAATGCGTAAAGAGCCGGCTTTGAAATCTTTCTTATGCTTTCTCCGTCAAGTTCGTCCTCAAATGCGCTAAATTTAGGAGCGAATAAAAATATCACGCCAAGAATCAGCACTACCGCCCAAAATACTACTTCCGCCCAAAAGTATGTATGAATTCCAAAAATCGCAAGCCCAAATCCTTGGTCAAGATCTCGGTGAGCGTGTATGCCAAAGTGTGCAAAAGACTGCCACAAACCAAACCCGGCCATAATCAAAATCATCGCAAGATATCTTGCTTTCATTCCGTATCTAACGATAAAAAACGCCATGACACCGATAAATATCATCGCCTCTCTTTGACCCCAGCAGAGTGTGCATGGGCTATCTTTTAGCGCGTAACCAAAGTACAAATTTGCTATTCCTACGGGTAGTAAAATTATCAAAAACCCCGCTAAGCACATAAGCGTATAGAAAAATTTAGCTTTTTTAATCTCTTGTGTTCTCATTTTGCCTCCTTATAGGTTGATAGTCGTAAGCAAAGCCGCCGACTTGTGTCCTATATAAAGATACATCATAAATAGCCAAGAGACTACGACCAGACCGAAGGCGAGCTTCTCTTTTTCCGGTTTTTTAATGATGATAATCATAGCGATTAGAATCATTAGAAGTTGCAAAAACTCCATATTTTCTCCTTTTTATCGATTTTTTATTTTCTAAGCGATACGATTTTAACTAAGTAAACTTTAAAATAAAATATTAATTTAGATTTTTAAAAGAGTGTAAAATTCGGCGAGAGGATAAATTCTCGCCGAGAAGATTTAAAAATTTTCAAACAAATAAGCTGAGGTTAGCTTGTTTTCAAGATCTTTTATATAGTCTTTAACGGCTTTGTCAAATTCCTTTTTGGTTTGAGTTTTTACTTGCGAATTATCGCTCGTAAGCGTAAAGCTAAGACCGCGTTCTTTGGCAAATTTTGCGGTTTGGTTTATGATATCTTCGATTGTATTTTTGCCATTAAATTTAAGCGCTATAAATGCATCGAAATTTGATAAATCCAGCATATTGTTAAACTCATTGGCATTCATTATTACTGGATTATCTTCCGCGCTAAAATATTCAAAATATCCTCTAATGCGCTCTTTTAGTCTAGTCTTACCGTGCTCATAGACTATCTTTGGCTTTTCATGAAGGCTAAATAATGCACAATCGGCGGATAAAATTTCCATAAATCCCATATATGCGGATTTAAGAGAGTTTTCATTGTCTTTTAAAAGCTCGGCAACTTGAGCGAAATTTATACTTGCCGGAAATACTTCGCTAAACACCTGATATAGCCAGTTGTAGTTTGGTTTCATCTGTTGATTTTTGATGCTTACGTAATTGCCGTCTTTTTGTTTGACAAATAGCGAAACGATATAAAGTTTACTAAGTTCGTTAGGACCTATATCCACGTGAAAATCCTCTCCTATTAGCTCTTTGTGCACGATGAGACTTTTTCTAAATACTTTATTTGTGAAAAAATCAATAGCCTGCTCCTTGTCTATCCTATTTCTGAAATTTGCATTGATATACTCATCAAAGCCTTCCAGTCCAAGATCGGCTTTAAATACGTCATCAAGGTTTACATCCGTTAGGTAAGCAAGCTTGTTGTCGTCAAGATTTTTTGCAAAATCTTTAAAATATATAGGATTGTTAAAAATTTCTAAATACTCATGCACTATGTAGGAGTCTGATTTAGAGTCTTCTATGCCTTGTATATGCTCTAGAAGTAGCCTTGCATTTGTAAAATCGGCTTTCACACCGTCTTGAGAGCAAAATTTCATATACTCTTTAAAAACAGTTAAGAGCTCTTTTGCTTTGTTTGCCTTTACTATCTCGCTCTCGTCTTTTAATTCTTTTGTTCCAAATATCAAAAAATCCCTGATGATATCTTTTATCTTCCAGCCCGGATAGACATTATAGCTTACATAGGCGATGCCGTTTTTACTAAGAAGCCTCTTGATGCTTTTTAGTATCGCGTCTTTTACCACATCAGGAACCCAGCTATAAACTCCATGGCAGATGATATAGTCAAATTCGCCAAATTCTTTTACATCCTCATCGCTTAACTCACAGATATCCTTTTGGATAAATTTTATATTATCCACACGCATCTGTTTTGCAAGCTCTTTTGCTTTATTTATCTGAACTTCGCTTAGATCTATGCCGACAACTTTAGCGTCTGGATTTGCTATAGCAAAAGGAAACAAATTCCCGCCATAGCTACACCCTATCTCTAGGACTTTTGCGCTTTTACTACTTGGCGGAGCAAATGATAAAAACGAAGCCACAGCTTCCATTCTTAGCGGAGAGCATTCCGCAAATGCGCTTGAAAAATAGGGGAGATTGTCGTATGAATTTTGAATTTCTTTCATTAAAACCACCTTAAAATATTTTTATTGATTATATCTTAAATTTTCAAAATTAATCAGATATTTATACCGCTTTGATTAAAATAAATAACTTAAAATTTAGGCGATAATCATGAACGATACAATCAAAATCACAGGTGCCCGCGAGCACAACTTAAAAAATATAAATTTAGAAATTCCAAAGAACAAATTGGTAGTTTTTACGGGGCTTTCAGGCTCTGGCAAGAGCACTCTAGCCTTTGATACGCTTTATGCCGAGGGACAAAGACGATATATCGAGAGTCTTTCTGCTTATGCAAGGCAGTTTTTGGATAAGGTCGGAAAGCCTGATGTGGATAAGATCGAAGGGCTAACGCCGGCAATCGCAATCGATCAAAAGACCACAAGCAAAAACCCTCGCTCTACAGTCGGCACGATAACCGAAATTTACGACTATCTAAGGTTGCTTTATGCACGCGTCGGCATTCAGCATTGTCATCAGTGCGGCAAGCCAATCTCAAAGATGAGTGCAAGCGATATCATAAACGAAATTTCAAAGCTTCCTAAGGGCGCTAAAGTAGTGATTTACGCTCCGCTTGTGCGAGAAAAAAAGGGAACTTGGGCGGACTTAATCGAAAATTTGCGCGCAAAAGGCTTCGTAAGAGCCCAAATAGACGGTGTGATGGTAAGGCTTGATGAGGAAATCGAGCTAGCTAAAACTAAAAAGCACACCATAAAAGTCATAGTCGATCGCTTGGTTATCGATGATGAAAACCTTCAGCGTCTGGCTCAAGACGTAGAGAAGGCTTTGAGCGAGAGTTACGGCGAAGTCGAGATCGAGATAACTAATGCCGACGAGTTAAATTTAAAAGAGAAATTTATACATTACAGCGAGCATATGGCGTGCTTTGATTGCAAAATTTCATTTACTCCGCTTGAGCCGCTTAGCTTTAGTTTCAACTCTCCAAAAGGAGCTTGCGAGCATTGCGACGGACTTGGAATTCGCTACAGCCTTGATATGAATAAGATAATAGACGAGGAAAAAAGCGTAGAAACCGGCGCTATCAAGCTACTTTACGGCTACAATATGAGCTATTATTATAAATTTCTGCTTGCATTTTGCGAACAAAACGGTATCGACACCAAAAAGCCATATTTTGAGCTAAGTGAAGATGAAAAGCGACTTGTGCTTTACGGCAACGCAAAAGAGGTTGAGTTTTTCTGGAAAAGACACAAGATAGCGCGTAAATTTGAAGGTGCGGTAAAGATTAGCTACGATTTATTAAAAGACTCCAAGGATTTTGGCGAGTATATGAGCGAAAGAGGCTGCTCTGAGTGCGGCGGACACAGGCTTAGACCGCAATCTTTAGCCGTGCGCGTAGCGGGGCTTGGGATCGGTGAAATTTTGGATATGAGTATAGAAAATTGCGTTGCGTTTTTCTCAGACTCTAGCAAATTTGACTACCTAAGTGAGCAAGATGGCATGATAGCTTCGCCTATCTTAAAAGAGATAAACGAGCGACTTTATTTTCTTTATGACGTGGGGCTTGGCTATCTCTCGCTTGGACGTGATGCCCGCACGATAAGCGGTGGCGAGGCGCAAAGAATTCGTATCGCAAGCCAGATAGGAAGCGGGCTAAGCGGCGTTATGTACGTGCTTGATGAGCCAAGTATCGGACTTCATGAAAGAGACACATTAAAGCTTATCAAAACTCTTAGAAATTTGCAGTCAAAAGGCAACTCCGTAATCGTGGTAGAGCATGATAAAAAGACGATAGAGGAGGCTGATTTTGTAGTTGATATCGGTCCTGCAGCGGGTAAATTCGGAGGCGAGATTATATTTAGTGGTGATGTAAAAAGCCTTATGCAGACCAACACCTCAACAGCTTTATATCTAAGCGGTGAGAAAAACATCAACTATCAAAAAAACAGAAAACAAGAAAAGTGGATAGAAATTTCAAACGTAAATATCAACAATATCTCAAATTTAAGCGCTAAATTTCCGCTTAGAAATTTAGTCGGTATTACGGGCGTTTCGGGTTCGGGCAAAAGCTCGCTCATACTTCAAACCCTGCTTCCTGAAGCACAAGAGCAGCTAAATAGAGCCAGAAAAGTTAAAAAGATAGCGGGCGTGAATTTAAGCGGACTTGAAAATTTAGATAAAGTTATCTACCTTGACCAAAGCCCCATAGGCCGCACGCCACGCTCAAATCCTGCGACATATACGGGTGTGATGGACGAGATAAGAAATCTCTTTGCGCAGACCAAGGAAGCAAAGCTTAGAGGCTATAAGATCGGGCGCTTTAGCTTTAACGTCAAGGGCGGCAGATGCGAGAAGTGCCAAGGTGAGGGCGAGATAAAGATAGAGATGCACTTTTTGCCCGATGTGATGGTGGTTTGTGATGCTTGTAACGGCTCCAGATATAATGCTCAGACGCTAGAAATTTTATACAAAGGCAAGAGTATTGCAGATGTGCTAAATATGAGTATCGATGAGGCGATAGAGTTTTTTAAAGCGGTTCCTAAAATTTACGCTAAGCTTAAAACCCTGCAAGACGTCGGGCTTGGCTACATTACGCTTGGGCAAAACGCAACCACACTAAGCGGCGGCGAAGCTCAGCGCGTGAAGCTCTCAAAGGAGCTTGGTAGAAGCGATACGGGAAATACGCTTTATATACTTGATGAGCCTACTACGGGACTTCACTTTGCCGATGTCGATCGCCTTACGCAAGTGCTTCATCATCTAGTCGAGCTTGGAAATTCGGTATTTGTGATCGAGCATAATATGGACGTGATTAAAAATTGCGATTATATAGTTGATATGGGACCTGAGGGCGGCTCAAAAGGCGGTAAGATTATCGCTAGCGGAAGCGTAAAAGAGGTGGCTAAAAATCACAAAAAAACAGGCTCTTACACGGGTAAATTTTTAGCCCAGGAGCTTGAGGATATGAAGGCTAAAAAGAGCAAAAAAGATGCAAAGAATACTCAGTGAGTATCTTGAAATTTGCAAGCGCATACTAAGTGTAGCAAAGAAGCAGGCTGGCACACAAGACTATATCGCCGAAGTCATAAATCAGATTTCGTTTAGGCATACAAAAGAGCTTTATGAAATTTGGTTTAAGGAGTGCCTTGAAAAGCGCGACTGGAAGGACTTAAACAGCCTTATATTTCAGCAAAACCGCTTGGAACTCATACCGGGAAGCGCAAGCGGATATGACCATTGCATTAGATTTTCTAAGTTGCTAAATAGCGTTGCGTGCGGTGATTTTGAAGCTGTTAATCAAATAATCCCGCAAGACATCGTAGCTAGCAAAAACGGCTACACGCTGCTAGTTGTGGGTATAAATTTGTTTTTTGCGATGTGGTATAAAAATGAGGTTAAGCTTGAGATGTCATTAAAGGCGGCTAGGAAATTTATAAACTCAAAAAAGCCTGCTAACGAACGAGCTCAAATCGCCGCCATGATAGGAATTTGCGATAAGGATGCGGAAGCGATAAGCGAGAATTTGCAAGCCTTTTGCGCGGGATATAATAAAACAGACGTTTTGCCTTACAAAAAGCTGCTTTGCATGCCTGCGCACGGCATTTACTGCCTTGCTAAAATTTTGCTTGACGAGGAAATTTTTAGTCAAATAAAAATGCCAAAATATAAAAATTTCTCTCGCGAATTTGCCGCTTGGCGAAACGACAATCAAAAGCCTAAGTTAAATTTATATTTTACCTATCCAAAAGAGCTTGAAATTTTTAACCAAATTTTTATGCATCCGCCCGTAAAAAGCATGCTTCATCAGCCATATAAAGATCACGAGCGACTGCCGTACTGGTATATGGATGAAAATGCTATGGTAACGGCTCTTGCAAAGCAGATAGTAGATAAATTAAGGAGTGAGACAAAATGAGACTTTGGATGATCAGTCCTGTTTATCTGGACGCAAAAGGTTTGGTAGCGCTATGGAGGGAGGCGCTTTTAGCAAAGCACGTTTTAAATGGGCTTACAAAGGGATACAAAAATCATCCGCAACTTGATAGATTTTATGCACATGATAATCCCAAAGAGCTTATAAATGCCTATTTGCAAGAAGTTTATGAGGAGGCCTTAAAAAGAGGATATAAATTTGACAAAAGCAAGATAGACGTCTTTAACAGCCAGAATTTATCGCCGGTGCAAGTTACAAGCGGTCAGATAGAGTATGAATTTGCGTTTTTGCAAGATAAGCTAAGAGTGCGAGATAGCACTATGTATGAGCGAAATTTACGCGTGAGCGAAGTTAGGATAATGAGTATTTTTAAAGCCGTAAATGGAGATGTCGAGCCGTGGGAAAAGATAAAGAGGTAAAAGAAATTCAGCGTAAAGGCGCAAGATCGATAAGCGAAATTCCTATCGAAATTTTAGAGCGGTTAAATTCAGGCAAGATCCAAACGGCAAATTTGACCGAATGGCTCGCAGTAGATCAAGAAATTTTGCTTGCAAACGTGCTTGTACAAATAAACAAAAGCGAATTTTTAGAGCAAATTTTAGCTCAGGTTAAAAGCCTTAAAAACAAAAGCGCAAATTCCGTCAGCAAGACGATTGGCGCCGAGCTTTTTAAGATTACAAGCACGGATAAAAGCGGACAAATTTTAAAAGCTTTTAGCACACACAGATCTGATACGGTGAGGTGTTGGGCGGCTTATATGACGGCTTGCGATGAGAGACTTGATATAAGCGCTACTCTTAACGCCATAAAGCCGTTTGCAGAGGACTCTCACTTCGGCGTTAGAGAGATCGCTTGGCTTTGCGTGAGAGGTAAAGTCATCTCAAATTTAGACAAAAGCATAGAAATTCTCTCAAAATTCGCACTTGATAAAGACGCTAATATCAGGCGATTTGCAAGCGAGGCTACAAGACCGCGCGGAGTTTGGTGCGAGCATATATCGGCACTTAAAGCCGAGCCTTGGCGCGCACTAGCCATACTTGAGCCGCTTAAAAGCGATAGCTCAAAATATGTGCAAGATAGCGTGGCAAACTGGCTAAACGACGCGAGCAAAACGCAAGCTGAATTTGTGCGTGAAATTTGCTCTCGGTGGAGCGAGCAAAGCAAAAGCAAGCAGACCGCATATATCGTAAAAAGAGCGCTTAGAACGCTAAATAAAAACTCAGGTCTTTAAAAAATTTGTTTGCATTGTGTAAAATTTAGTAGTGTAAAATAATCCCAAATATCAATCCTAGCGGTTCATCAAAGGAGCTTTATGAGTAAATATAGAACCTCGCCGTGGTCAGATGGAGAAAGCTTTGATAGTCCTGATGGAAAATTTAGGCTCTCGTATTTCGCTTGCACCGAAATTGCGATGGGTGGTCCAACTTCGGGCGAAACTTGGCTATTTGATAAAGAGGGCAGATGCAAGATGCTTGGAGACAGCACTGCTCCTGCTATCATATGGTTTGATGACTCAAAGTATCTTGCTTATGCTAAATGGGATGGTAAGTATTCTCAAGATATCATTATGATAAGGCTTGAAGATATGGCTATAAAGCAGACTGAAGGTGAGTCAATGATGATATTTGAAAGCTTTGAAGGTGGAATTTTAAAGCTTTTTTACGACCATGAGCGAGATAAACGCGTTATGGGCAGTTTATATGTGCCAAAAAAGGAGATAGTAGCAAACGCGGATGAGCTCTTTGCAAATGAGCCTATCGGCGAAAAAATGCAGCTTAAAATCCCATCTCCTTACAGCTACTACATAAGACTAGTTAGCCCTAACGGTAAATTTACGCTTGAGTATGTAAGATATGATAGCCGTAGAAGTATGCGCGGTAGAGTTTGGCTAAGCGGGGAAGGAATGGCGCGAAGAAAGCTCGAAGATAATGCTAAAGGCGCCATTATGTTCTCTAACGACTCCAGATATCTTGCATATGTGAAGCGAGTGGGAAATGCTAAAAAGATTATTATCATGCGCCTTAGCGATATGAAAAAAGTGGAGGAAGGTGGTACATATTGCTTTGAAACGATGTTTGAGAGCTTTGAAGGGGGAATTTTAAAAGTTGATTATCCGTTTGGATATGAGTATGATGATAAAATTCGTTTAAATGCCGATGATCTTTTTAAAAGGCTTGATAAAAGATCTGATATGGAGTGTATAAAGGAGTTTAGGATCAAAAACTATCCTTTTAAGAATACTCCGATCGTTAGAGTATTTGACGAGTATTTTACCTATCTTATCTTTGAAGAATTTCCTATGAATGACGAGAGATATTTTAGCAAGCAAGAAGAAGAGAGCCTTAAATACAGGCTATCGCGACTACTTGATGTGCGAGTAGATGAGGAGGAGGACGGTAAACTTTTTGTGATCTATTCTAATGACTTAGGGGTGGCTCAAAAACTCGTGAGATTTTTGGAGTTTAGAAAGAGAAGATGGATAGACGCTACTTCCGTACTGGCACACGGTGGTGAACTATTTTGTTTTGAAGAGGCAAAGTATCTATTTGATGAGATACATTGGAAGTATAAAAGTCACTATTTTAAGCTTTTATTCGGAGATTCTTTTTTGCGGTTTGGCAGGACTGAAAATAGCGAAATTTTAAGAGTGGAAATTTTGCTTAATAGCGATGATAATATAGTTGCGACTAAAGAAGTTTCTAAAAAAGAGGCCTTAAAACTCATTAAATACTATTTCGATCATGACGATGTGGGCGATATCTCTGATTTTAAGACCGAGAAGTTAAGCGACCCCAAAGATGATACAAATGAATACACAAAGAATTCTCGTCTTAGCAATATGCAGATATTTAGCTTGATATGCGCAGCAGCCTTTGTTCTTGGTGCAGGATATATCTTGTGGGATTTATAGATAAATTTTAGGATGCGAGCTTCATAACGGCTTTAGCTTTTATGGGTTAATGAAACTTGAAATTTATTAAAAGATATAAAAAATTTATTAACTTTCTTCACGAATTTTAGATATTTAAGGAAAATCCATGCAGCACATAAACGTCTTGCTTTTTGATGATTACACCAGTCTTGATGCGCTTGGACCGCTTGAAGTGTTTTCAAGGCTTAAGCAGCACTATGAGATAGAGTATTTCTCTCTTTACGGCGGAGCGGTTAAAAGCTCCGTAAATTCTCAAATTTTAACTCGTAAATTAAGCCAAATAAAAAGCCACGACATCTTGCTTGTGCCTGGCGGATTTGCGACAAGAGAGCTTATAAACGATGAGAAATTTTTAAGCGAGTTAAGAAATTTAGCCGATATGAGCAAGGTTGTTTTAAGCGTGTGCACGGGGTCTGTTTTGTTAGCTCGTGCAGGAGTTTTAAAAAACAAAAGAGCCACTAGTAACAAATCATCTTGGGAATTTGTAACCTCTGCAAGCAAAGAAGTAGAGTGGATGAAGCCCGCCAGATGGGTTAAAGACGGCAAATTTTACACTTCAAGCGGAGTTGCTGCGGGAATTGATATGGTGCTTGGGTTTGTTTCTGAAATTCACGGCTTGCAAACCGCACGTGATATCGCCAAATTAATGGAATACATCTGGAATGAAGATATGAATTTTGATCCTTTTGCGTGAAATTTACAAACGAAGTGAAGTTTGTTTATAGTAAATTTTTGCTACAATTTCTTAAATTTTCGTAAGGACAAAAGATGATAGAAGAATTTAAAAAAAGGATCAAAACTCTCCCTCCGCTTCCAAAGAGCTTTCAAAAAATTTTAGATATTTGCAATGACGACAACGCCGGTGTAGGAGAGCTTGCAAAGGCTATAGAAAGCGATCCTATGATGGTTGCTCAAATTTTAAAAACTGCAAATTCTCCGCTTTACGGCTTTAACAGGCAGATAAAAACAACTCTGCAAGCCGTTAGTCTGTTTGGCAAAAGTATGACCAAATCCTTAGTCATGAGCTCAACCGTGCAGGGTATGCTAAAAGTAAGCGTTGAGCCTTACGGAATTAGCCCTGAGCAGTTTGTAAATATCTCAAATTTGCAAAGCGTGATCGCAAAAGCGTGGTTTAAGCGCATAGCTCCTCAAAAAGCCGATGATCTGTTTTTGTGTGCGCTTCTTCAGGATACGGGCAAAATTTTAATCTCCGATGAGGTCATAAGACGCGATGAGGTGATGTATTTTAAAGACGATATCGCTATGAGCTTTGATATAGGCGCGGTTGAGATGAATAACTTTAACACCACGAGCATTCTTATAACTGCCGATATTTTTGATCATTGGGGATTTGAGCAAAGCATTATAGAAAACATCAGACACTCAAACGATCCTAAAAACGCTCCTGATGAGTATAAACAAACGGCTTGGGCGCTTTATATCATAAGAACTCTTGCAAATCCAAAGCATCAACTAAGCGAGATAGCAACTCAAACGAGTCTAAATTTAGCCAAAGAAAACGGATTTGACGAGGAAATTTTAAAAGAGGTTATAAGCGAAATTCAAGATAAAATGTAACATCGCTTTTGATTTGAGGCGAAGCTTTTTCGCTTCAAATTTAGCTTTAAAAACTCTTTTTAATAAAATCTGCAAATTTAAGGAAATACAATGAACGGCAAAAAAACTCTAACGATAATCGATACTTTCGGCTTTTTTTTCAGGCTTTATTATGCAATGCCGAATTTAAAAAACCGTGACGGCAAGCCAAGCGGGATGATAAGCGGATTTGCAAATTTTATTATGAATTTAAAAAACGAATTTCAAAGCGATTATATTATCTTTGCGCTTGATAGCAAGGGCAAAACGCTTCGCCATGAGATCGCGGGCGATTATAAAGCCAACCGCCAAGAGCCACCCGCACCGCTAAAAGAGCAGCTTCCTATCTGTATAGATATGATCGAAAAAATGGGTCTTTGCTCGTTTAGCAAGGAGGGCTATGAGGCTGATGACATCATAGCAACTGCCGTTAAAATCGCAAAAGAGCAAGATATCTTCGTGCGAATCGTAACGCACGATAAGGATCTTTATCAGCTCATAGAAGACGGCAAGACAAGCATTTACAGCCCGCAAAGCAAAATCGATCACGATAGTGCAAGTTGTGTCGAAAAATACGGCGTTTTGCCTAGTCAAATTCGTGATTTTTTAGCGCTTACCGGAGATAGCTCGGATAATATACCGGGCGTTAAAGGAATCGGCGCAAAGGGAGCTAAAAAACTACTTGACGAGTTTGGAAATCTGGAAAACATATATGAAAATTTGGCATTTATAAGAAACGATCGCACCAAAGATATGCTAGTAGAGGGCAAAGAGAGTGCGTTTTTAAGCAAGAGACTAACATCTCTTTTTGATGATGTTGTCGATGTGATGGATTTTGAAAAGGCGAAATTCCCGTCGTCAAATCCGCTTTTAAAAGTCGCCGAACTACTTAGAGAGTATGATCTTAACCGTATCTTAAAATCGCTTCAAAACAGCGATGAAAATGCCGAATTTAAGCTAGGGTTTAACGCTCATCTTTTAACGGAAGAAAGCGAGATAGAAAGGCTGCTTGAAGATATATCTCATGATACTATCGTGGCTTTTGATACCGAAACTACAGGCATTGACGCGGCAAACGCCAAGATAGTCGGCTTTAGCTTTTGTTTTAACGACACTGATAGCTACTACGTGCCTATTGCGCACAGTTATCTTGGCGCACCTAAGCAGGTGAGCCTCAAATTTGCGGCTTGGGCGGTAGCTCAAATTTATAAAGGTTGCGTTATCGGGCAAAATTTAAAATACGATTTTAAGGTGGTAAAACAAAATTTAGATCTCAATCCGCCTGCAAATTTTAAAGACACGATGATCCTAGCTTGGCTTAGCGAGCCCTCGCAAGCGGTCGGAATGGACGCTTTGGCAAAGCGACTTTATGACTATGATACGATCAAATTTGAAGATGTAGTGAAAAAGGGAGAAACTTTTGCGAGCGTAAATTTGGAAAATGCGGCAAAATATGCAGCCGAGGACGCTTGGATAACTTTAAAATTTTATAAAAGCTTTTTAAATTTGCTAGATCCAAAACTCATAAAACTTGCCAATGAGCATGAATTTCCTTTTATCTTGACGCTTTTTGATATGGAGAACGAAGGTATCAAGCTAAATACGCAAAAAATGCAAAAGCTCATCTTGCAAAATGACATAAACATCAAGGCTTTAACGGCTGAAATTTACGAACTAAGCGGGGAGAGCTTTAATATAAATTCGGTTAAGCAGCTTGGCGAAGTGCTGTTTGAGCACTTAAAACTGCCTGCAAAAAAGAAAACAAAAACCGGATACAGTACCGACGAAGCGGTCTTAACCGAGCTTCTTAGCGAACATCCCGTGATAGAAAAGCTACTTGGCTACCGTGAGCTTTATAAGCTTCAAAGCACGTATTGCGAGCCGCTTTTAAGCCTAGCTAAAAAAGATGAAAAACATAGAATTTACACCAATTTTATGCAAACCGGCACCAGCACGGGTAGGCTTTCAAGCAAAAATCCGAATTTGCAAAACATCCCCGCTAGAGGAAGCCTTGCTTACGAGGTTAGAGAGACCTTTGAGGCAAAGGAGGGCTTTAGCTTCGTAGGACTTGACTATAGTCAAATCGAACTTAGACTGCTTGCGCATTTTAGCAAAGACAGCGCGCTTCTTGAGGCGTTTGCAAACGATGAAGATATCCACGCGCGCACGGCGATTAGTATATTTGGCGATGCAAGCGGAGATAACCGTGCGGTTGCAAAGAGCATAAATTTCGGTCTTATCTACGGTATGGGCTCAAGCAAACTCTCAGGGCAGGTCGGTATCTCGCGCACTGAAGCAAAAGAGTATATAGAGCGCTATTTCAAGGCTTTTCCAAGCATTAAGGGCTTTTTAGAAGGCATTAAAACCGAAGTTAAAAATAACGGTTTTGTAAAAACTCTGCTTGGCAGAAAGCGGTTTTTTGACTTTAGCACGGCAACTCCTATGCAAGTAGCCATGTATGAGCGCGAGGCTGTAAATACGATATTTCAGGGCTCTGCGGCAGATATCATAAAGCTTGCGATGGTAAAGATCAGAGAAATTTTAGATGCTAGAGCTAGGATGCTGCTTCAAATTCACGATGAGCTCATCTTTGAGGTTGAGGATAGCTATGCGCAGGAATTTGGCGAGCGAGCCAAAGCGATCATGCAAGATATATATAAACTCAACGTGCCTCTTAAAAGCTCGCTGAATATAGCTAAAAATTGGGGCGAGCTTAAGTAAAGAACTCATTTTTATGATTTATTTAGTTTAAATTTGGCTTTTAATTGAATTAAGATTAAAATTTAGTTTGTGTATTAGAGAGAAAGTATGCTATGAATAAAAATTTATTAGATATTGATAATTTAACTGAAGGTATAATGAAGGATAATGAAATCAATGATATTAATTTGCAAAAATATTACAAATTAAGACGGTTTTTGAGTGCTTTGCGTAATGACAAATTTACTTTTCAAAAGCCCTCAAATTGGGATGATCCGTTTGAAGATTTTATTTCAAAATTAACAAATTATTCAAAGTATGCTTATGTGAATAGACTTGAAATTTCTCATGGTATTTATGCTATGTCTACTTTGAATAAAAAGATTGAAAGTGAAGCCATGTGGAAAAATTTTGCAAATTCAACTGGTGTTTTAGTACATACCACAACAAGAAAAATAATAAAATCCATAATTAAGTATTTAATAGATAATGATTGTTTTAAAGATAGGAATTTACATTTTAGTGGTAGAGATGTTGAAAGGCAATTAGTAAACTCAATAAAAATAAATAAGATTGAATATATGACAGACGAGAAAATAGCAAATTACTTTAAGCAAGCTACTAATAAAGAGCAATTTGATTATGGTCGATTAGCTTTTAATGCATTGTCTATTAAGAGAAGAGAGTATGATTATGAATCAGAATATAGGGTATTTATAGTACCAAAGCTTCTTGGATTAGAAAAGGTAAAATTGTTGCATATCGGGTATTTTAAAGAGACTATAGATAAGGTGATCCTCTCTCCTTTGGCAAACGATGTTAGAATAATACGATTAAGCAATATTCTAGAAAAGAAATATGGAATACACAATATTGAAAAATCTCATTTGTATGATTTAGAGTATTTTAAGAAAAAATTTGATTTATAGTATTATGCTATTCAAGCTGCATTTTATATCCAATCCCTTGTACGTTTTTTATTAGCTTAGGGTAAATTTTACTCCTTAAGCGATTTATGTAGTTGCGTATGGTTTCGGGCGAAGCGAATTTGCCTTGCCATGTGTAAGATTCGATGGTCTCATAAGATATAACTCTGTTTTTATTGTTTGCCAGCAGGTTTAAAAGTCTTTGTTCTGTTCTTGTTAATTCAATCGCTAGATCTTCTTTAGCTAAAATTTTAGCTTCGATATCATATGTAAAGCCGTTTTTAAGATCTATTAAATTCGCTCTATCATCTCCCTTTTCCTCGGATAGAGCCATTATCATTGATATTAAAAGTTGCTGCTTGTCAAAAGGCTTTTTAAGGAAAAATTTGCTGTTTAAGCTTATGCTTTCTATTAAATTTTGCTCGGTATCATAGGCGGTTATAAATATTATAGGCACTATTTTATCGACTTTTCTTATTTGCTTAGCCGTATTTATACCGCTCATATAAAGCATATTTATATCGCTTATTATCAGGTTGATCTCATTTAAATTAAACTGCTCAAGTCCGTCTTCGCCGTTTGTCGCCTCATAAATTTTATGAACAATAATATCCTCTCCAAACGCACCGTGAGCCAAAAACATAGCGGTGAATATAAATTTTAAAGATCTGCTCATCTTTTCTCCTTTTTAAAATTTTAATGCGGTGATCGCACTTAATAAGTATTTCCTTAAGGTAATTTGTTGATATAATTTTAAATTACAAAAATAAAAAAGTATAATTTCTTACTTCTTGCAAAAATAAGATTAAACGATAGTAAGTCAATAAATTCAAGTATCTATTCTCAGTATTTTTTGTAAATTTACTTGGTAGTCAAATTTAAGTTTAGTAATATCTGAATTTGGCGATTGAGTATTTTAAAGTAACGAATTTTAAAGATAAATTCGTTATTGATATTATCGTTAAGTTTCAAAATCGGTTTTTAACGATAATATTTTTTGTTTGTTAATAATCTTAAATTATCTTATTAAAAAATAAATTTAATAAAAACTATAAATTTAAGCTAATTAACCCCCTATGTTTGCTAAAATTATTGCGGAACAATAATATTCCAAAAGGAGAATTAATGGAGTTTCTAACCGGTTTAAGCGAAGGCACTCAGTTTGCCATTCAGCTTTTAGTTGTTCTTATTTGTCTGTTTTACGGAGCTAAAAAGGGCGGTATAGCGCTTGGTTTATTAGGCGGTATCGGGCTTATCGTTTTGGTTTTCGGATTTCATATACAGCCTGGCAAGCCCGCAATTGCCGTTATGCTTACCATACTTGCCGTTGTCGTTGCGAGCGCAACTTTGCAAGCAAGCGGCGGACTTGACGTTATGCTTCAAATAGCGGAGAGAATTTTAAGGAAAAATCCAAAATATGTAAGTATCCTAGCGCCTTTTGTAACCTGCTTTTTAACGATACTTTGCGGAACCGGACACGTTGTATATACTATTTTACCGATAGTTTATGATATAGCGATTAAAAACGGCATTCGTCCGGAGCGTCCTATGGCTGCAAGTTCGGTATCTGCACAAATGGGAATCATAGCAAGTCCGGTTTCGGTGGCTGTTGTAACCTTAACCGCGTTTTTGGTAAATGCAAAGACTCCTTTAGCCGGCTTTGACGGGTATATCGATCTTCTTAAGATAACGATACCTTCTACGTTTTGCGGTGTTTTGGCTATCGGAATTTTTAGCTGGTTTAGAGGAAAAGATCTTGATAAAGACGAGGAATTTCAAGAAAAAATTAAAGATCCTGAATTTAAGAAATATGTTTATGGCGAAGGAGTGTCTTTGCTTGGACAAAAGCTTCCTCAGTCAAGCTGGAATGCGATGTGGATATTTTTAGGAGCTATCGCAATCGTCGCACTTCTCGGATACTTTAAGGAATTTCGCCCTGCATGGCCGAAATCAAGCCCTGCGAAAGTTGTTGAGGTTGTAGCTGACGGCAAGACCGTAAAGAGCTTTAACATAAAAGACGGCAAAATAGTCGCGATAGTAAAAGACGGCAAGATCGAAGAGAGCGTTGTTGCAAGTAAGGCAAAAAGCTCTATGAGTTATGAAAATATCGAAATTTACGCCAAAGACGGCAAGCTGACTCAAAAGTTAAGCGCTCAAAACGGAGGCGTGGAGTTGATAGAAGAGGGCAAGAGCGAAACCATAGCTTCGGCTAAAATTTTAGTAAAAGATAGCGTTAAAAAGCCGGCTCCTATGGGCATGGTTGATGTTATTCAGATTTTCATGCTGCTAGCCGGAGCGCTTATCATCATCTTTACAAAAACGGATGCGAGCAAGATCAGCAAAAACGAAATTTTCCGCTCGGGTATGATCGCACTTGTTGCGGTGTTTGGAATTTCATGGATGGCTGAGACGATGTTTGCCGTGCATACTCCGATGATGAAAGAAGCTCTTGGCGATATCGTTAAACAGCACCCTTGGACGTATGCGGTTATGCTGCTTTTAGTTTCTAAATTCGTAAATTCCCAAGCCGCCGCACTGGTAGCTTTCGTGCCGCTAGCTCTTGGTATCGGCGTTAGTCCTGCGATCATCCTTGCGTTTGCACCTGCTTGCTATGGATATTATATACTTCCTACCTATCCAAGCGATCTTGCCGCTATCCAGTTTGACCGCTCGGGAACTACCAAAATAGGCAAATTCGTTATCAATCACAGCTTTATCATACCCGGTCTTCTTGGTGTGTTTGTATCTTGTGTGGTTGGTTATATCTTAGCCGGAGTATTTGGCTACTTATAAAATTTAAGGGAGATTTCTCCCTTAAATTTGCTTGTCGGCACTTTGTAATTTCTTGAATTTATGTAAATTTGCGCGTTTTAAAAATATCGGAAATTATTTCCTAAAGCCTGTTGCCGCTTGAGTGGATGTTGAAATTTGTATATTTACCTAAGCCTATCGCCAAATTTGCTTTTATCGCTCATATAAACAAAGCTTAGCACCTCCGCAACCGCTCTAAAAAGCTCTGCAGGGATCATATCGTTTATATCACATACCTTATAAAGCTCTCTTGCAAGGGGTGGATTTTCTACGATTTTTACTCCATTTTTGATGCCTATATCTTTTATCCTAAGGGCTAAGAAATCAACCCCTTTAGCTAGAACTATCGGAGCTTTTTCTTTGGTTTTGTCATATCTTAACGCTACCGCATAGTGTGTCGGGTTTGTGATGATAACATCGGCTTCCGGGATATTTTGCATCATCCTTTTGCGGCTTGCTTCCATTTGAAGGCGCCGAATTCTAGCCTTAACCTGCGGATCTCCCTCCATCTGCTTATATTCGTCTTTTACTTCTTGTTTTGTCATTCTTAAATCTTTAAAATACTGAAATCTTACTATCAAGACATCAATTAGTCCTATCGCAAAAAGCACTATAAGCATGACAAAGGCGAGTATTATCATCTTTTCTTTTAGCCACTCAAGCTGAGCTATCATAGGTAAAAATATAGTATGCGGAAGCTCTTTTATGAAGCTTAAAAACATAAAAAACCCTACGCTAAACACGATCGTAACTTTTAAGGTCATCTTGATGGATTCGATAAGTTTTTTTAGAGAAAATAGATTTTTAAGACCTTTGAGCGGATTTATTTTGTTTAAATTCGGTTCAAGAGGTTTTGTGGTAAATATAAAACCAAATTGGATTAAATTCGCGATAATTCCTGCGATAGCCACGCAAATGGTAATCGGCAAAATCATCAAAAGAACCCTAAGTATCGTATCGATAGCGACGGTATAAATTAATTTTGCGTCTATCTCTTGACCTATCAAGCTTTGGTAATATCTATAAAGGGCAAAAAACTGATCACCAAGAAAGCCAAGGAGTAAAATTACTGCAAAAATAGCCACAAAAAGAGTTATAAAGCCTGCTAAATCTTGGCTTTTGGGGACATTGCCGTCCTTTTTTGCGTCCTCTATTTTTTTGGAGGTGGCTTCTTCGGTTTTTTCCTGATCGTTTTCTGCCATGGTCTAATCGCGTTTAAAATTTAAGCCAAGCGGCTTGGTTTATAGTGATAGCTGCTACAATTTTATCACGCCTGATTGAGCATTTGTACGCAGGCTTTTGGGATATATTTTTATTTGCTAGTAGAGTGAAATTTGATAAATTTGGATTGGTATTTGGTCGCGCGATAAACTTTGTCATGAAATTTCCTTTTTTGGTTTAATGATTATATCAAAACTGCTTTGTATTTTTAAATTCGTAAATTAAATTTTAAATCAAAATTTCAAATAGTAATAAGAGATATTTTATCTTATTTAAGGAAAATTATTTAAAAATAATTTATTATAACTAATAAAATTTATTAGAAATTAATTTAAAATGTTTTATCATTGTCACTTTAATTTTTAAATTAAAGGAGTAGTTGTGAAATCTAAGATTTTATTTTTAGGTTCGGTTGTTTTGGCGAATTCTCTTTTTGCCGATAGTCTGATAAAAGAGGCGCTTGATTCTGGTCTTATCGCGATTCCTAGCGATTCTAAAGCTCTTACAAAGATGATAAACGATGCTTCGCCGGATTCCAAGCAGTATCCTACGACAGAAGCCGCTTATGAGCTTGGAAAGAGGCTTTATTTTGATCCTCGCCTTTCAAAATCAGGTATCATAAGCTGTAACACCTGTCATAACTTAGGTCTTGGAGGCGTTGATGGAGTGCCTGCATCAACAGGTCACAAATGGGTTCCAAACCCTCATCATATAAACGCACCTACCGTATATAACTCCGTTTTTAACTCGGTTCAGTTTTGGGACGGTCGCGCGGAGCACTTGGCTGCACAAGCGGCGGGTCCTATGACGGCTTTGCCTGAAATGGCTTCAACTCCTGAGCTTGTCGTAGATAGACTAAAATCAATCCCCGCTTATGTAGATGAGTTTAAAAAGGCGTTTAACAGCGAGATAAATTTCGACCTTGTAACTACGGCTATCGGTATTTTTGAAAGAACACTAGTAACCCCTTCAAGATTTGATAAATTTTTAGAGGGTGACGCTAATGCCTTAAATTCAGCCGAGAAAAAAGGTCTTAAAGTATTCATTGACAAAGGATGCGCTACCTGCCATAATGGCGTAAATTTGGGCGGAACTCTTCAGCCGTTTGAAGTTGCCGCAAAGTATGAATTCGCAAATGTAGGTGATTTTAAAGGTGACGCAAACGGAATGGTAAAGGCTCCTACACTTAGAAACATCGAGCTAACCGCTCCTTATTTCCATAACGGCGCTATTTGGTCGCTAAAAGATGCGGTAAAAGCTATGGGTAGCATTCAGCTTGGAATCGAGATAAGCGAGCAAGAAGCTAACGATATGGTAATGTTTTTAAATTCCTTAACAGGAACTATGCCAAAGGTTGAATATCCGATGTTTCCTGCTTCGACAGATAAAACTTCAAAGCCTGAATTAGACTACTAAAATTTATGATCGGGAGGCTATCCTCCTGATTAAATTCAACTTAAATTTATAAAAAAAAGTATATAATCCACTCCTTACAACCAACAAAGCTCCATAAATCTTTTTTAAAAGTGCTTTTTGGTAACTTACCAAAGAAGGGATAGCAATGTCAAAATATGCTATTATAAAACACGGCGGAAAGCAGTATAGAGTGAGCGAAGGTGAATACCTTAAGCTTGATCGCTTTGAAGCCGAGCCAAAAGCAAACATCGAAATAAACGAAGTTTTAGCTCTTGGCGGAGATGAAGTGAAGGTAGGTGCGCCGTTTGTTAAGGGTGCAAAAGTTGTCTTAGAGGTCGTAAATTTAGGTAAAGACAAAAAAGTCGTCATCTATAAAAAACGCAGAAGAAAAGACTCTAAATTAAAACGCGGTTTTAGAAGACAATTTACTCGCGTTAAAGTTTTAAGCATACAAGCCTAAGGAGATAAAGTATGGCACACAAAAAAGGTCAAGGTTCAACCCAGAATAACCGAGATTCCATCGGTCGCCGCTTAGGCGTTAAAAAATTCGGAGGCGAATTTGTTCGCGCCGGCAATATCATAATCCGCCAAAGAGGCACAGCAACTCACGCTGGAAGCAACGTAGGTCTTGGTAAAGATCACACTATATTTGCATTGATAGACGGATTTGTTAAATTCGAAAGATTTGACAAAAAAAGAAAAAAAGTTTCCGTTTATCCTGCGGCTTAAATTTTTAGGAGAGTTTAACTCTCCTATATTCTCAACTAAATTCTAATAATTTTAATAAAAGTTCAAAAAACTATTTTTGTTTATCTTTTTAATATCCATAAAATCAAATTTTAATCAACAAAAAGCTATAATGAAAAGAAAAATTTAAGGTAAATTTATGTTTATAGATAGTGTAAGTTTGACATTAAGTTCGGGGCACGGCGGAGCAGGTGCGGTTAGCTTTCGTCGAGAAAAGCACGTTATACTAGGCGGACCTGACGGCGGAGACGGCGGAGACGGCGGAGATGTGTATTTTATAGTTGATAACAACTCTCACACGCTGGCAGCCTATAAGGGTAAACGCGCCTTAAAAGCTCAAAACGGAGAGTCCGGTATGGGTCGCAGGATGACAGGAAAAAAGGGTGAAAACCTCGAACTAGTAGTACCTCCCGGAACTGCAGTATATGATGCCGATAGTGGCGAGCTTTTGCTTGATTTAACGCAGCAGGGTGAGCGCAAGATGTTTTTAAAGGGCGGCAAAGGCGGACTTGGTAACGTTCATTTTAAAAGCTCGACCAACCAAGCTCCCGAATACGCTCAAAAAGGCACTCCGGAAGAAATTTGCAATGTTCGTCTTGAGCTTAAGCTCATAGCCGATGTAGGTCTTGTAGGCTTTCCAAATGTCGGCAAAAGCACGCTCATTTCAACCGTTTCAAACGCCAAGCCGCAGATTGCCAACTATGAATTTACGACGCTCACGCCAAAGCTCGGTCTTGTAGAAGTCGATGAATATAGCGGCTTTGTTATGGCCGATATCCCTGGCATTATTGAGGGAGCAAGCGACGGAAGAGGGCTTGGAGTGCAGTTTTTAAAGCATATTGAGCGGACTAAAGTTTTACTTTATATGCTAGATCTTGCAAACTACCGAACCCTTGAAGAGCAGTTTGGCACTCTTAAAGCCGAGGTTGGCAAATTTTCAAGCGAGCTTGGCGGCAGGGATTATGCTATCGCACTTACTAGGCTTGATGCTTGCGAAGAGGTGGATAAAATTTCGGGCTTCATTAAGAGTCTTGGGCTTGGAAATGATCTTTTAAGCTACAAGCAAGACGTATATGAATTTGATGCTGCCAAGCCGTTTTTTATTATGCCGATATCGTCTGCAAGCGGGGAAAATATAAATGAGCTTAAATTTAACCTGCTTGAGCTTTTGCAAAAAGACAAACTCAAATAGTTCGTTTGGTTAAATTTTGTGCTTAAATTTGCTTTTTATAAGCCAAATTCTCACAAATAAGAGCTATTGTTTTGAAATTTTACGGCTCCAAAATACAAAAGAGAAACGGAGAAGATATGAGCGGTCATAAAACAGCCTTAGTCGTAGGGGCGACAGGAGTCGTCGGACGCGAGATAGTAAGGCAGCTTTGCGAGGATAAGGATTATTTGAGGGTTTTTGTATGGACAAGGCGTGATCTTGATTTTGCACATGAAAAACTAGATGTAAAAAAGATTGATTTTGACAAGATAAGCGAGATAAAGCCGTTTTATGTGGATGAAATTTACTGCGCACTCGGCACGACTTTAAGAAAAGCCAGAAGTAAAGAGCGGTTTTTAAAAGTGGACGGAGAGTATGTGACAGAAGTTGCCAAATGGGGCAAGCTATCAGGCGCGAAGAGCTTTTCAATGATATCTTCGCTTAAGGCCGATGTAAATTCCGGCGTATTTTATTTTAGAGCAAAAGGCGAGGCTGAAAATGCGGTTAAAGAGCTTGGATATGACTCTTTGATGATATTTCATCCCTCGCTTATCAAGGGGCAGAGAGAGGAATTTAGGGTTTTTGAAAATTTCATGATAACCATGTTTAAATTGATACCTAAAAACTTCTTTTCGTCCATGCGGCCTATGAGCGGAAAGCAGATCGCGCAAGCGGTTTTGAAAGTGGCCAAAAACCCGCCTGTGGGAGCTAAGATTTACCGCCCGCAAGATGTAATTAAAACTAACGGATAGAGATATGAATGTAATTTTTATGGGAACGCCCGAGTATGCGGTCAAAATTTTAGACGCTATGGTTAAATTTAACGCCAATCAACTTAGCTTAGACGGCGCTAAAAAAGAGCCGAAATTTAATATCGTAGCCGTTTTCACACAGCCTGATAAGCCCGTGGGCAGGAAGCAGATACTAACTCCTAGTAGCGTTAAGATTTATAGCGAGGCAAATTTGCCCACTGTGCCGATATTTCAGCCAAAGACTTTGCGAGATGAAGCGGTGGCTGAGCAAATTTTAAACTTGAAGCCTGATTTTATAGTTGTGGCGGCGTATGGAAAAATTTTGCCTAAAAGCATACTTGACATCGCTCCTTGTATAAATTTGCACGCTTCGATTTTACCGAAATACCGCGGTGCAAGTCCTATTCAAAGCGCGATTTTAGCAGGTGAAAAGCAAACCGGAGTAACGGCTATGCTTATGAACGAAGGGCTTGATACAGGCGATATGCTTGATTTTGCCTATACGAACTGCGAAAACAAAATGGCGCAAGAACTTTTTAGCGAACTTGGCGATATGGCGGGCGAACTGATAGTAGCAACGCTCTTAAATTTTCAAAATTTAACCCCTATCAAGCAAGACGACAACCTCGCAACCGAATGTAAAAAGATACAAAAAACGGACGGGCTTTTTAGCTTTAATGAAGATGCGCATGAAATTTATAATAAATTTAGAGCGCTTACTCCTTGGCCGGGAATTTATCTTGAGAGCGGACTTAAAATTTTATCTTTGGAGCTATTTGAAGGCTCAAGCGGTGAAGCAGGAGAGATTTTAAGCATTTATAAAGATAGTTTTGTAGTGGGGTGCAATAGCGGAGCCGTTAAAATTTACTCCTTGCAAGAGCCTGCCAAAAAGGCCGTCGATGCAAATTCTTATATAAACGGCAAACGCCTTAGAGTAGGCGATAAAATTTTATGATAAGAGCTGATTTTGGTAGTTGAATTTGTTGATTCAATCCCGTCAACACAGGAATTTGTCTGTGAAGGCGTGCACTCTGGCGTGATAAAGCCGCCTTTTATGATCGTTGCAAACGAACAAACCAAAGGCATAGGCAGCAGAAATAACGAGTGGCAAGGATTTAGAGGGAATTTGTTTTTTTCTTTTTGTGTGGATAGGAGCTTTTTGCCAAATGATCTGCATGAGGCCTCCATAGCTATTTATTTTTCGATGATTATGCGTGAATTTTTAGCTTCGCAAGGCTCTGAAATTTGGATTAAGTGGCCCAATGATTTTTACATAGAAGATAAAAAAATAGGCGGAACAATTACTTCAAAGATAAGCGAAAATTATATTTGCGGTATGGGCTTAAATCTCGTCGGCGCACCAAAAAATGCGGGTATTTTGGATATACAAATTAGTCAAAATCAAGCAGTTTGGGGATTTTGTGAATTATTAGAAAAAAAGATTTTATGGAAGCAGATTTTTAGCAAATTTAGGTTAGACTTTCAGAAATCAAAAAAATTCATCACGCATATAGACGGGCAAGAGGTATCGCTGCAAGACGCAGAAATTTGCGATGATGGAGCTATTTTAGTAAATGAAAAAAAGGTGTATTCTTTAAGATGAGCGAGATAATAACCATAGCAAACCAAAAAGGCGGTGTGGGCAAAACGACCACAGCGGTAAATTTGGCGGCTTCTTTGGCGGTTGCGGAAAAGAGAGTTTTACTCATAGATATCGATCCTCAGGCAAATGCGACTACGGGAATGGGCTTTAGCAGAAATGACTATGAATACAATATCTATCACGTTTTAACAGGGCGCAAGAAGCTTTCTCAGATAGTTCTTAAAACCGAAATTCCTACACTTTTTCTAGCTCCTTCAAACATCGGTTTAGTAGGTATCGAGCAAGAATTTAACGATCAGAGCAAGGATTACAAGCTAATCCTTAAAAATAAAATTGCAGAAGTTTTACACGAGTATGATTTTATCATCATCGATAGCCCGCCCGCACTTGGCAGCATAACCGTAAACGCTTTAAGTGCGAGCGATAGCGTGATTATACCTATACAATGCGAATTTTACGCACTTGAAGGATTGGCGCAAATTTTAAACACGGTTAAAATAATCAAAAAAACTATAAATCCAAAGCTTGCCATAAAGGGCTTTTTACCAACTATGTACAGCTCTCAAAACAACCTTTCAAAAGAAACTGTGGCGAATTTAAAGCAGCATTTTGAAAACAAGCTGTTTAAACTAAGAGACGATAGTGAGGATTTTGTGATCGTGCCTAGAAATGTAAAGCTTGCCGAGTCTCCAAGCTTTGGTAAGCCGGTGATACTTTATGATATAAAATCCCCTGGCTCTCAGGCGTATCAAAATTTAGCTTACGCGATCTTAGGATAAAAGATGGCTAAAAAGAGTAGTTTAGGACGCGGATTAGGAGCTATACTTGAAGATGTTGAGCTTGCTTATAAGGCCGAGTTAAGCGGCGGAAATCGCGATATAGTAACCGAAATTGATCTGAATTTAATAACCGAAAACCCTTATCAGCCACGAAAACACTTCGATGAAACAGCCTTAAAAGAGCTAAGCGAATCAATAAAAAGACACGGACTTATCCAGCCTATAATCGTCATACAAAAAGATGACGGATATATGCTGATAGCCGGCGAAAGAAGATTTAGAGCGACTAAAATTTTAGGTGCCGAGAAAATAAAAGCCATAGTTGCCGATATCGAGAGTAAAAATTTAAGAGAACTTGCGCTTATTGAAAATATCCAAAGAGAAGATCTTAATCCTATCGAGCTTGCAAATTCATATAAAGAGCTTATCGATGAGTATAAGATCACACAAGAAGGACTTGCAAACATCATACATAAGAGTAGAACTCAGATAACAAATACAATGCGGCTTTTGTCTTTAAGCCTTCATACTCAAGATCTCATAAAAGAAGGAAAGATAACTCAAGGACATGCCAAAGTAATCGTAGGACTTGAGCCAAATGATGAAAAAATGGCTGTCGATACGATAATCGGACAGAGATTGAGCGTTCGCGAAACTGAAAATTTGGTTAAAAATTTAAAAGACAAAAGCAAAGGCTCGCAAAAAATCGGTTTTAAAATCGATGAAAAATACACTCAAAAGCTAGATCATTTAAAAGAGCTTCTAGAAAAACTCCACATAAAATCAAAAATTAAAAATAGAAATTTGATACTTGAATTTAAAGATATATCGGATATTGAGAATTTTATAGGCAAAATTAGCTGAAATTTAACTGTAAAATTTAGCTAATTTTTTCCTAACATATTGTAAAATAAGTGCGATTTTTGTTTTTTAGTAATAAAATCATAATTGTCATAAGGAGATTTAATGTTAGAAATCGAATTGCCATTAGTTCTACTAACGGCGGTTGTTTTTCTAGGGCTTATCTTTGTTTTAAACAACATTCTTTACAAGCCGCTTCTCAAATTTATCGATGCGAGGAACGAAGCTATCAGGAATGACGAAGAGAGTGCTAGCAAAAACACGAGCGATCTTAGCGTTCATGAGGCTGAGATTGAGCAGATTATCTTGGCTGCTAGAAGCGAAGCAGGCAAGATAAAGCAAGACGCAATGGGTGCGGCAAAAGAGAGCGCAGCTAAGATAATCGGCGAGAAACGCGCTGTTTTAGAAGCTGATTATGAGGCATTCATGCAAAATCTACAAACTCAAAAAGATGAGTTTAAGGCGGATCTGGTTGCAAAACTTCCTGATCTTAAAAATGTTCTTAAAACTAAACTTGCGAAAATTTAAGGGGTAAATATGAAGAAATTTTATCTTGTTTTATTTATTCCGTTTTTGCTTACCGCAAGCGAGCCTAGCGGAAACGGCTATGATATCGTAGCAAGAACTATCAACTTTGTTTTATTCTTTGGAATTTTATACTATTTCATCGCTACTCCTATCAAAAACGCTTATAAAGCTAGAATACAAAGCATAGCAAATAGACTTGACGGCATCCAAAAGAAGCTTAAAGATTCGCAAGTCAAAAAAGACGACGCCTTAAGAAGAGTTGAAGAGGCTAAAAGCAATGCGATTAGTCTTGTTGAAACTTCTAAAAAAGAGGCAATGATACTATCTGAAAAAATCAAAAACGAAACTAACCAAGAGCTTTTGAATATGGAAAAGAGCTTTGAAGAGCAGAAAGAATTCGAAAGAAGACGCATGACGAAAGTCGTGGTTGGAGAAGTTTTGAATGAAATTTTCGCAAGCGATAGTATGAAAATAGATCAAAACGAACTTGTTAATATCGTGCTTAAGAAGGTTGGCTGATGAAAGAGTTAATAGCAAAAAAATATGTCAAAGCTCTGATGGCTGAGCTAAGCAAAAGCGAGCTTGAGAAATTTATAGACAGCTTAAATGTTATTGCAAATGCGTTTAAAATTCATAAATTTAGGAATATTATAATCTCGCCCAATGTTAAAAGTTGCGAAAAAGTGAAATTTATTTTATCGCTTATTGATGAAACAGATACTAAATTTACGAATTTTATCAAGCTGCTTGGAGAAAACAAGCGTCTTGAACTTTTGCCTGCGATCGTAGCTGAGCTAATGGCTCAAAAAGCTCGCATAGATAATGTGTATCGCGGTAAAATTTATGGCAATTTTGATATCAGCGCAACTCAAATCGAGGAACTTGAGAAGAGTTTTTCAAAGAGATTTGATGCAAAAATTATGCTTGAAGCCATAAAGAGTGATTATAACGGTATAAAAATCGAGTTGGACGATTTGGGTGTGGAAGCGAGTTTTTCTATTGACAGACTCAAAGCCCAAATGACTGAATATATATTAAAAGCAATTTAAAAGGAGAAAAAGCGTGAGTGCAAAAATAAAAGCAGATGAAATTAGCGCTATCATCAAGGAAAGAATCGAAAATTTCGATCTAAACGTTGATGTTGAAGAGACTGGCAAGGTTATCTCAGTAGCTGATGGTGTTGCTAATGTTTACGGACTGAAAAATGTTATGGCCGGTGAGATGGTTGAGTTTGAAAGTGGCGAAAAGGGTATGGCTCTTAACCTTGAAGAGAGCAGTGTCGGTATAGTTATCCTTGGTAAAACTGACAACATTAAAGAAGGAAGTTCTGTAAAACGCCTTGGAAAACTTCTTCGTGTTCCTGTCGGTGACGCGCTTATCGGACGCGTTGTAAACTCTCTTGGCGAGCCGATTGATGCAAAAGGTCCGATTGACGCGAGCGAAACAAGATTTGTTGAAGAAAAAGCAAAAGGTATTATGGCTAGAAAATCAGTTCATGAGCCACTTCAAACAGGTATCAAAGCTATAGACGCACTTGTGCCGATCGGCCGTGGACAGCGCGAGCTTATCATCGGTGACCGCCAAACAGGTAAAACAACGGTTGCTATAGATACTATTATCAACCAAAGAGGTCAAGACGTCGTTTGTATCTACGTAGCTATCGGACAAAAACAATCAACTGTTGCACAAGTTGTTAAAAAGCTTGAAGAATACGGCGCTATGGATTATACGATAGTTGTAAATGCAGGTGCTTCTGACGCGGCTGCGCTTCAGTATCTTGCTCCTTATGCGGGTGTAACTATGGGTGAATATTTCCGTGATAATTCACGTCACGCGCTAATCATTTATGATGACCTTTCAAAACACGCCGTAGCATACCGCGAGATGTCGCTTATCCTTCGCCGCCCTCCAGGTCGTGAAGCATATCCAGGCGATGTTTTCTATCTTCACTCAAGACTTCTTGAGCGCGCAAGTAAGCTAAATGACAAGCTAGGTGGCGGATCGCTTACTGCGCTTCCTATCATCGAGACTCAAGCCGGTGACGTTTCTGCGTATATTCCGACAAACGTTATTTCTATTACGGACGGTCAAATTTTCCTTGAGTCGGATCTATTTAACTCAGGTATCCGCCCTGCGATTAACGTTGGTCTTTCAGTTTCTCGTGTCGGCGGTGCTGCTCAGATTAAAGCTATTAAGCAAGTTTCAGGTAACTTAAGACTTGACCTTGCGCAATACCGCGAGCTTCAAGCGTTTGCTCAGTTTGCAAGCGATCTTGACGAGAGTTCAAGAAAGCAGCTTGAGCGCGGTCAAAGAATGGTTGAAGTTCTAAAACAACCTCCTTATAGCCCGCTTCCTGTTGAGAACCAAGTAGTGCTAATCTTTGCCGGAGCGAAGGGTTATCTTGATGATATAGTTACTTTAAATGTTACAAAATTTGAGTCTGAACTATATCCATATATAGAGGCGAAATATCCTGAAATTTTTGAACAAATTAGAACTAAAAAAGTGCTTGATAAAGAGATTGAAGAGCTTTTACATAAAGCGCTGAAAGATTTTAAAGCGACATTTGCTGTTAATTAAGGCTAAAATATGTCAAATTTAAAAGATATAAAACGAAAGATCAAGAGCGTCCAAAACACTCAAAAGACGACTCGCGCGATGAAGCTGGTTTCTACTGCCAAACTTAGAAAGGCAGAAGAGGCCGCCCGCCAGTCAAGAGTGTATGCGCTTAAGATCAATGAAGTTTTATCGGAGATAGCTTATAAGATCAACCAGTATCGCTCGGTAAATGCGGAGAGTAAATTCTTTGACATTAAGGAGAATGTAGAGAAGGTTGATATCATATTTGTTACCGCTGATAAGGGACTTTGTGGTGGTTTTAATATCCAAACTATCAAAACCGTAAGAAGAATGATAAATGAATTTAAAGCCAAAAAAGTAAAAATTAGACTTAGAGCCGTCGGCAAAAAAGGCATTGAGTTTTTCAACTTCCAAGGTATTGATCTGCTTCAGACTTATGTCGGAGTTAGCTCATCGCCAACTTATGAAAAAGCTCAAAACGTCATAAAAGATGCGGTAAATGACTTTGTAAACGGAGTTACGGATAAGGTAATTCTTGTTCATAACGGCTATAAAAATATGATTTCTCAAGAAATTCGCATAAATGACGTTGTGCCCGTTGAACCGCCTAAGATGGTTGAAGTAGAGACAAATTCTTTGATGGAATTTGAGCCTGAAAACGACAACAAAATTTTAGACGAGTTACTTGAAAAATACTTCGAATACAGCATGTATTATGCGCTTGTAGATTCTCTTGCGGCTGAGCATAGTGCCAGAATGCAAGCGATGGATAATGCGACAAATAATGCAAAAGAGCGTGTTCGTCAGTTAAATTTAGCTTATAACAAAGCTAGACAAGAGTCTATTACCACTGAGCTTATCGAGATTATCAGTGGCGTTGAATCAATGAAATAATAAAAAGGAGAATGAATGAAAGGTGTTATTAGTCAGATAATGGGCCCTGTGGTCGATGTCGATTTCAATGACTATTTGCCAAAGATAAATGAAGCTATCGAAGTAAATTATGAAGTGGAAGGCAAGCAAAACAAGCTAGTTCTTGAAGTTGCAGCTCACCTTGGAGATAACCGCGTAAGAACCATCGCTATGGATATGAGCGAGGGTCTAACTCGTGGTCTTGAGGCTGTTGCGCTTGGAGCACCTATAACTGTTCCTGTTGGCGAGAAAGTTTTGGGTAGAATTTTTAACGTTATCGGCGATCTTATCGATGAGGGCGAAAACGTAGATTTTGATAAAAAATGGTCTATCCACCGCGATCCTCCTGCATTTGAAGAGCAAAGCACAAAAAGCGAAATTTTTGAAACAGGTATCAAGGTAGTCGACCTTCTTGCTCCTTATGCAAAGGGCGGCAAGGTAGGACTATTCGGTGGTGCCGGCGTTGGTAAGACGGTTATTATTATGGAGCTTATCCATAACGTTGCGTTTAAGCACAGCGGTTATTCCGTATTTGCAGGCGTTGGCGAGAGAACTCGTGAAGGAAACGACCTTTATCACGAGATGAAAGAATCCAACGTTTTGGATAAAGTTGCCTTATGCTATGGCCAGATGAACGAACCGCCGGGGGCAAGAAACAGAATCGCGCTAACAGGTCTTACTATGGCTGAATATTTCCGTGACGAGATGGGACTTGACGTTCTTATGTTTATTGATAACATCTTTAGATTTTCTCAATCAGGTGCAGAGATGTCAGCACTTCTTGGACGTATCCCTTCGGCGGTTGGTTATCAGCCTACACTTGCAAGCGAGATGGGTAAATTCCAAGAGAGAATTACATCAACCAAAAAAGGATCGATCACATCTGTTCAGGCTGTTTACGTTCCAGCTGACGACCTTACAGACCCTGCTCCTGCGACAGTTTTTGCTCACCTTGATGCTACAACGGTTCTTAACCGTGCTATTGCAGAGAAGGGAATTTATCCTGCGGTTGACCCGCTTGACTCAACTTCACGTATGCTTGATCCCCAAATTTTAGGACAAGATCACTATAGAGTTGCGCGTGGTGTTCAGGCTGTTTTGCAAAAATATAAAGACCTTCAAGATATCATCGCGATCCTTGGTATGGACGAGCTTAGTGAAGAAGATAAGGTAACTGTTGATAGAGCAAGAAAGATAGAGAGATTTTTATCTCAACCATTCTTCGTTGCGGAAGTCTTTACGGGAAGCCCTGGAAAATATGTAAGCCTAGAAGAAAACATCGCCGGATTTAAGGGAATTTTAGACGGCAAATATGACGATCTTCCTGAAGCCGCGTTTTATATGGTAGGTAATATCGACGAGGTAATGCAAAAAGCTGAAAAACTTAAAGGCTAAAATTTAAAGGAATCTTAATGAATAAATTGCATTTAGAGATTGTAACGCCTGAAGGTCTAGTTTTTTCAAATGATGTTAAGAGCGTGGTGCTTCCGGGTACAGAGGGCGAATTTGGCGTCCTTCCGGGACACGCATCTTTGATATCTTTGCTAAAAGCCGGACTTATTGACATTGAAGATGAAGATAAAAACCACGATGTAGTGGCGATAAATTGGGGTTATGTCAAAATCGACGAAGGCAAGGCTGTAGTGCTTGCCGACGGAGCCGTATATGTCTCCGGAAATTCAGAAGGAGAGATAGCAAACTCTCTAGAAAAAGCCAAAGAGTTGATCCAAAGTATGAGTAGCGATACAAATGCCTTTGCATCGACAGTATCAAAGCTAGACAGCATGGCTAGAGCGAAAGTAAAATAGTGGCTGGGCTTGATATATTTTTAAACTACGTATCAAGAAGTAGTTTTATAACTATTTTTGTACTTAGTTGGCTCTCTTTGTATCTGATAATGAGCTTTACCATACTATTTTCTCGTATGGTGGGGCTTGGTCTTTGGCAAAGAAGAGAAAATGCCTCGCTTGAGTCTTTGCTTATGGGTGCTAAAACCCTTAGCAACGACTCGGCTCTTAAAAAATGCGCTTCAGGCAGAATAAACAAAGAAAAGCTTGGAATTTGCATCAGCATAGCCGAAAAGAACGCTACAAGCGGAGTTACTTGGCTTGCTATCATCGCTTCTACTTCCCCGTTTATAGGACTTTTTGGAACTGTTGTCTCTATCCTTGAGACGTTTTCACAGCTTGGGCAAGGCGGCAACTCATCCCTTGGTGTAATCGCTCCTGCTATCAGTGAGGCTTTGGTTGCAACGGGAGCTGGAATTTTCGTAGCGATACCGGCATATACATTTAACTTGTTAATTAAAAGAAAAGCTTACGAACTTATGAGTACAATCAGGCGAGAAGCCGACATACTCATAGCAAGCAAAGAAGAATTTTAATGATAAATCTTGAAGAGACTCCTGAGCTAAATATCACTCCTCTGGTTGATATTATGCTCGTGCTTTTAGCTATCCTTATGGTGACTACTCCTGCGATTATCTATGAAGAACAGATAGTGCTTCCTGACGGCTCAAAGACCAAGTCATCGACCGCTATGCAAAAGGATCTCATGGTAATCGTTGATGCGCAAAGAAAAGTAAGGATAGATCAAAGCACTATGAGTCTGCAAGAGCTTCCCGATAATATCGTCTTGCTTGGTGCAAAATATGATAAAAATTCGCCGGTTTATATAAAGGCGGATAAAAATTTGATTTATGATGATGTTATGTTTGTTTTAAAAAGCATTAAAAATGCCGGATTTACAAAGGTGGCACTTCAAACTAATGGATAAAATTTTAAAGCCAAATTTTAATACTTTTAATTATTTTATACTCTCTTTTGTTCTTTATATTTGTATGATAGTCGGAATTTTCGTCAAGCTTACTTATTTTGAGCAAGAGGCAAAGAGATATACAGATACAAAAGATGCTTTTATGGATATTACTATAGTGGAGCGTGAACCTGATATAGTAGTAAAAGCACCTGAAAAAAAAGAAGAAGTTATAAAGAGTGAAGAGCCTGAAAAAAAGGTTGAACAGCCAAAAGAGGAGTCAAAGCCCGATACTACAAATAAGCCTGTAGAGCCTGAAGTAGTCCCTGAAGCGGTACCTGAACCAAAGCCTGTAGAGAAAGAAGAGCCAAATTTAAAAGATCTCTTTAAAGACATCGACACTTCAAAGCTAAAAGAGGATAAGGTGGTTAAGAAAAAAGAGACGCCAAAAGATCAAAGCAGGATAAAACCTGAAAAAAAAGAGGCAAAAAAAGAGGCAAAAGCCGCAAGTGATGTGATAAATTCTTTACAGCTTGATAAGGTAGCCAAGACACCAAAATCGCAAAGGACTGGCGAGTACAATCCTTATGCTGGAGAAATAAGTAGGATTTTAGAGACAAAATGGACGGCATATAAGGCTGATTCTAATGATAATGCTAAAGTTGAGATTAGTATAGATGTCAACGGAAATTTTAGTTACAATATAAAACAGCTGTCATATAACAGTGAATTTAACGATAAGGTAAGAGAATTTTTGCAAAAGATGACATTTGAAAAATTTCCGCCTTCTCAATTAGGAAGACCATTTGTTTTTGAAACAACATTATTGGATAAAATAGAAAATTAAACAACGGAGGATAGATGAAAAAGATTGTATTATTACTAAGCCTAGCTATCGGCTTATTTGCTGCAGATGCAACGATAGCCATCGTAAATAAAGGACTTGCGCTTCCTAAAATCGTTTTGCAAGATGCGACGACTATGGTTAGCGATCAAGCGTTTAAAAGCAGATTTCACAAGATCATGCTTGGAGATTTAAAGGTAAGTTCTGATTTTGAAGTGCTTGATGAATACATCCAAAGCAGCTACGAAGGGGATTCAAACACAAACGTGATGAGCGAAAAGGGCGCGCAACTGATTTTTAGATACGCACTTGAAGGCTCTCCTTCAACTCCGCTTAGACTCAAAGTAAAGCTGATAAATGCCAAAACCGCTACTGCACAATACGAGCGTGCTTACACTATGGACGACGGAGCCAAATTTCCGTTTTTGGCGCATAAAGCTATAGTCGAGCTTGTAAATGAGCTAAAAATGCCTCCTGTAAATTGGATGGAGAAATTTATCGTATTTGCCAAAGGAACAGGCTCAAAACAAAGCGAAATCGTAGTGGCCGACTATACTCTAACATATCAGAAAGTAATTGTTCGCGGCGGATTAAATATATTTCCTAAATGGTCGGGAGCCGATCAAAGTGCGTTTTACTACTCTGACTACAGCGGCACAAAGCTAGTGCTTTATAAATTTGAGCTGGCAACAGGCAAAAAAATTAAAATTTTAGAGACTTCAGGCGGTATGCTTGTGGCTTCTGATGTAAGCGAGAGCGGGGATAAGCTACTTCTTACTATGGCTCCACAAGATCAGCCCGATATCTACATCTATGATCTAAATTCAAAAAAGCTTAAGCAGATAACAAACTACAGCGGTATTGATGTAAACGGAAATTTTGTCGATCACGATAGTAAGGTTGTTTTCGTATCGGATAGATTAGGATATCCAAATATATTTTCTCAAAACGTAAATGGCGGAGCGGTTGAACAGATGGTATATCACGGTAAAAACAACAACTCCGTAAGCGCATATCAAAACTATGTAGTTTATTCAAGCAGAGAAGACGCCAAGAGCGAATTTGGAACCAGAGACTTTAATATCTATCTTATCTCAACAAAGACAGAATATATAAGACAACTTACTGCAAGCGGAAAGAATTTGTATCCGAGATTTTCAAGTGACGGACAAAGTGTAGTGTTTATCAAAGAGCTTGGCGGGCAGAGTTCTCTTGGTATAATTCGTGTCAATGAAAATAAAAGTTTTCAATTTCCGTTAAAAATAGGAAAAATTCAATCAATTGATTGGTAGGTTCGTTAAAGTTTATTTTAAAATTTATGATATAATCACCGAAATTTTTGTAAAAGGATTAATATGAAAAAAGTAGTTTTAGCTTCCGCTGTTGTTGCAGCGCTATTCATGAGCGGTTGTAGCTCTAAAAACCCTGAAGTAGATATGAGCGCAGACTCAAATCAAAACATGGGTATGATGGGTTCATCTACTGATACTATGATGAGCTCTAGTGATAGATTGCAACAGTTACTATCTGCGATAGAAGGGCAAGTAAAGACTGTGTATTTCGATTTTGATAAATTTAATATCAAAAGCGATATGCAACCGGTCGTAAATACAAATGCAAGTTTGTTTAACCAATCAGAAGCTCAAAGCCTAACTATCAAAGTAGAAGGTAACTGCGACGAATGGGGAACAGACGAGTATAACTACGCTCTTGGTCTAAAAAGAGCTAAAGCTACTAAAGACGCTCTTGTAAAACAAGGTGTTTCAGCCGATAGAATTATGGTTGTAAGCTACGGCGAGAGCAATCCTGTGTGCTCAGACAAAACAAAAGCTTGCGACGCGCAAAACAGACGTGCTGAATTTAAAGTGCTTCCATAATCAATTATGACAAATTTTAAAAATTTAGCGGCTCTTTTTATGGGGGCCGCTCTTGCTTACTCTGCTGAAATTTCGGTATTTGATGCCGGAAATTTAGATAGTTCAAATCCTTATGGTTTAACCGACGGTGAAAAGGCTCTGCTTAAAAATAAACAAAAAGTCGAAAATTTAAGTAGAAATATGAATGATGTAGAATCAACTCTAAGCGGTGCTCAAGAGCGAATAGAAGGAATTCAAAGCATCATGGACGGGATGAATTCTCGCATAACTAAAGTCGAAAAACGCTTAGATGAACTTCAAGGTAAAGTAGTAGGCGAGGAAGGCGGTGAAGGCGTTAGCTTGGAATCTCTTAGACAATACGTTGAAGAGAGTCGCAAAATACAAGAAGCTAACAATCAAAAAATAACAAAAGCTTTAAAAGATCTCAGTGCTCTTATAGACAAAATAAATTCAAACTATGTCTCAAAATCTGAGCTTAGTAAAACCGGCTCAAAGAGTGCTGAAAAAGAGCAATCAAGCGAAAGTAAAGATTCAGCCGGCTCTTCTAGTAAATCAGACTTTACTAAACAAAAAATTCAAGATGTCGCTACAGACGCAAAGAAGATGTTTGATGCAGGCAAACTTGAGGACGCAAAAGATAGGTATGAGTTTTTGATAACTAAAAACCATAAGCCCGCAGCTGCAAATTTCTACCTTGGCGAAATTTCATACCAACAAAAAGCCTACAATAACGCTATAAAATACTATCAGCAAAGCATATCGCTTTACGATAAGGCTGATTACACTCCAAAGTTACTGTATCATACCGCAATCAGCTTTGATAAGATCGGCGATACTGCGAGCGCAAATCGTTTCTACAAAGCTCTTAAACTAGGATATCCTGAGAGCAAGGAAGCTAAAGCTTCGCCTGATAGATAAGTCAATTTAGATTAATAAAATTCAGGTATAATCACATTTATTTCATTTGTAGGAGAAAATGTGAAAGATCAAGTTATATCTATGTTTTATGAGCTAAAAGATGCAAAAACAGGCGAAATTTTAGAATCAAACATGCAAACAGGAAGTCAAATTTCATTTTTGACAGGACGCGGACATATCATCCCGAAATTAGAAGAAGAAGTTAGTGTTCTTAAAGCAGGCGATAGAAAAAATATCGTTATTGAAGCTGCCGAAGCTTGCGGCTTATATGATGAAAAAGCGCTTCAAACCTTACCGAAAGAGCAATTTGCAGGAATTGAGCTAAAAGAAGGCATGGAGCTTTTCGGTCAAGGCGAAGACGGCTCAAACGTTCGCGTAATCGTGTCTAAAATCGGAGAGGATGACGTTACGGTTGATTTTAACCATCCTTATGCGGGCAAAGATCTTGAGTTTAATGTTGAAGTTACCGAAGTAAGAGATGCTACGGAGGATGAGATCGCAACGGGAGTCGTAGCTCAAGCGCATGCTTGCGGTTGCGGAAGTCACGGTAAAAAAAGTGGCGGTTGCTGCGGAGGCGGACATCATGACCACGATCACGGCGAAGGCGGTTGCTGCGGCGGTCACGGTCACCATCATGAGGACGATGAGTGCTGCGGCGGAGCTCATCACGATGAGCATGGTGGCGGTTGCTGCGGAAAACATCATTAAGAAATAGTAGTGAAAGCAGCTTTTATATTCCCGGGACAAGGCTCTCAAGCCACCGGGATGGGCAAAGAAATTTATGAAAATTTTAGCTGTGCAAAAGAGCTTTTGCAAAATGCAAGCGATACGCTTAAGATAGATTTTGCAAATTTGCTTTTTTGTGAAAATGAACTTTTAAGCAAAAGCGAATTTACTCAGCCTGCCATAGTTTTAAACTCGCTTATGTGCTATTTGGCCTTTTCTTCGCGTTTAAATTTACAGTCTAAATTTAGTCTCGGTCACTCGCTTGGAGAATTTAGCGCACTAGCTGTAAATGGTGCTTTTGATTATGTGGATGCGATTAAGCTTGTAAATATTCGCGGCAAACTCATGCAGGAAGCTTGTGCGGGCAAAGACGTTTCAATGACTGTTATTTTAGGATTAAAAGATGAAGTTGTGGAAGAAATTTGCGCTAACGGGCAAAAAGATGGCTTTCAAATTTACGCAGCCAACTACAACTGCGACGGGCAGATCGTCGTGGCAGGGCTTAGAGAGGATTTGGCTAAATTTGAAAACGCATTTAAAGAAGCAGGCGCAAAGCGAGTTATGCCTCTTAATATGTCAGTAGTTAGCCACTGTCCGATTCTAAAAAGCGCTAGCGAGGGATTGGTTTCTTATTTGCAAGCCGCTTTAAAGCCAAATTTTACCAATGTCATTTCAAACGTTACGGCTAAGGCTTACAGTAGTAAAGACGAAGCTCTTGATTTGCTTAAAGATCAGCTGGTTAAACCTGTGCTTTATAAGCAAAGTATCGAAAATTTCAAAGATGAGGTTGAAATTTTCATCGAATTTGGCTCAAGCGTACTAAAAGGTATAAACAAAAAGATAACAGACAAGCCGACATACTCGATTACGGATATGAAAAGCTTAGATGAGATTATAAATATTTTGGAGAGTAAATGATAGCGATTTTAGGGGCTATGCAAGAGGAGATCGCTCCGCTTTTAAAGGTTTTGGGCGATTATAAAGAGGTTAAGCACGCAAACAATACGTTTTATCTGGCAAATTTTAAAGGCAAAGAGCTGGTTATAGCTTATTCAAAGATAGGCAAGGTAAATGCAGCCTTGACCGCTACCGTGATGATTGAGAAATTTGGCGCTACTAAGCTTCTTTTTACGGGAGTTGCCGGCGCGCTGAATGAAAATTTAAAGATAGGCGACATGCTCTATGCCAGCTCACTTGTACAGCATGACCTTGATATCACCGCGTTTGGTCATCCTTACGGCTATGTGCCCGGTACTAGTATCTTTGTAAAAAGTGACGCGAATTTAAACGCTCTTGCAGCCAAAATCGCCAAAGCAAAAGGCATAAATTTGCTCGAAGGTGTTATAGCTACAGGCGATCAGTTTGTTTGCAGCGGCGAGCGTAAAGAGTGGATAAAGACTACTTTTAAAGCCGATGCGACTGAAATGGAAGGCGCTAGCGTGGCTTTGGTTTGCGAAAGCCTTGATGTGCCGTTTTTTATCCTTCGTGCGATCAGCGATGAAGCGGGCGGCGGTGCGGAATTTGACTTTGATGAGTTTTTGCAAAGCTCTGCTGACGTAAGTGCGGATTTTGTGCTGGCTATGGTTGAGGAGTTATGATAGAGCTTAGTAAAAAGCTCCTTCGCATAGTCGGTCAGACAAATGCGAAATACAAGATGTTTGAAGAGGGCGATAAAATTTTACTCGCCCTAAGCGGTGGCAAGGATAGCATGACACTTGCTCATCTGCTTAAGCATTTTTGCTTGGTAAGTCCACTGAATTGGCAGTTTGAAGCCGTTACTGTAACTTACGGGATAGGCGAAAATCTTGAGCCTATAAAAGAGCATTTTAAACTGCATGAAATTCCTTACAAAGTCATTGACACGCAAATTTTTGAATTCGGTAGAGAAAAAATTCGTGAAAATACGACATTTTGCAGCTTTTGCAGTCGTATGCGTAGGGGCTATCTCTATACTTATGCTCTTGAAAACGGCTTTAATAAAATCGCCATTGCGCATCATCTTGATGACGCAGCAGAGAGTTTTTTCATGAATTTTACTTATAACGGCGCACTTAGGACTTTGGCTCCAAGATATAAGGCTGAAAACGGACTTGATATCATTAGACCTCTTATACTTGTGCGCGAGCGTCAAATTCGCGATTGTGCGATTAAAAACGAGCTTCCGATAATGAACGAAGAGGAGAGCTGTCCTGCTAAAGCTTACGGTGGCAAATCGCCTCGCGCAAGAGCCGAAACTAAAGCGATGCTGGCAAATTTAGAGAGTGAAAATCCAAAATTTTTCGTTTCGTTAAAATCGGCGTTTGAAAATATTCATTCGGACACGTTTTTTAAATTTGTTGAGTGAATTTTTATCTTATCTGCAAATTTGATTAGTAAAATTTGCTAAACACCACAGTTAGTAAGTGAAAAGTGTTTATAAATTTATCTTGTATAAACTTTTCTTTGTTGAAATTTGACACTTTTACTCCTTGATGGTTTTAATGTTATTATAAATCGTATCGGTTGGATTTTTAAAGATCATCTTTTATACTCTTCATCTACTATCTTTTTTATCTCATCTGATGTTAATTTTTTATATGGTTTAACAATATATTTGTCCTGCCCATCTTTGAAAACTATCTTTCCATTATCCTTGGAGAATATAATGTCTTCTAGCGCTTGTGCTTTTCTATATTTATTTGCCCATTTGAAAAAAGTTTTTACTTCAAATGTCGAGTCTTTTTTAGAGCAATACTCTTGTTCAATATTTTTAGTAAAATTCTCATATCTTAAATAATATGTTAGATTATCATCTATAGTATATGCAGATAAAATACTAAATATATATTGCTCATGACACCAATCATAAGCTCCTTTTGACTCCTCTTTAGTAGGCTGTCCTGCTACATCGTATTTTAAAAGAAGCTCAAGCATACCCTCATGGTTTGGAATCTCATCAAGCACATATGATATACCGAACGCTTTACATCTGAGCCGTCTTTGATGCCGGGCAAGCCGTTAATAGGATTTTTCCTTAGTTTTGGGACATATCCGCTTTCTAGTATCATTTGGGCTAGTTCGATGTAGTTGCAAGATACGACATAGTTCATAGGATGAATTGCATCTTTTGACTCTATATCTTTTTTGTAGCCATCTTCATAGAATCTTTATATTATCTCCACTAATTATGAGCTTGTCTATAAGTGAATAAAGAGGAGGAATAATATATCTTTGTATAGCATTTATCTCTTCAACCTGTAAGGTGGATTAGGATGTATCTAAAGTTATTCAAATTTATCTCCTTATTAATTTGTCAAATTTTAGCATAAAGGGCGGTTTGCCTACCTGCAATTAACTGTTTGATTTAATTAAAACCCTTGCAAGATGATAGTATATAGTTCGTTAACTTCCTCATCGTTTAGCAGGATAGTTGATTTATCTTTAAAAAGATGAGCTATTTTCTCCGCTTCAAAGCTAAAATTTCCCGCGCAATGCGTATGAGACGGCAAAAACCCGCGAGTTAAAGATAGGCTATCTTCGATCTTTTCATCGCAGATAAAGCAAGCAAGCTCGTCATGAAGTCTTCCCTCATGCTCTAAAATTCGCACATAGCTTTCGATGATTAAACGTTTTGGGTTTTGCTTTAGAAATCTCTGCGCACAAATTTCAGCTTGGTTAAAATATATCTCGTCTATATGCTCGACATCTTTTAAATGCGCGTAAAACAGGCGCATAAACTGTTGCCATATGAGTAGACGTTCGCGCACGACAAGCCAGTTAAAACCAAGATGTAGCACGCTTCTAAGATGCGGGAGAAAATTTGCACTCTCGTTTAGCTCAAAATCTATCTTAAAGCCTTGCATAACGCTAGCGTGACGAGCTCCGTAGAATCGGTAGCACTTTATAAGCAGATCCTTTGTCAGGATATAGACGATAAGGTCTTCTTCTTTGGCTTTTTGCGTGTGGATTATGTAGCCTTGCATAATTTAAATTTTAAAGAAGTCTTCTATCTTGTCGCGCATTGTAAAAGCGTCGCTGATGCGATTTATCTCGTCTCTAAATGCGCTTGCGCCTTCTATGCCTTTTGAGTACTGGTGCAAGTGCTTACGAAATATCGACACTCCGTGAGCGCCGTAGTGAGAGAGCATAGCGTCAAAGTGAGCTAGGATTATCTCGCTCTTTAGCTCGTTAGTTACGCTTTGGCCGCTTTTGATCTCGTGAAATACCCAAGGCTTGCCTATGCAGGCCCTGCCTATCATTATAGCGTCGCAATTTGTTAGCTTAAAAACCTGCTCGGCGTTTTTCTCGCTGATATCTCCGTTTGCGATTAGCGGAATTTTAACCGCACTTTTAGCTCTTGCTATAGCCTCATAATCAACCTTTGCCGTATATCCGCCAGCTCTTGTTCGCCCGTGAAAAGCTATATAATCAGCCCCTGCATCTTCAGCTGCTAAAGCTAAAATTTCAGGAATCTTCTCGTCAAATCCTAGCCTCATTTTAACGCTTAGCATATTTTTGTTTGAAGTTTTTTTTATCGTTTCTACTATCTTTTTGAGATTATCTATATCTTTTAGAAGTGCCGAGCCTGCGCATTGCTTGACTACTTTTGGAACAGGACAGCCGCAGTTTAGGTCTATGCCGTCTATTCCTTCAAATTTATTTATGATCTCGACAGCTTTTTTGATGATCTCACTATCGCTTCCTGCGATTTGAACGACATACGGAGTTTCTTCAGGAGATTTTTTAAGCATTTCAAGCGTCTTGTCCGAGCTTTCATAGACAAGTGCGTTTGCGCTTATCATCTCGCTAACAGTTACATCGCATCCAAAACGCTTGACCACGCTCCTTAAAGGCAGATCGGAAAAACCTGCTAAAGGAGCTAAAAAGATAGGCTTTAAGCTAAAGTCTATCATCTAAAGAGCAAATTTTCAGGCACTAGCTTGCCGTTTTCTCTAAGATACATCAAAATTTTGATGTTTTGATATTCGCTTGCGTCGGAATTTTCGGTGATTTCGCGGACTTTATCAAGCATTTGAAACTCAAATAGCAGATACAAATACGCCTCTTCGGCATCGGCATGAGATGATTTTAACTTCTCAAATATGTTTATAAGAGCGTCAGGAGTTATCTTGCCTATTAGAATTTTTGCAGAGTTGTTATACTGAGCTTTTGAAATTTTAAAGTTATCAAGAAGCTCGTAAATTTCATCATTACTTATAACAATCTCATCTTTTACGAAGCGCTCAAGTAGAGTCATGGTCTCTTCTGCGCTCTTTGCGAAATTAAATTTCTTGATGTCTGCAAAACTGCCGGTTGCAATAAGCTTTTCATTAGCTTTTTTAGAAATTTCATCGTTTATCTCTTTGTAGTCTTTAAGCACATCAAGGAAATAGGTTGAATTTTTTTCTATTTTATTTAGCTCGTTTTGTATAAAGAGCGAATTTGTGCTTTGCAGTCTAAATTTCTTAAGATCGACAACTTCTCCATTTAGTATATTTTTTACTGTTTTTGCAACGCTTTCAAGCTCGTCGTCGCTAATAGCTTCGTCTTTGTGTTTGCCCCAAGGAGATAAAATTTTAGTAATTTGCGAAGGAGCTTTGTAAAGCTCTGTTTTAAAATCTTTATTTGTATCAAGCCCCAGCAAAACCTCTCTGGCAAGCTCTTTGTAAAGAGTTTCATCGCGTTTTATGGAGCGTTTAAACATATAAATTTCAAAGCCGTGATATGCGATATGCGCTATACAAAGAATCGCAAAAAACGCCACCGGCAGTACTACCCAAAGCGCAAGCGGCATAGTAAATGAGTAGCCAAGAAGCCCGAAAGTATGATCGGAAGAGTCGATTGAATACACCAAAATACCAAGTAAGACTATATATATCACGCTATATACTATAAAACGTCTTGTTTTCATGATGATTCCTTATTTTTTAGATGTTTTTTCCACTATCTCTCTGCAAACTATGCAGTATCTAGCGTGAGGTTTTACTTTAAGGCGAGCCAGACCTATATCTTCTTCGCACATCTCGCAAACACCGTAGGTTTTATTAAAAATTTTACTAAGCGCGAGATCTATCTCGATAAGCTCTTGTCTTTGTTGAGCGTTTATTGATTGCTCTATGAGTTGATCGGCATTTACCGAAGCGATATCGAATTCATCGCTTACGCCGCTTCCTCTAAGCCCTGCGATCTCGTTGCTTGCATCGATTATATTTTTATTTATCTGTATCTTTCTCTCTTCTAAGAGTGCTTTAAAAAACTCTAAATCGTTTTTGCGCATCTACTTCCTTTACTTGTGATATGGGTGATTTGCATTTATGCAAAGCGCTCTGAAAATTTGCTCAAAGAGCATAAGTTTAGCTATCTTGTGAGCCATTGTCATAGAGCTTAGACTAATTACTTTGTCGGCTTTTTGCTTAAAATTTGAGCTTAATCCGTAAGCTCCACCGATAAAAAGTGAAATTTGAGAGTTGTTGGCAAAAATTCTGGCAAATTCCTCGCTTTTCATCTGCTCTCCTCTTTCGTCAAGTGCGATACAAAAGCCCTTTAAATTTGGCTCATATGCTTCATCGTAAGCTTTTAACGACTCTTCTTTGCTTTTGCTTTGAGCTTTTGCAATTTTGTCGTTAAATATGACGGTATCGGTAATTTTGGCAAATTTAGACGACATCTTGATATACTCTTTTATCTCGCTTTCAAAGCTATCTTGCTTGGATTTTTGTATGGAAAATACCGAAATTTCCAAGCCTTATTCCTCCACCTCGTCCTCTTGCATTATCTGGGCATCTTGTGCTTGTTTTTGCTCGGGCTTGATATCCGTAAGCAGCCTAATCATATCGCCGATAAACTGCTTATGCTCCCTTCTTTCAACTATCGCATCAATTAGACCATGCTCTAGTAAAAACTCAGATCTTTGAAATCCTTCAGGTAGATCAGAACCGATGGTTTGCTTTATAACTCTTTGACCCGCAAAGCCGATAAGTGCGCCAGGTTCAGCTATGATGATGTCGCCAAGCCACGCAAAGCTGGCGCTAACTCCACCCATGGTAGGATCGGTAAGGATTGAAATGTAAGGGATTTTGGCTTCATCAAGCAGCTTTAACGCCGCTGAGGTTTTTGACATCTGCATTAAAGAAAATGTGCTTTCTTGCATTCTTGCGCCGCCTGAAGCGGAGATAATTATGAGCGGTTGCCTTTTATCCAGTGAGCGCTTGATGGCTCTTACTATCTTTTCGCCTTCAACCGAGCCGAGACTGCCACCCATAAAGCTAAAGTCAAAGACTACTAGTTGAGCGTCCATGCCGTCTATTTTGGCTTCACCGCATATCACGGCGCTACTTCTGCCCGTTTTTTCTTCGCTTTCGCTTATGCGTTTTTTGTATGATTTCTTATCTACAAATTTAAGAGGATCGACAGGCCTTAGTTCTGTGTCAAATTCTACAAAACTGCCTGCATCGCAGAGCATCTCTATCCTTCTTTCAGGCTTTAGGCGCATATGATAGCCGCATTTTGGGCATACGTTAAAGCACGCTTCAACTTCTTTGTAATACATAAGCGAGTGGCAGCTATCGCATTTGATCCAGTGTGCAGGAGCTTCGCTCGGAGCTGATTGTTTTTTTCTGGTTTTGGAGAAAATATCTAAAAAGCTCATTTTTACCTACTTTATATATGAAAATTATGCGATTATATCCAAATTTAACATTGTGTTTGCTTATGTTTAAGTGTTTTAGGGTTGTTTTTATGTAAATTTAGAATGTTTGTAAAGTTGAAAGTGTAAATTTAAATTTGAGTGGTAAATTTTAAATTTACCACTCAAAATATGTTTTGGCTTTTTTTATGTCTGAAATTTTGATTTTGAACTTTTGATCTTCGCATTCAAGCTCTATATCTTCGCTATTTGCGGATAATAATTTACCTTTTAGCTTTTTATTTTCGCCGTCTATCGTGGCTGAAATTTTGACTAGTTCCCCAACGCTTGCGATGAAGTGGCTTGGTTTTTCAAGTTTTCTTTCAAGTCCGGGACTGCTAATTTCAAGGTTATAATCCCCGCTTATCGGAGGCTCTACGTCAAATATCGGAGATAGTAATCTAGAGACTTTTTCACAATCATCTAAGCTTACTCCGCCTTGTTTTGTGATGTAAATTCTATAAATGGTTCTGCCGTTTTCGTTTGCAACTTCAGTATCGTAAAGTTCTACACCGCACTCTTTTATTAATTTTTCAAGATTTTGCATTTTTGTTTAAATCCTTTGAAATTTTATCAAAAAGACTATCTATATGATTTTGATACTCCAGCCTATCGTCAAATTTGAAATGAAAATTCGGGCATCGATACCAGCCTTCAGCCGCCATACAGTGATTTTGCAGATATCTTGAAACTCTTTTTAGATGTTCTAAAACGTAAGCCTGCTCGTGCTCGTCAAAAGCCATCTTGTCAAGATATACAAATGCGTCGTATCTGCCCTTTTTGCACTCTACGTCCGTTACGCATAAACCACGCAAAATACTATCTTCAAGAGTGGCAAGAGCTTCAGGGATTAGCTCTTTAAGTACGCTTTGAGTTCTTAGTCGTTTTATCTCGGTCGGATTCATAGAGTGGCTTGTTCCTCTACTTCTTTAAAGCTTTCGATATAGTCGTTTTCTCTTATGTCGTTATAGCCTTCGATGCCAACACCGCATTCATAGCCTTTGGCTACCTCTTTAACATCGTCTTTAAAGCGTTTTAGCGAGCTTACTGTGCCTTCATGAACGACTACGCCGTTTCTGATAAGTCTGATTTTAGCACCTCTGTTGATAGTGCCTTCGGTTACTAAGCAGCCTGCGATAGCACCGATTTTAGGTACATTGATAACTTGGCGAACCTGAGCCTGACCGAGCTGTTCTTCTCGAACGATCGGCGACATAAGACCTCCAAGAAGTGTTTTTATATCATCGAGTAGATTGTAAATTACGTTGTATGTTTTTATCTCGACTTTGCTCTCTTTGGCTTTGTCTTTTATCTCACCCGTTGGACGGATGTTAAATCCTAAAATCACGCAGTTTTCGCTTGCTTGAGCTAAGGCCACGTCACTTTGAGTGATACCGCCTACGCCCGAGTGTATGATATTTACTTTTATCTCGTCATTTCTAAGCTTTTCAAGGCTTGCTTTAATAGCCTCAAGGGAGCCTTGAACGTCGGCTTTTACGATAACGGGAAGTGTTTTTAACTCTCCTTCGGCTATCTTTTCGCTAAGCTCTTCGATAGTAACTTTCGTTGATTTTGAAAGCTCTTTTTGGCGTAAGTATTCAGCTTTTTTCTGAGCGTATTCTCGCGCCTCTTTATCTGTTTTTACGCTTATTAAAGTTTCACCGGCTTCCGGAATTTCGCTAAGTCCTATTATTACGCCACATTCTCCCGGTTTTATATCTTTTAAATTTCTGCCTTTGTCATCAAGCAAGCTTCTTATCTTTCCGTAAGCCACTCCCGCTACAACGGTATCTCCAACTTTTAACGTGCCGTTTTCAACGATGACGGTTGCGACAGAACCGCGACCCTTTTGTTGAGAGCTTTCTACGATAGTTGCTTTTGCATTTGCTTTTGCATTAGCCTTAAGCTCCAAAATTTCCGCTTGCAAAAGTACGATTTCAAGCAGATCTTCAACACCCATACCCGTTTTAGCCGATATCGGCACAAATTCATACGTTCCGCCCCAGTCGGTTGGTAGTATATCAAGATTTGCAAGCTCGGTTTTTACCATATCAGGATTTGCGGTTTCTTTATCCATTTTATTTATGGCTATTATGATAGGAACGCCTGCTGCTTTTGCGTGACTTACGGCCTCTTTAGTCTGAGGTTTTACACCGTCATCTGCTGCAACCACGATGATAACTATATCTGTTATCTTCGCTCCTCTTGCCCGCATAGCCGTAAATGCTTCGTGTCCCGGAGTGTCTATAAATGTGATATTTTTGCCGTTTTTATTTACCATATAAGCGCCGACGTGTTGAGTTATGCCGCCAGCTTCACCCGATGCGACTCGTGAATTTCTAATGTAATCAAGAAGCGAAGTTTTACCGTGATCAACGTGTCCCATAATCGTTATAACCGGTGCTCTTTCAGTCAAATTTGTATCATCGACTTGCTCTTCGTATGCTTTTACGTAGTCAAATTCTTCCTGAGTATCTACGATGTTTACTTCAATTCCAAATTCATCGGCTAGAATTTCGATCGCATCCTCGTCCAAAAAGTCGTTTTTGGTAGTCATCATGCCTAGCATAAACAGCTTGCCGATGATCTCGCTTGGCTGTTTGTTTATCTTCTCTGCAAATTCATATACGCGGATCTCTTTTGGTATATTTACGGAGTCGATTATTTCTTTATTTGAGTTATCGCGCGAGGACTTTTTGTGTTTCTTTCTTGGTCGTCTGCCGATACCTTGCTCTAAAAATGAACCGATTGAGTTGTTTAACGCAGGCTTAAAGGTATTGGTTTGTTTAGTCTTTTGGGTAGGTTGAGGTGCCGGAGTTCTTACCGAAAAATCAGGCAATACCACTACATCTTCATCCTCTAAAACTATATCGCCAAGATCTCTGTCGCCGAGCAAATCAACTTTTTGAGCGCCGTCTTTTTTGGTTGCGGTTGCAGGCTTTTTCTCTTTTTTCTTCTTTTTTATGCTCTCGCCGTCACTAAAAGCAAACATACTTTCTAAATTTCTAACAGGTTCGCTAGGCTCTTTTACCTCTCTTGCGGGTTTTGATACAGGAGCTTCATCTCTTTTTTTCTTAACTATCATAAGTCCGCGTCTTTTTTGTAGGCTTACGTCAGCTAAGCTCTCTTTAGGTTGAGGAGCTGTTATAGGATCTTGTTTTGCAGCCTCCTTCTCTTTTGCCGGCTCTTCAATCTCTTCTTTTGCTACTACAGGCTCCGGTTTTTTAGGTTTTTGGCTCTTTGGGGTTTCTATTTTTTTATCTTCACTCTTGTTTTCTTTTGGCTTTTCTTCTTTTTTAGTATCTTTTTTTGTTTCTTTACTCTCTTTTGGCGCTTTTGATGCTGATTTTTTAGGCTCTGCTTTTTTCTTTTCGGGCTTTTGCTGAAAGCTTTCAGGAATTTCTCCCGTTTGAACAAAAGTATATAGCGCTTCAGCCTCTTCAGGCGTAACTCCACTTGAGTGAGTTTTGACTTTTAGTCCTAGTTCGATAGCTTTTTCCAGTACCTCTTTGCTGCTGTAGCCAAGTTCATTCGCTATCTCTGAAATCCGAATATTCGCCATTTAAGAGTATCTCCTTTAAATTTTGCTCATTTTGCAGAGTAGCGATAAAATTCCCCGCCACTCTACCGAGCGATTTTTTTAAAATTTTCTCATCTTTTATCAAACAATCTTCACATATATAAAAGCTTCTACCGTTTCCTTTGCCATGAAAAAGTGAAGAGTCGATTATGCGGTATCTGCGTAAATTTGCTTGGTTAAAGCGAGTTTTGCATACCGCACACATCCTGATAGGAATATAATTTTGAGTCATTATTATATCTTTTGTTTGCTTTTTTTTAGCTTTTTATTATAAATCCATCATTGTCAAAGGATAAAATTTCAACTCTGAAGCTTTTGAATTTATCTTTTAACTTCTCTTTCAAATTTGATGCGTCATTTTTATAAGATATGTTTAGCATGGTTGAACCGCTTCCTGAAAGAGTGCTCATCAAAGCTCCGTTTTCATAGGCTGTTTTTCTTACGTCAAATAGCTCGGGAAGCGACTTCATCCTGATATCTTCATGCATCATATCTTTTGCCGCAACTTTTAAGAGCTCATATCTCTCTTCAAAAAAGCAAGCCGTCAAAAACGAAGCGTGAGCGAGATTATTTACGCATTCGCTCATAAGATAACTCTTAGGTAGCTTTGTGCGCGATTCTTTAGTGCTCATCGGTTTATCAGGGATCACTACAACGGCTTTTATATCATCTTTGATGAATTTCTTGATATGTGTTACTTGATTTTTACTCACTACCGAGCTTACAAATCCGCCAAGCGTTGCAGGAGCTATATTATCGGGATGATTTTCATAGATCAGCGCTTTATTTAAAATTATGTTTTTATCGACTTTAAATTCAGCTGTCGCATAAGCTGCTGCAATTGCTGAAGTTATAACCGCAGAAGAGCTGCCAAGACCTCTTGAAAAAGGAATTTGGTTTTTAAAGATTATGCGAAAAGTATCTTTTTTGCCTGTAAGTTCTGAGTAAATTTCGTTAAAAACGGATAAGAATAGGTTATTTTTTTTTAATTTTATATTATCTTCACCCTCTCCAAAAATCGCTATAGAAGAGAATTTTGCTCTCGTTACTTCAACCTCGTTATATAAGCTTAGCGCAAGCCCTAACGCGTCAAAACCGGGCCCTAAATTTGCACTTGTTGCAGGAACTTTTATGACCAAATTATCTCCTAAACCGCTTGAATTACGTAGTTTGGTAGAGTATCTAAATTTAGATTTAAAACATCTAAATTTAACGGCAATTCAAATTCTTTAGGTTCTGCTTTTTGAAGTAAAATTTCATCTCCTGTTTTTACGAAGCTTAAGGCTTTGTTTGCTTTTATTGCTCCGTTTCCATTTAATTCAAATCCGCTTATAGCGTAAAATTCGCACTCTTTAACCATGCTAAAAGTTTTTAAGACTATATAAGAGACTTTTGTCCCCATGAAACTTCCCGGTCCATTTGCGTAAATAATCTTTGAAATTTGTAATTTTTGCTCATTGGTAAGTTCATTAAGAATTTCGATAAGCGATTCGTCGGATTTTTTATCGCTTATCATTTTTTGTATGAATTTGCCGTCATTATCATAAATTCCGACGATAATCGGGGAGGATAGCGCAACTACGAGAATTTGGATATGTTTTATGCAAATACCTTTTGATACTCAAGTGCCAAATCGCCTTTAAGAGTAACAATCTCATAGTTTTTAACATCGCTTAAAATGGCTACGGTTAATTCGTGATTTAGCTCATGGCTTCCGGCAAATGAAGTATAATCAGCCATCAAAGGCGCGCCTATAAGGCTTAAATCGCCGATCGCATCAAGAATTTTGTGGCGCACGAATTCGTTTTCAAATCTAAGTCCTTCAGGATTTAGTATGCGAGTATCGTCGATTACTACGGCATTATCTAAGCTTCCGCCTAGGGCAAGGTTGTTTGCTCGAAGCATCTGGACATCTTTTAAAAATCCAAAAGTCCTCGCTCTTGCAATCTCTTCTATAAAAGAACTTTTGCTAAATTCAAAAACATATCTTTGTTCGCCTATGATTGGGTGATCAAATTTGATAGTAAAGTCAAATTTAGGGTTTTTTGACGGAGTTACTTTGGCAAATTTTTCGCCTTTTGTTACTTGAACCTCTTTTTTGATGATTATGGCGCGCTTGTGATCTTCAAGCTTTTGAATCCCAGCTTCATCAAGCATCATGCAGTAGCTGATCGCGCTTCCGTCCATTACTGGCACTTCGTTGGCGTCAAGAACTATGCGGATGTTGTCTATACCATACCCGCTAATAGCGCTTAGCAGGTGCTCGATTGTAGAGATGTAACCCTCTTTGCCGCCTATGACCGTTGCCATTTGAGTATTGATCACGTTTTTCGGTTCTGCTTTGTAGCTAACGCCAAGATCTTTTCTGTAAAAAACTATACCCGTATTTGCGCTTGTTGGCTCTAGCGTTATTTTTATCGGCTCACCTTTATGAAGCCCGATACCGACGCTTTCAACAGCTCTTTTTATCGTTGTTTGTTGCAAAATTTTCCCTTAAAATTCATAAATTTTTTCTAATTATACATATTTTTGGTAACAAATTCTAGTTATTTGCCACTTATCATTTTTTTTGCCGAATTTAGCACGCCTGAAACGTTATCTTTCATCCAGCCCATATCCATCCACTCCTCGGGTCTTACCTCTATGCCTTGCACTATCATTCCAAAATGCAGGTGATCTCCCATCGCAAGTCCGCTAACTCCCGTTGTGCCTATTATATCGCCCGCTTTTACTTCATCGCCTGTTTTTACTGTCAAAGACGTGCAGTGTCCATAAAGCGAAAATACGCCAAATCCGTGATTTATTATCACATTTTGTCCGTAGATTCCGTTTTCTCCTGCAAATTCTACTATGCCGTCATTGCTTGAAACGATGTTCGCTCGTTGGGTAGAAGCAAGATCTATTCCCATGTGCCAAGATTCGCTTATCTCTTGATCGCCTAAGGTATAGTATCTATGATCGCCAAAGCTCGCTACCGCCTTGCCGTTTTTAAGCGGGTAGAATTTCTTAAGACCAAATTCGCTTATCGTATCGGTTGAAATTTTAGACGTAGCGTCGGCTATGAGCTTTTCGTTCGCCGCCCTTAGGGTTTCGTTTACGAATTTCATCTTTTCTACGTTTGACATGCTTTCATAATCTTTTGCGTATTGTTGCGCAAGATCCGGGATTTTTTCATTTAAAAATCTATTTTGATTATCCAGTTTTATTTTAGAAACACGGTAGCTTCGGTTTTGGTAAAAAAACCTTATCTTGCTTCTGCTTTCGTTTCCTGCAAGATCAACCGCTACCACATCGGCGCTAAATGAACTTTCATCCACCGGCCAAGCCACTAAAGACGCGTAGTGATCGTCTTGATAAAATTTGGTAGGTATGAATTTTTTGCCGAAATTTGACTCGATATAGACATCTTTTAACCTCTCGTCGTTTGCTTTAAATACGACTGTGGCGGTGCCTCCTTTGTTTATCGCGTAGGAGTGATTTAGGATGTGAAGATCGGGTTTTTTGCTGTCTACCGTTACTTTTACCTCTTTACTCTCCTTGTTGCCAAAGAAAAAGCCCCATCTGCTCGTATCTACGGCTTCAAATTTGAGAGTATAAAGATCTTTTTGTGCGGCAAATCCCGTCTTTGGAAAAGTTATATTCAGATCAAGCGAACCGATTGGAGCATCAAATTTTTGGTTCGACAAGACTATATCGTTTGCTCCGTCGTTCATAACTATTTTTATCGATTTTACGGCAACATTGTCGGTTATCTTAACCTGCAAAGGGGATTTTAAATTCCAATAAATTTCATCTTCAATACCGATTTGCGGAGCTTCTCGCTCAAACGTATTTGATGTAAAAAGCAAAAATCCGCTTACTGCAAGCAAAACGACAATAATGCCGTAAGCTATAAAATTTGAATTTCTTCCGCGTCTTCTCATAAATTTTCCTAATTTTAATTTTTGCTGAATTTTACTAAAAAGCTATAAATTTCAAGTAAATTTATAAAATTTCGCGTATCTTTCTGGCCTCACTCATCCAATCTCTAAGCTCGTCCCACCTCTCTTCGCGCACCAAATTTTCGCACACTGCAAGTTCGTCTTTAAACATTTTAATAGAGCTTATTAGATTGTCTTTGTTTTGCTTAAATATATCACTCCACATTACGGGCGAGCTTTTGGCGATTCTTATCATTCCGTTAAAACCCGTGCCGCTAAGAGCGATGATGTTTTTTTTATTCTCTTTTTTTAAAACTCCTGCCGCAAGCGAGAAGCTTATCGCGTGAGGAAGGTGAGAGATAAGCCCTACGTGGTGATCGTGCTCTTTTGCACCCATGAATATAATCTTCATTCCAAGGTGAGAAAATAGCTCGACTGATCTTTTTACATGTTTTTCGCTACTCTCTTTAAAATCACAAATGGCAACCACCGCTCCATTAAAAAGCCCTGAAAATGCCGCCGTAGGACCTGAATATTCAGTTCCTGCCATAGGGTGGGCTGGTACGAAATTTGCTCTTATCTTTTCAGGAACTGCTTCGATGATCTTTTGTTTTGTACTTCCAAGGTCGATTATGGTTGTGTTTTCGTCTATGTCTTCAAATTCTTTTACTATATTGATTATCGCTTCGACAGGGATTGCAAGAAAGATGATATCGCACTTCTTTTTCATCTCTTCAAGAGATAAAATTTCATGCACAAGGCCTAGTTCCAGAGCCTTTTTTTCGTGCTCTTTGCTTATATCAAGACCGCTAACGCAAGAGATTAGCTTTTCGTTTTTAAGACAGAGTCCAAGCGAGCCTCCGATAAGCCCAAGCCCTATAATTCCGATTTTCATAGTGATTGCCTTTATGAAATTATTAAATTTATATTGTTTAAAATTAAAATGTGTTATTATACCGCCTAATACTCATTTTTAGGTTAAATTCAATGAAAAAAAGCGTTTTTTTACTACTTGCTGCGGTATGTTTTAGCGGCGCTACCGAGATAAAGTCTATAAATTTTAAGGGTCTTTTGCATCTTTCTCCTGAAGTTGCCAAGGAGATCATGGGGCTTAGAGTGGGTGATGTGCTGACCGGCGATAGCACCGATAGAGCCATATCAAATTTATTTAGGCAAAATTATTTTGATGATATTTATATCGAGGAGAGCAACGGCGACATCCTTGTAGTGGTGAAAGAAAAACCAAGCATAGCAAGACTTGATATAAAAGGCGTCGTTACAAACGATAAGACCGCGATAGACGGACTTATCGGCATAAAACAAGGTCATATGTATGACGAGCTTGCCATAAATAGAGCCAAAGAGCGTATCAGGCAGTATTACGAGTCAAAGGGGTATTTTGATACCGTTATAGACGTGAAAAAAGAGCCGGTTACGGGAAGCGAGAGTAGCCTCTTTGTGACTCTTAATATCAACCGTGGCGAAAATATGATAATCCAAAAGGTAAATTTAATAGGCGCTAAGGTTTTTGATTACGGCGATATAGAGCCTGTCGTGGCCAACAAGCAGCGTGAATTTATGGGCTGGATGTGGGGCAGAAACGACGGTAAGGTTAAGCTCTTTGAACTGCCTAACGACTCTGCGAGAATTCAAGATAAATACTTCCAAAAAGGCTATTTGGACGCTACGGTTTCAACTCCTTATCTTAACGCCTATATGGATAACTATATGGCGGATCTTACTTACTACGTAACCGAAGGAGAGCCATATACCGTATCAAACGTGACCATAGAGGCACCTGATTTCCTTGAGCTTGACGAAAGGGAGATGGTTAAGAAATTTAAGCTTGAAGCCGGAGATAGAATGAATTCGGCTCGCTTAAGATCAGATATCCAAAAGCTTGAAAATATGATAGCCGATCAGGGCTATGCGTTTGTAAGAGTTGTACCTCAGACGTTTAAAAATTCAGATGAGCATACGGTTGATATCACCTACGAGGTAGTTCCCGGAGATAAAGCATATATAAGAAACGTGCAAATTTCAGGAAATGACAGAACTATCGATAGAGTAGTAAGAAGAGAGATGTATCTTACCGAAGGAAATTTGTATAATAGAACCGATCTTGAAGATAGCAAGTCGGCACTTAAAAGAACGAGTTATTTTGAAGATGTCGAGATAAAAGAAGAAAGAGTCGGCGTAAATGAAGTTGATCTTTTGGTAGATGTTAAAGAAGCTTCAACGGGCTCTATAAGTGGCGGTATAGGATATGGAAGCTCGGACGGATTGCTATTAAACGCGAGCGTTTCTGATACAAACGTCTTTGGTTCAGGACTAAAGGGCGTTATAAGCGTAGATAGAAGCGATAATGAGCTATCAGGTCAGATAGGACTTACAAATCCTAGAATTTTTGATTCGGAATACAGCCTTGGCGGCACGCTTTATGCCAATGACTACGATTGGAATAACTATAAAGAGAAATCATACGGTTTTACTACTACGCTTGGTAGAAAGATCACTAGAAATTTAAGTGCTTCGCTTTCTTATGTTATAGAGCAAAGCGACATCAAAGGACTTACCGAAACTCTTCTTAGAACTGGCTACAGAGAAGGTAAAAGCATAAAGAGCGCCTTAATACCTGCTTTAAGTTATAATAGCACTGATGATTATTACCTTCCTAGAAAAGGCATCATGGCAAGCACCAGTCTTGAATTCGCTGGCGTTGGGGGAGATGAGAAATTTTTAAAGAGCAGAACGAATTTTAACTGGTATTTAGGCTTAAGAGAGTGGATTGATTACGATCTTATCTTAAGATACAAGGCAAGCTTTGGCAAAATTTGGGATAGAGGCTATGTGCCTATCAACGAAAAGCTTTATCTGGGCGGCATCAGAAACCTGCGCGGATATGATTCAAGAACGGTTACTCCGAAAAATATCTACGGTGACGAGATCGGTGGCGGAATTTCATTTAACAACTCCGCAGAACTTAGCTTTCCTTTGATAGACCGCGTTAAAATGCGTGGATTTGGCTTCTTTGACTACGGCAAGATAGGCGAAAGTAGCTTAAACGAGATAACAAGATATAGTGCAGGCGGTGGCATAGAGTGGATTACGCCTATAGGTCCTTTGCAGCTGATATTTGCCAAACCGATAGGTAAAAAGCCGGGGGATAAGACGAGTACGTTTGAATTTACCATCGGTCAGAGATTTTAAAATTTTTGTGAGCTCTTTTTAATGAGTTTGAAAATTTAAATTGGAGATAGGCTATTTGCTTTATTTTGATTTAAATTTTCTCACGATATTTTCACTTAAATTTTGATTATCTCAAATTCTTGGACTATCAATGATAAACGATGAATTTTATATGTCTCTTGCTATAAAAAAGGCTTGGGAATTTCAGCTTTTAACCTATCCAAACCCTGCTGTAGGATGTGTTATACTAGATAAAAACGGACGAATTTTAGCTATAAAGGCTCATAAAAAAGCAGGCTTTTTGCATGCCGAACCGTTAGCCGTATTTTTTGCACTTTGCACCCTCAATAAAGATTTTTTAGCTAATTTTTTAAGAGAGTATAACCGCGAGTTTAACTTAAATTTTAGCGACATCTCAGATCTTGAAAATGCCGATTTGGAGCCCAAATTTACCTACGAATTTATACTTAAAAACCACGATAATTTATTAGAGCATGCTAAGGCTTACGTTACTCTTGAGCCATGCTCTCACGAGGGCAAAACTAAGTCTTGCGCAAATTTGCTAAAAGAGCTTAGGTTTAGCGAAGTTGTCATCGCAAGAATAGATGAAAACAAAATCGCTTCCGGTGGCGCTGAAATTTTAAAAGCTAGCGGAATAAAAGTAAAATTTGGCGTTTTAAAAGAGGCTGCAGATGAACTCATAGAGCCTTTTTTAGCTTGGCAAAGCGGAAATTTTAGCTTTTTTAAACTCGCTCTTAGCGCAAACGGAGTAACAAGCGGAGGAATAATATCAAACGAACTTAGCAGAACTCATTCCCATAAGCTTAGAAGTGTGTGTGATATGTTGGTAATCGGCGGAAATACGGTTAGAGTTGATCTCCCTACGCTTGATACTAGGCTTATCTCAAACGGCAAAAATCCTGATATTTTGATATATTCAAGAGATAAAAATTTTGATAAAAGTATCCCGCTTTTTAATGTCAAAAACCGCAATATTGAGATTTCAGATAGCTTGGAAAATGCTTTTAAAAAGCCTTTGGTAATGTTTGAAGGTGGAGAAAATTTCTTAAAAAATCTTGACGAGCGTGTTAAATGGATTTTGATATATCAATCAAGCGAGTTCAAAGACGTGCCTAATGCAAGGTTAAATTTAAAATTTAAAAGGCTTTTTGGCTCCAATTTTGCAAGCGACAGCTATACTTGGCTTAAAAGAATTTGACTTTTATATTTTTAGCCTGCAAAAATAAATTTTAGTAATTTTTCTTTATACAAATTTACGTTTTTAAGATTTTGTAATAATACGCAAAAATGTCTTATAATCTTTAAACTCAACTATTTTATTTCTAATTTGCTTTTTATACCATATGAGTTCATAATGCTTTTGGCGGTAAGAATTTATTTAAATTGTATAACGAACAACTATGTTATATTTATAAATTAAATTTAATAATAAAGAATTAATTAAATAAAAGTTATTAAGTAGTCTAAAATAACGAATTTGCAAGGCCTGAGACTACACGGGAAGGGAAAGAAAGGGAAGGGATGTTTTGTCTCAGACCCACAGTGTAATTATATAAATTTAAAATTTAAAATTAGTTTATTTATTATAATTTTTTATTTTATTTTTATAATTATGAAAAAATATTAATTAAATATATTTCGTACGATTGTTATTTCAAATAAAAAAGCAATCACTATACACGCTTTTCCTATTCAGTTTTATATGGCTATAAAGCCCCTTGAATTATTTGGACACTAAATACAAAAATAAGCCCAAAAATATTTTATATTTTTGTTAAGATAAAGTTTTTATTATGAGATTTTTGACTTCAAAAAGCACAACTAAAACTTGCACAAAAAATACCACACGTAGTCCGAAAGTAGCAGTCTAGCACACCCACTTCCTTTAATTTTTCAGGATGCATACCTGGTACTTTACGGATAGAGCGATTAATGTTTGGTTTTTAACAAATGTCAGTGTTTTATTTTACAGAGCCTATCTTTATCTTACGCTCGTATTTAAAAACATATCCAAAAGGCTATTTACATTTTTTTGCAAAAACTCGTCTAAAAATTTCTCAATTTTAGGCTTTTGTTTCCAAGTAGGCTGGCTCACACCGCTTAGCTCTTCTATCTCTTTTCTTGCCGAATAATAGTCACTTAGCTCATCGATTAAGCCCATATTTTTCGCTTCACTCGCTAAAAATACCCGTGCGTTTGCCCATTTATCGCTAGCGTTTATATCAAGATTTCTAGCCGCCGCAACATCGCTTACAAACATATTGTAAGACTGCTTGACCAGGCGCTCAAGCTCGGTACGCTCAGCTTCGTTCCACTTTCTGGCAAACGTTCCCGCCTCTTTAAATTCACCCGCTTTTACTACTTGCTGTGCCACTCCGATCTTGCTTGCCAGTTCGCTTATGTCGGGCGCTTGCAAGATGACGCCGATGGAGCCGATAAAAGAGCCCGGATTGGCTAGAATTTTATTTGCGTTTACTCCTGCATAGTAGCTTCCGCTTGTCATTGATCCGCTTGTGTAGGCAATGACCGGTTTTTTAGCTCTTAAATTTTTAACCGCTATTGCAAGCTCCGTGCTTGGAGCAAGTGCACCGCCAGGGCTATCGATGAATAGCAAGACGCCTTTTATCTGATCGTTTTTGCTTGCGGCGTGTATCTCTTCAAGCGTTTTTGAGCTGTCTCTGATCGCGCCTGAGATGTTTATTTGGGCTAAATTTGGCGCATTTACGCCATTGTTATCGCCGCTTGAAAATATCAAAAACAAGATCAGCAGAAATATCATCGCCTTAAAATAAGTGTTTATAAATTTTAAAATCGCAATTATAGGCGAAAAAATCAATTTTAAAAATCCCATAAATTTCCTTTTTGTGTTTTAATTTTCATAAATTTGACAAAGATTGTAGCAAATTTATGAAAATTCGCTCATAAATTTAATCAAAATCCTGCCATGTATTTAATCTTAAAGCTCGCAAATTTTGCCGTTTATGTAAAGATTTCGGCAATTTTTAGTGTGAAGCAAAAGCATAAGTGCAAGTTCGCTCTCTTTGATCTCGCCAAACCCTTCATAAACAGCTATATCAGCGATTTTGCCGGTAGCGACCTCTCCTAAATCTAGCCCTAAAGCTTTTGCTGCGTTTGAAGTTGAAGCTAGGATTAAAATTTGGGCTAAATTTTGAGGATTAAATTCGCTATGGATTAATAAATTAGCTCTTAACTCATCAAAAAAATTCAGGCTTATATTTGAGCTAAGTCCGTCCGTGCCGATGTTAAAAGGAATTTTTTCGTCAATTAAATTTTGTAAATTTAGTGTCTTTTTACTAAGCAGGCGGTTTGAAAATGCACAATGCGTAACACTATGAAATTCGCGCTCAAATTTGCTAAAATCATCAAGATAAACGCAGTGCGTAAAGAGCGTTTTGATACCGGAAAATAGTGATATAAAGCTATTTACGTCATAAAAAGGCGTGGCTGATTTGTTAAATTTGCCAAGCCACTCTTTAAACCCGCCGGACCCATTCGTAAGCCAATCTTTTTCGTGATTTGATTCCATAAGATGAGTCGATACGATTAAATTTTCATCGCGGGCGATTTGAAGTGCGAAATTCGCCAGTTTGGGATGAGTGGAGTAGGGCGAATGAACCGAAATCGCGGGAATAAAAAGCTCGTTTTGTGCCTCTTTACTCTTTTTAAATCGCGAGATGAAATTTTGCTTGTTAGTTTCTAAAATTTGCTCGTTTGTGCCTAAAATTTCATTAAAATAAATTATCCGCGCGCAGCTTTTTACGCAAGGCTCAAAGTCGCTTCCGAAGCTTGAAACAGCGCCTATCGTGCCCACTCCGCTTCTTTGAATTTCTTTTATGGTTTTTGCTATAAGCGCTTGGTTTGCCTCTTTTGAAAGCTCGCTGCGAGAGGCTATTACGCTACTTAACCACTCTAAAAAATCCCCATAAACCAGGCTTGTTTTATTTGCGCTGAATTCAAGATGAACGTGCGGATTTATAAATGCAGGAGCGATGATAGCGTCTTTTGCGTCTATGAAATCAGCCTGCGGAAATTGTTTAATTAGCTCGCTTGCTTCGCCCGTTTTTAAAATTCTATCCTCAAATGCTACCGCTTTATCCTTTAAGATAGTGAAATTCTCATCGCAGAGCATGATAAATTTGGCTTTTATAATTGTCATTTTTTAACTCCGAATTTGTGTGATTGTAGCAAAAAAACTCAAATCATAGAAGTATGATATAAGAAATAAAAATGTATAATTAAAGCTAAATTTAAAATTTACGAAAAGGATAAAACGTGGAAAGAAATTTCAAAATTATGGTGATCCAAGGTCCAAATATCAACCTTCTTGGCACACGAGAGCCTAATATCTACGGCATTATGAAGATGGAGGATATACACTCTCAGATGAAGCTTTTTGCAGAGCAAAATAACATAGACATAGAATTTTTTCAAAGCAACTTAGAGGGCGAAATCGTAGATAAAATTCAAGAGTGCTTTGGCGAGGTTGACGGTATCATCATAAATCCTGCCGCTTACACGCATACTTCAATAGCCATTAGAGATGCGTTAAGTGCGGTAAATTTGCCTGTTATCGAAGTGCATATAAGCAACATCCACCGCAGAGAAGAATTTAGACAAAAAAGCATGATAGCGCCTGTTACCGCAGGTCAAATCATCGGCTTTGGACCTGTGGGATATCATCTGGCTATGATCGGCATGCTTCAAGTTTTTGAGCAAGTAAAAGCGATGAGAGCGGCTCAAAAAGCGGAGTAAGAATGCGAAATTTTATCCTAAGAGATGAAAACGCTATCTATGCGCAGTGTGGATATAGCTGTGATAATGCGATATTTTTAAGCATTAACGGGCGTAAATTTTTCCTGACCGACGCAAGATACGCTATCGAAGCAAGAGAGCTTGCCAAAGGGTGCGAAGTCGTTGAGATAGAGCGCTCTTTGATAAAGGATACTAGGCTATTTTTGCGAAAAAACGGGGTTAAAAAGATGGATTTTAACCCGCTTGATTTTAGCTACGGCGCATTTAGTGAGCTTAGTAAAAATCTTAGGATAAATTTCACGCCAAAGCCTAATTTCTCACAAATTTCACGCATGATAAAGAGTGAAGACGAGATAAAAATTTTAAAAGAGGCAGCAACTCTTGGAGCAAAGTGCTTTGATGAATTTGCTCAGTTTGTAAGGCAAAACGGCGAGGGAATGAGCGAAGAGGAGCTGTTTTTTAATGCCGAGCTTATATTTAAGCAGCGCGGCGAGCTTGAGCTTAGCTTTAGCCCGATCGTTGCGATAAACGAAAATGCGGCTAAAGCGCATGCCTTGCCAAGCAAAAAGAAGCTAAGACATGGCGATTTGCTCTTACTTGATGCCGGTGTAAAATTTAAGCATTACTGTTCTGATAGAACTAGAACTGCGTGCTTTGATGAAAATTTTAACTTTTCAAAAGAGCAAAATTTTAAAAGCTCAAAGCATCAAGAGATTTACGAGATAGTAAAAGAGGCTCAAATTTTAGCTATTAAAGCCGTTCAAATCGGTAAAAAAGCTTGCGAAATAGATGCGGCGGCGCGTGAATTTATCGCCAAGCAAGGCTTTGGAAAGCAGTTTTTTCACTCTACGGGACACGGTGTGGGGCTTGATATACACGAGCTTCCGTTTATCTCTGCCCGCTCAAACGAGATCATAAAAGAGGGCATGGTTTTTAGCGTGGAGCCTGGGATTTATATAGAGGGTGAATTTGGCGTAAGGATCGAGGATGTCGTAGTGGTTCGCCAAGACGGAGCTGAAATTTTATGAAGCTAGCCGGAATGAGACGTTTTGAAAAAAGCGTTTTTTTTCCGAGAGTTTTAAATTACAAACACGGCTTTAAAAATGTCGCAGTCTTAGGACTTGGCGGTAATATCGGAGAGGTTAAAAAGCGTTTTGATAGGCTTTATAGAGCTTTGCAAAACGATAAGCGGATACATATCGTAGAGAGTTCCGAAATTTTAGTAAATGAAGCCTTTGGGTTTAAAGAGCAGGCGGATTTTTATAATTCGGCGGTCTTGATTCAAACTAGCCTAAGTGCTAGAAATTTGCTTAAAGTAACGGCGAATTTAGAGAGGCGTTTTGGGCGGATTCGTAGCTTTAAGGATGCGCCAAGAACGCTTGATATAGATATTTTATATTTTAGCGGAGCGAGTAGAAATGACGCGAGACTTACTCTTCCGCATGTGGGAGCAAAGAGCAGGTTAAGCGTGATTTTGCCGCTTGGGTTAATGAAAAGGGTTAGGTAAGGAGTAAATTTGGCAACGAAGCTTTATACATTTACGGGCGAAAGTAGCATAGAAGCTCTTAAAAAGGCGCAGGAGCAGTGCGGAGAGAGGGCTATGCTGGTTACCACTAAGCAAATTCGACCAAAAACGATAAACAAAAAGCCTCTTTATGAAATTTTAGTAAGCGTGGAAGAGGAGGATGAGCCAAAGCAAGTCGCAAAGAGCGTTAATTTAAAAGGCTATGATAAATTTCAAAACCAAAATAACAAATTTGAACAAAGACCGAAATTTGAGATAGAAGAGCTTCCTTTAAGAGATGATTTTACCGTTTCGGACGATGAGCTCTTTGGTAAATCCCGTGCTAAAAACGAGTTTAAAAGCGATGATAATATCCTTGTAAATATCTCAAAAGCCGCAAAAGAGATAAGTGAGATAACCAAATCAAGCGGCATGCAAAGCATACAAAACGACAATCCCGAAGGCTATAACAAAAAAATCGATGATGTAGCAAAGCAGATGAATGCGCTAAGCGATAAGGTAAATTTGATAGCCGACATGATCTGGGAAGAAAAGGCGCCTGGCAGAAACAATCTCGTCATACCGCCTGAATTTGCAAGTATCTATAAAGCGGCTAAAAAAAGCGGTATGAAGGAAGAGCACTTAGAAGCGATCATGCAAACTACAACCCAAAATATGCCGGCTTCGATGAAAACAAATCCAAACGCCGTTAAGCGGTATTTTTATTCTCTGCTTCGCAAGATGCTTCCATGCAGGATCGAGCAAGATAATAAAAAACAAAAGATAATGATGCTGGTTGGGCCAACGGGAGTCGGCAAGACTACCACTCTTGCCAAGCTTGCCGCGCGGTTTGCTTATAGCGGCGAGAAGCGCTATAAAACGGGCATTATCACCCTTGATACTTATAGGATCGGTGCGGTTGAGCAGCTCTTTCAGTATGCCAAGATGATGAAGCTGCCGATACTTGACGTGATCGAGGTTGAGGACTTTAAAAGCGCGATAAAGCAGCTAAATCACTGCGACGTGATACTTATAGACACGACGGGAAATTCGCAGTATGATAAAGAAAAGCTAGCTAGGCTTGAAAAATTTTTAAAGAGTGCGGATGCGCAGATAGATGTGAATTTGGTCCTTTCTGCGGGCTCAAAAGTCGAAGATCTGCTTGAAATTTACGATGGATTTTCATTTCTTGATATAGATACTTTAATTATCACCAAATTTGACGAGACGAAAATTTTCGGTAACGTCTTTTCGCTTATTTATGAGACAAATACGCCCGTTAGCTTCTTTTCGGTCGGGCAAGAGGTGCCTGATGATATCATGGTGGCTAAGAGCGAATTTTTAGTCGAGTGCGTGCTGGAAGGCTTTGAAAAGGAAGCAAACAATGAGTAGTCAAGCCGATAAACTAAAATCTCTCGTAGCTTCAAATAAAAGAGCCAAAAACACTCATTTTGTAGCTATCACAAGCGGTAAAGGCGGCGTTGGCAAGAGCACGATAAGCGCGAATTTGGCAAACATCCTTGCAAACAACGGCTATAAAGTGGCCTTGTTTGACGCGGATATCGGGCTAGCGAATTTAGACGTGATACTTAATGTGCGTGCTAGTAAAAATTTGCTTCACGTGCTAAAGGGCGAGTGTTCACTAAAAGATGTTTTAATCGAGATAAAGCCGAATTTGACGCTGATTCCTGGCGAAAGCGGCGATGAAATTTTAAAATTTAACAACCAGTTTTTATATGAGAGATTTTTAGATGAGGCCAGCGTGCTTGACGGGCTTGATTTTCTCATCATTGATACGGGTGCGGGCATAGGCGGAAATACCCATATGTTTTTAGAAGCCGCCGATGAGGTGATAGTAGTAACAGTGCCTGATCCTGCGGCGATTACCGATGCTTACGCGGTTATAAAAGTAACTTCAAAGATAAAAGACAACATGCTTATGGTTTTTAACATGGTTAAAAACGAAAAAGAGGCGGTTAGAATTTTTGAAAATATCCAAAAAGTAGCGCGCGCAAATATAGGAAGCGGACTGAAGCTTGAGCTTTTGGGCTATTTAAGTGATGATAAAAACGTATCGCGCAGCATAAAACAGCGAACACTTTTTACTCAGGAGAGTGAATTTAGCTTAAGTAGCGGCGAGATGAAGGATATCGCTTCAAGGCTACTTTACAGGTTGGAACGAAAAGTGCTTGATACGACGGATAACAGGAGCTTTAAGGGCTTTTTTAAACGTTTAATAGAGCAATTTTAAATTTAGGACGAATTTTGAGAGCGGAAAATTTTATAGCGTTTTTTACGGTGTGCGGGTTTTTCATAGGACTTATGTTTGTTACTTTAAAAGTAAGCGAACCTATCGAGATGATGGTGTATACATTTCTTATAACATTTGTCTTTTACCTGCTTATTCACATCATTATCATGAACTACATCGACGCTAAGAGAATTTTAAAAGGGCACAGCAAAGAGGAGTATGAAGAGACGGCTGATTATCTCATATCCGAGCTTGGTATAAGAGAAAAGCGTATAGATAGCCTGCTTGCCAAGCTTGCGGTGGAAAATGCGCTTATTAAGCAAACCTTGAGTAGCAAAAAGCATGGACAGAGCAAAGCAAAAGCAGCTTAACGCTTATGCGCAAACGATAAAAAAAGAGCAAGACGATATAGTCTTGCAGTACATGCCGGCACTGCGCGCGATGGCTTTTCGCCTAAAAGAACGTCTGCCTTCGCACATAGACGTAAATGACCTCATAAGCACCGGGCTTGAAGAGATGATCAAGCTATCTCGCAAGTATGATAAGGAGCAAAATGACTCGTTTTGGGGCTATGCTAAAAAAAGAGTTTACGGCTCGATGCTTGATTTCTTGCGAAGTCTTGATGTGGTAAGCAGAGCCAGCAGAGCGCTTATAAAGAGTATTGACAGCTTGGTTGATGAATATTTCAATGCTCACGAAGAAGAGCCTAGCGATGAGTATTTAGCTAGCGTTCTTGATGAAGATATAGATAAAATTCGCGATGCTAGAAACGTAAGCTCGGTAGTTATGACTCTTAGTTTGGACGATCAGATGCAAATTCTAAGTGAAGAAAACGTACTTGATAGAGTTGAAAAAGAGGACATGATAGAAAATATCGAGCAAATTTTATCCACTTTTAGTAAGCGTGATCAGCTGATAATTCAGCTATACTATTATGAAGAGTTAAATTTAAAAGAGATTAGCGAAATTTTAAATATTACCGAAGGGAGAATTTCGCAAATTCATAAACGTTTAATGAGTAAGATTAGAGATAGGCTTGAGGGTAGATAATGGCTGATATTTTAAGTCAAGAAGAGATAGACGCACTGCTTGAAGTTGTCGATGAGGACGGCGATACAAGCGATATAGGAAGCTCATCGCAAGAAGATCAAAGACAGATAATTATCTATGACTTTAAGCGTCCAAATCGCGTTTCTAAAGAGCAACTTCGCGCGATAAAAGGCATTCACGATAAGCTTGCACGAAATCTGGCAAGTCAAATTTCAAGCGTTATGCGAAGTATCGTTGAAATTCGCTTGCATAGCGTTGATCAGATGACATACGGCGAATTTTTGATGAGCTTGCCAAGTCCTACCAGCTTTAACGTGTTTTCCATTAAACCGCTTGATGGAAACTGCGTTCTTGAAATAAATCCAAGTATAGCTTTCCCGATGATAGATCGCTTGCTTGGCGGTAACGGCGAAGGATTTGAAACTAGCAGAGAGCTAACCGATATAGAGGTAAATTTGCTTGACGCGATCCTTAGAATGATGATGCAGCGTCTTAAGGATAGCTGGAGCATGATAACCGACATGTATCCAAACGTGGAAGCTAAAGAGAGTAGTCCAAACGTCGTACAAATAGTCTCTCAAAACGAAATCGTTATCATGGTCGTTATGGAGATAATTGTAGGAAATTCAAGCGGTATGATAAATATATGTTATCCTGTCATCTATCTTGAGCCGATATTAAGCCGTTTGGCAAACCGCGATATAATGCTTGGCGAAACAAGCGCAAAAAAGAGCAGAAATAAAGAGCTTAAGACTCTAATCGGGCGAGCCGAAGTGCTTTATGAGGCGATTTTAGGTAAGGCAAATATAAGCGTAGATGAATTTTTGAATTTAAAAGAGGGCGATATACTTCGTCTTGATCGCTCGGCCAATGATAAAGCTATCGTAACAATCGATAAAAAAGATGTCTTTTTAGCAGAAGTGGGGCTTCATAGATTTAGAAAATCAATCAAGATAGAAGAGCTTATCAGAACCGATAGGGACGAGATTAAGCATATCTTAGAGCAGTATGAAGAAGAGCGCAAAGCAAAACTTATGAGTTACGAACAAGAGCATAACGAATATGACGATAATATGTTAGATGAAAGCAGCGAATATGATGAATGAATTTTTTAAGTTATTTGTAAATGAGGTAAAAGCGACCATCGAAGGACTTACCGGCAAAACCCCCGATATAGGTCCAAAAGCCGAATATGACGCTCCAAATCAAGAGGGCGTAAAGCCTCCTTTGGCGGTAGCAAACGTAAATATAAGCGGTGATATAACGGCTAAAATGATACTCGTAGCTACACCGGTGCTAATGAGTGCGGTAAGCGAGTGGATGATGGGCGAAGAGGAAATTTCGCGAAACGACGAGCTTGGCGAAGATGAGCTTGACGCTACGAAAGAGATATTTTCAAACATAATGGGTGCTTTTGCAACTTCGCTTGGCGCGCAAAAAAATATGCCGAAGCTGAATTTTGAAATTTCAAAGGTAAATTTCATAGACGAAAGCTCAAATTTTGATATAAGTTCATTTGAAAAACTCTATGTATATACCGTAAATATCGAAGATATACAAGAACAAATCGGAGTTGTGGTTGATTTTTCTTTTGTTAAATTTTTTAACAAAGACCATAAAGAGGGCAATGCAAATTCAAAGAGTCAAGATGACGGCGCAAAAAGCGAATTTAGCGCCGAAGAGATGCGAAATATCGGTCTTATCATGGACGTTCGCCTGCCTATACGGGTGCGAATCGGCTCAAAAAGAATGCTTTTAAAAGATGTTTTAAGTATGGATATAGGCTCGGTAATTGAGCTAAATCAGCTTGCAAACGATCCGCTTGAGATATTAATCAGCGATAAAGTCGTAGCTCTTGGCGAAGTCGTTATCGTGGATGGAAATTTCGGTATCCAGATAACGCAAATAGGAAGCAAAAAAGAGCGCTTGGAGCAGCTTAGGTAGCGATTGAAGGCTTTTTTGAGCAAAGCAGCCTTAATCTACCGCTTAAGCCTTATAAATATGACTTAAAGAGAAATAATGGAAAAAATTTTAAATGATTTAACGAAATTTAGGGATTTTGCGGCGTATAAAAATCCTAGCGTTACGTTTTTTGGTTCGGCTAGATTTGAGCCTGATAATAAATTCTGTAAGATGGCTTACGAGCTTGCTTATGCTCTTGCAAATGACGGCTTTGCCATAGTTAGCGGCGGAGGCGGAGGCATAATGGAGGCTGCTAATAAAGGCGCTTTTGATAGCGGCAAGAGCCCTTCAATCGGACTAAATATCGTCCTTCCTTTTGAACAGATGACAAATCCTTATGCGACTAGCAAATTCGTGTTTGAGAGCCTTAATGCACGCAAATTTGCGCTTATTGAGAGATCAAAGGCGTTTTTGATTTTCCCAGGAGGATTTGGTACGCTTGATGAGCTTTTTGAAATTTTGGTTCTTGCTCAAATTCGCAACAAAAGAGCTAAAATTTATCTTATCGGAAGTGAGTTTTGGAGCAAGCTTGACGATTTTATCAAAACTACTTTGATCGAGGAAAAAGCCATCAGCGCCGAAGATCTGAATCTTTATGAAATCAGCGATGATTTACCAAAAATCGCAGCTGAAATTTCTCAAATTTAAAATTATTTTATAAAATCGCACAAATTTTATTCAAAGATACTCTTAAACCCGTTTTTGATATTTTTAATGTTAAAGTCTGCGGGTATATTCAAGTAGTTTTAAATTCGCGATAGGGTATATATAAAAGGAAAATAATGAAAATTTTAATGGCGATGAGCGGAGGCGTTGATTCTACGATTAGCGCGAAAATGCTAAAAGAGCAAGGACACGAGATAATAGCTTGCTATATGAAGCTGCACAAAAAACCCGGTTATCACGAAAAAAACATTGAAAAAGTAAAAAAGGCCTGTGAGTTTTTAGGTATCAAAATGCACGTGCTTGATCTGCAAGATGAGTTTGATAAATACGTATATCAGCCGTTTGTGGATACTTATAAAGATGGTCGCACGCCAAATCCATGTGCTCTTTGCAATAAATTTATAAAGCTTGGCGAGCTGCTGAAATTCGCTAAAAATTTAGGCTGCGATAAGCTTGCTACAGGGCATTATGTGCAGGTTGAAGACGGATTTATCAAGGTTGCAAAAGATCTTAATAAAGATCAGAGTTATTTTTTAGCTCAAGTGCCACAAGAGGTGCTTAAGGATATGATTTTTCCGCTTGGCGATAAGCTTAAAAGCGATATAAAAGAGCTTGCAAAGAGCGTTGAGAGCTTACGTGAATTTGGCGAGCAAGCCGAAAGTAGCGAAATTTGCTTTGTGGATACTACATATATAGATGTCTTAAATCGCCACTATGATACGAATTTGCCGGGAGACGTGGTTGATAAAAGCGGAAAAGTAATTGGCAGACATAGCGGCTATATGCACTATACTATCGGCAAAAGGCGAGGGTTTGAGGTCTTTGGCGCGCATGAGCCGCATTTTGTTTTAAGCATAGATAGTAAAAGCAACCGGATAGTTGTCGGCTCAAAAGATGAGCTTGAGCGTAGCGATATCAAGATACAAGATATAAATATGTTTATTAACGAGCGAGAATTTGAGTGTGATGTGAAAGTTAGATACCGAAGCGTGCCTTTGCGCGCTCGTGTTTTGATAGACGGACAAACGGGACATATAGAGTTAAAAGATAGCGCTTACGGCGTAGCTAGTGGGCAGCTGGCGGTGTTTTACCGAGATGATTTGGTTATCGGAAGCGGGTTTATAGTTTAAATTTGCATTTCGTAAATTTGAATTTAGCCAGAGTGAATTAAGCTTTTAGATGTTTTAATTCACTCCTTGATTTGCTGCCTTATCTTTGGGAATTTACATTACCGCCTTTATGAACCCTTCTGTAAATATACTTTATGTTCAAATCAAGACTTAAATCGCCCGTAAATCTCATCTATTTTAATTTAAAATTTGTAATTGCGCTTAGTTTTTCATTAGCGTCTAAAATTTCATATCTGAAATTTGTAGCAACTTTGAATTCTTCAAGCCTTTTAGTGTGCATTTTGGCGTAAGTTTCGGCTTGTTGGGCGCTGTTAAAGGCATAAATTCCGCCGGCTATGCCTTTTTCTTCATTTTCGGTCCAAATTTTCCAGATAAATCCGCTTTCTTTGGTTATGGACTGGGCTAACTCTCGGCACTGCTCATACATTTTCTCGCCATAACCGCCTTTATAATCAAATAAAACTTGCATTATTACCATTGTGCCTCCTTTGAAATTTTAAAAAATTTATCATAAGCCGACTTGATATAAGCTCAAATTTGTAAGCAAGCTTAAAATTTGCGCTAAAATCGTTACGTTTAAGCTTTTTATCGCTCTTTACACAAAGCTAAAATTTAAGTCGCAAAAGCAAATTTAAGTTCATTGTTGCTAAAATAACTCATCCAAAAACTCACAAAGGTAAAATTTCATGAGAGGTTATAAAATTTTCTCCGGTACCGCAAACGTCGAATTTTCCAAAAAAATTTCTCACTATCTTTCGCTTCCGCTTAGCGAGGCTACTATTAAGAGATTTAGCGACGGCGAGATCAGCGTGCAAATCGGTGAGAGCGTGCGCGGTAAGGATATTTTTGTCGTTCAGCCGACATGTGCGCCTGCAAACGTAAATTTGATGGAGCTTTTGATACTAACGGACGCTCTTAAAAGAAGCTCCGCTAGCTCGATAACTGCGGTGATTCCTTACTTCGGTTACGCAAGACAGGATAGAAAGGCCGCTCCTAGAGTGCCGATTACCGCTAAGTTGGTGGCAAACATGATACAAACGGCGGGTATTAACCGCGTGGTTACCATCGATCTTCACGCAGGGCAAATTCAAGGCTTTTTTGATATCCCAGTGGATAATCTTTACGGCTCGATAATATTTAACGAATACATCAAAAACAAACATCTGAAAAACCCTATCATAGCAAGCCCTGATATCGGAGGTGTAGCGCGTGCTAGAAGTGTGGCTAAGAATTTAGACCTTGATATCGTTATTGTTGATAAGCGCCGCGAAAAAGCAAACGAAAGCGAAGTGATGAACGTCATAGGCGACGTAAACGGCAAAGACGTGATACTTGTAGATGATATGATCGATACGGGCGGCACGATAGTAAAAGCTGCTAGAGTATTTAAAGAAAGAGGTGCAACTAGCGTGATGGCATGCTGTACTCATGCGGTGCTTTCGGGCAAGGCATATGAGAATTTAAGCGATGATGCTTTAGATGAGCTTGTTATAACCGATACGATCCCGCTAAAAGAGCAACTTGATAAGATAAAAGTTCTAAGTGTCGCACCGATATTTGGAGAAGTGATAAGACGTGTCTATCACAACGAAAGCGTAAATTCGCTATTTGGATAGAAATTTAAAAAGATTTTAGGCAAAGGCCTAAAATCTTGTTGTAAGATCGGTTAGCCACTCAGGACTAATCTCTACTAAAAACCCTTCAACTACCTTATCAAGCCCCGTTAAAACCATAAGAGAAATTACGATTAAGCAAATTCCCATGATGATTTTACTTTTGCTTGCAAAATTTGCGATTTTCTCTCTTTTATTTTTAAAGCTCTGTCTTGAGGCAAGCCCGATGGCTATGAGAGGTATGACTGCCGAAATTCCAAATACGGTCATAACTATAAATACGTTTAGCAGGCTTTCTGCACGTGAAGCCAGAGCTATCGCCGCTCCAAGAGTAGGCCCTACGCACGGAGACCAAACGGCTCCAAGCATAACTCCTACTATGAATTGTCCCTTGGCGCTGTCAGGATTAAATTTGGCTAAAAATCCTTGAGCTTGATTGCTAAAGCCGCTTGTTTTAGAGCTTATTAGCTCTTGCATTTTTGGACTAATAAGCCAAATTCCAACCAAAAGCAGCAGTATTCCGCCTACGGTTCTTATGGTAGAGCTATCAAGCCCAAGCGCAAGTCCTACCGAGGAAAGCAGAGTGCCTATAAGGCTAAAAGATAGCGCCATACCAAGCGCAAGCGTTATAAGTCCGAATTTTGATCTGCTAAGAGCCGAAGAGACTATAATAGGCAGTATCGGCAAAACGCAAGGACTTAACGTGGTTAAAATTCCCGATAAAAAGCTAAAAAACAGTGTGGTGGTGCTGATATCCATAAAATTCTCTTAAAACGCCAGCTTTACTTGCTCTTTAATCTTCTCTTCGTTGGTTTCATAAAATGTCCTTGAAACCTCTTTGCCGTCTTTAAAAACTATGATAACTGATCTATCGTTTGCACCAAGGCTCTTTACCTCGTCTTTTTGGCTATCAAAATCAACGGTTAAGAAGCTAGCTTTGTCGCTGTTTTGTTTGGCGATTTGGTCTAAAACTTTCTCTTGCTTTTTGCAAGTGCTACACCAAGTAGCGTGGATATGTACCACCACACCTTTACCTTCGCTCATAAGCTCGTCAAATTTAGCTTTACTAAAAGCTTCTCCTGCAAATGAAAAGGTCGCAAACGCTAAAGCGACGACTAAAATTTTAAACACTCTCATATTTTCTCCTTGTCGGTTTTAATTTGTTGGCGTATTTTATATTTCCTGTGTTAATCAAGTGTAAAATTTATACTTTTTGATAAAATACTTTATCTGCTTAATAAAATTTCAGAATACATTAAATTCCTCGGCTCTATAATACTAATTGTAATAAATTATTATTAAAGGAGTAGTATGTCAAATAAAATGTTATTAAAAGCTATCTTTATAGCTACGGCTCTAACGATGAGTGCACAGGCGCACCAAGTGGTCGCTCAAAGTGTGGGTAAAAACAAATTCGAGCTTAAATTTTGGGCTCACGATAAATTTGAAAACTACGCTTCAAAACAAGTTTTGGGCGCTAAGGCTTATGACGAGAATTTAAAGCTAATCAAAACAGGTATAGTTTACAACTACGACGATGACAAGAAGTTGCCTGAAATCTTGACCGATAAATCGCCTGCCGTAGTTACGATGACCTTTGATGCAGGACATTGGGTGCAAACGGATAAAGGCTACGTCGTGGGAGATAGAGCAAAGACAAAAGGGATAGTTTTTGACGCGATTAGAAGTGTGAAGATAGGCAAAACCTACTTTTCGTGGAATGAAAACTTCTTAAAGCCCATAGGTCTTAAGCTCGAGGTTGTAGCGCTTAGTGATCCGTTTAAGATAAAAGTAGGTGAGAGCTTGCCCGTGCTTGTTCTAAAAGACGGCAAGCCTGCTAAAAACGTTGGTTTTGAAACGGCAAAAGATGATATAGATAACGTAACAAACGAATTTGGCATCGCGCTTATTCCTATTAAAGAAAAGGGCTTAAACATCATCGCGGCTAAATCTTCAGAGCCTATTTTTACCGACGAAAGCGCTGAAAGAATGCTTATACAAAGCTCAATATCATTTGAGGTCAAGTAGTGAAAATTCTAGCTTTTATAGCGGCTTTATGCTTAAATTTAAGCGCTCACGGGCTATTTTATAGCGCACATGAGGGCAAAGCCATAATCATAAATGCAAATTTCACAGAGAAAATTCCTGCCGCTTATGCCCAGATCGTCATATACGAGGGCGACTCTGCCATACCGCTACTAACTAGCACAATGGATAGCGGTGGGAATTTTGCATTTTTGCCGCCTCGCAAAGGAGCATATAGGGTTAAGATTACCGCAAGTAGCGATCATGGCGAGCATATGAAAGAATTTGATATCGATGCAAACGATGAGCTGGCTCTTAATAGTTATAAAGAGCCTGTTTATCAAAAATATCTTGGAATTTTAAGCGCCATAGGCATAATCTTTGGTATTTTTGGTATCATTGCTATTATTAAATCAAGAAAAGTATGAAATTTGCACATATCAGAAGGAATTTTAAATAGCGAAATTTTAGTTGCGGGCTGGGTCGTCTCGGGCGGAATTTGCGCTTATGCGCTTTATAAGCTTGATTTTGAGAGTATCCCGAAAGTCGCTATGCTAACGGCGCTGTTTTTTCTTGGATCTTTTGTGCATATCCCCGTGGGCCCAAGTAGCGTACATCTGCTTTTTAACGGCATTATCGGCGCGCTTGGCGGCTTGCAGGCGTTTTTAGCCATTATGATAGCGCTATTTTTCCAAGCCCTGCTTTACGGTTTTGGAGGTATAGGCGTACTTGGGGTAAATACCTTTATCATGGCGGCTCCTGCGGTTTTGGTGTGGTATTTTTTAAGGCCGCATTTAAGTGTAAAACCGAATTTGATCTCCTTTGTCGGTGGATTTGCGCCTGTTTTACTAAGCGTTGCCTTGCTTATAACCATACTTTTAATAAGCAGCGCAAGGCTTGATTACGCTGTTTATATGATTTTTATTTTCAACCTGCCTTTGATGTTTATAGAGGGCTTGATATCGGTTTTTGCACTGCGTTTTATCTTGCGTTATAAGCCAAATTTCTTATGAGTCGGCCGGTTTGCTATCTTTTAAGCATTATCGTTTATGATATCTTTTTGCTAAATGCGAGCGAAATTTATGCGGTTGATTTTGTAGCGCCCGTGCTTGCCTTTATCCTATTTCAAAAAGATAAAAAAAGAGCTCTTGTTTGGCTACTTTATTTAAATATATTTTTGATTTTTATCGTTATTTCTTACACTTTAAACGGCGATTTTGCAAGTGCAAAAAGCATTTTTATAAGGACGAATTTAATCTTACTTTTAGTTTTAAGCTTGCTTCTTGGCAAGGATAGTTATTTTGTTATTAAGGCTCTTTTTTCTTTGCACTTACCGCAAAAATTAATCGCCATAATGATGATTTACGCTAAAGTTTTTGAAGAGCTTTTAGTGTGGGTCAAGGATATGCCAAAAACTCTTAAAATTCGGGGTGTCAAACGTGAAATTTCACTTTTTTTCTTTAAGGCTTATGCAAGCCTTATCGGTAAGATTATCGTTAGCGGGCTTGATCGCTCGTTTGGCATATTTAACGCTATGAAAGTGCGAGGATATAGCGGAAAGATAGCATTTTTACCTGCTTTACAGGCAAGCTTGGCAGAAATTTTGCTGTTTGTAATTATTATTTTAACGGCTATTTTTAGAGCTTATAAAAATTTTATCTAAAGAGGATATATGCTGATAGAGGCTAAGAATTTATCTTTTAGTTACGGCAAAAGCGTGCTTTTTGAAAATATAAATTTGCAAATTTCTTCAAGTTCAAGAATTGTGATTTATGGAGCTAACGGGAGCGGCAAAAGCACGTTTTTATCGATACTTGCAGGCATAGCTTCACCAAATTTGGGCGAGATAATAAAACCGGATAATCTACAAATTTCATATCTTTTTCAAAACAGCTTTGATCAATTCGTAGCTCCAACCGTCATCGAAGATGTAGCCTTTTCGCTTTTAGCTAGTGGGGTTAATCCCAAAATTGCACAACAAAGGGCTATGGATATGCTTGAGAAATTTGAAATTTCTCATCTTGCAGATAGATCGATCTACTATCTTTCAGGCGGTGAGAAACGGCTCGTGGCGATAGCGGGCGCTTTGATAAAAGACGCTGATTTATATTTGTTTGATGAGCCTTTTAACGAACTTGATGATGTTAAATCAGCTCTTACGCTTGCAAATTTAAATGCCAAAAATAAGCCTTTTGTGGTGATAACTCATAGTAAAAAAGAAATTTTAAGCAAAGAGGCGCGATGCTTTTTATTTACCGCAAACGGGCTTTTAAAGCAGGAGCAATGAGCCAAATTTGTTTGGTAAAATTTAGCAAGACTATAAGGCAAAGTTTAAATTTATGCTTTTAAAGATGATTTAAGAGGCAAATTACCTCTTAAATTAGTGTTCGCCTTTGTGCAAGAAGTAAAGCCCAAGGCAAAGCGCAAGAATCGACGCTGCAAGATAAGTCATCTCAAGCGGAGTTGTAAAATTTGCGTGCAAGACGCGCTGGAAGAAATTTACGATTAAGACCATGATGATGACTTTTCCGATCTTGTCTTTTAGCTCGTCAAGCGAGTGTACCTCTAAAACCTTGCTTTGCTTTGACTCTTTAAGAGCTTCGATCTCCGAGATAAAGAGCTCATAGATACCGAAACTAAATATATAAAGAACCAGCGCCATGAGATATAGATCTATCGCTCCTACGATAACGCCCACTACATCCGAGTGGAAATTATCAGGATGGATGCCTTTAAAGAAGTAATTCCAAACGTCATTCATGATAACCAATACATCGTAACTTGCTATGATAAAGAGCACGATAGCCCCAAGCAGACCGAATATAACGGGAAGTATGGTAAATTTATTGCTTGCAAGCAAGATTTTTTCAAATACTTTTGAAAACATCAAATTCCTTATTTTTAATTTGGCTCGTATTTTACAGTTTTTTTTCTTAAATTTATGACTCTGTTTTTTTTGTTAAAATTTACCTGCAGATCAATGCTTGGTAAAATTTAAGCTTTGAGAAAAGCTTTATTGCGACATTTTTTCTTGAGGATAATATAAATTTTAGGATTTAAAGGCTAAATTTGTGCTCTTAAGCCATTCAATTTAGCCTTAATCACGGGCTTTAAAGCCTGCAAATTACTCTTGCATTTGCACCCATTTTTGAGCGATTCTTACCGCGTTGGTTGCGGCTCCTACGCGAATTTGATCTGCTACGCACCAAAGGTGAAGGACGTTATCTCGGTAGTTGTCTTTGCGAATTCTGCCTACATAAGTGTAGTTGGTATCGCTTGCGGTTAGAGGCATAGGATAAATTTTCTTTGACGGTTCGTCTTCTATGACGATACTAGGTGCGGCTCTTAGTACCTCTCTTGCTTTGTCGGCATTGATATCTTGGCTAAAGTGTATAGTGATAGCCTCGGAGTGGCTTCTAAGCACCGGCACACGCACGCAGGTAGCACTTACTTCGATATTTTTATGGAGAATCTTTTGGGTTTCGTTTACCATTTTCATCTCTTCTTTCGTGTAGTCGTTGTCTAAAAACACGTCGATATGAGGGATGAGGTTAAAAGCTAGTTGGTGAGCGAAAATTTTTGGTTCGCACTCGTCAAGTTTAAATTCAAAGAATTTTTGAAGCTGTAAGACAAGCTCCTCCATGCCCTCTTTGCCCGCACCGCTTGCGGCTTGATATGTGGCGACATCTACGCGAGTTATGCCGTATGCGTCATCAAGAGGCTTAAGCGCTTGCACCATTTGAATGGTCGAGCAGTTTGGATTGGCGATGATGCCGCGATTTACCCATTTGACTATATCTTGCGGATTGCACTCAGGAACCACTAAAGGCACATCTTCATCCATCCTGAAGTGGCTTGTGTTGTCTATCACGACCGCTCCGCTTTGAGCCGCAAGGGGTGCGAATTTCGCAGATATCGATCCGCCTGCACTAAAAAATGCGATATCGATCTCATGCTCATCAAATACGCTTTCAGTAAGCTCTACGACCTTATAGGTCTTGCCGTTAAACTCAACTTCGCTTCCGGCACTTCTTGCGCTTGCAAGCGGCAACAGCTCATTTACGGGGAAGCTAACTTCTTCCATCACACGGAAAATTTCCTCGCCGACCGCACCTGTAGCGCCTACTACTGCGACATTAAACTTTCTCATAAACCCTCCTTTATACCATATTTTTTAAGATTCTCTCGCAAATTTTCTTCGCTTAAATTTAAAATTTCGCACGCCTCTTTTAAATTTCCGTCCACGCTTTTTATTACGTCGATTATAAGGTCTTTTTTTATCCCTTCTTTATCCTTTGGCTTTCTTGATTGTAAAAACAGATCGCTAGCCGAAATTTCATCTCCTTCGCTAATTATAGTGGCTCTTTGAACTACGGAAATAAGCTCTCTTATGTTGCCCGGGAATTCATACTCTTCAAGCTCTTTTGCAGCTTCTTTGGAGAATTTTTTAGCCTTGAAGCCAAATTCTTTGCAGGAATTTTCAAGAGCGCGATTTGCTATGGGCAAAATTTCCTCTTTGCGCTCTCTAAGAGGCGGGATAAAAAGAGGAATGGTATTTAATCTGTAAAAAAGATCCTCTCTAAATTTGCCCTGTTTTATCAAGTCTTGCAAATTTGCGTTAGTCGCGCAAACTATCCTTACATCTATTTTAATGCTTTTAGTAGCTCCAAGGCGCGTTATTTCCCTTTCTTGAAGAGCTCTTAGAAGCTTTGGTTGCAAATTTAAAGGCATCTCTGCAATCTCATCTAAAAATAGCGTCCCGCCGTCGGCGAGCTCAAACTGACCCTTTTTTTGAGCCGAAGCGTCCGTAAACGCTCCCTTTTCAAAGCCAAAAAGTTCGCTTTCAATGAGATTTTCAGGAATGGCCGCCATGTTTAGCGCGATGAAAGGCTTGTTTGCGCGAGGAGAGCTTTTGTGTATAAAATTTGCAAAGAGCTCTTTTCCCACTCCGCTTTCGCCGCTAAGCATTATGCTAACATCGGTTAAAGCCGATTTTTTAGCTATATGAAGCGTTTTTTCAAGAGCGGGCGAAGTGGAGTAAAATTCGCTTGATTGGGTAGCTTTAACTTCGTTTGGTTTTTGTATTTTTTTAGATAATTTTTGATTTAGAATTTCAACTCTTTTTATAGCTTGATAAAGCGTTTCTATATCAAACGGCTTTGTTAAAAAGTCTTTAACTCCAAGCCTTACGCTCTCAATGGCTTTGTTTAAAGTAGCATTTCCCGTCATTATGATAACGTCAAATTTGCCCTCTAATTTTTTTATAAATTCAAGTCCGTCCATCGTAGGCATATTGATATCGGTTATTATAAGATCGGTATCGTCGCTTAGCTTCTTAAGAGCTTCAACTGCGCTTTTGTAGCTTTTGATTTGCAATTCTTCGTATTCGCCAAGCGCTATTTCAAGGGATTTGCGCATATTTATGTCATCTTCGACAATGACTATATTCATAACCTACTCTTTTATCTTAAATACGCCGATAATAGCAGAATTTGGCTTAAATTTAATTGTAAATCGAATCGGCAAAAGCGTTACATCGGTTTTTGTGTGTAGATTTACGCCCTTTGAATTTTGGCTGTGAGTATAGAAGTCTTGAACTTTAAATTTATAAGATACGAAGCATTCAAAAAGCTTGTCTTTGTGCAAATTTAGATAGGTTAAAGCGTCATTTTGCTCATTTTTCTTTTCGTTGATTTCGCATAAAAATTCATCTTGAATATTGGTTAAAACCATAGCTTTTGATATGGCTAAATTTTCGTAGTTTATAATGTGATTTTTAGTAGAAATTTTGGCCCAAAGGATAAATTCCTCTGAGCCAAAGAGAGTTGATATCAGAAGTATCAGTATGCAAAAATTTCTTGCCACTTGCTTTGATCTAGTTTAAGTTCCATTCTAACGCGGTAAAGACCGTCTTTGAAGTCATGCTCGACTATCGAAGCGTTTTTGATAAGACCGCTTACTTGAGCTGTTATGGTTGAGTCTTTTAGCATCGCATCTCTAACGGTATCGCGAGAGTTGATCTTTACTCCGTAAAGCTTTTCTGCAAGCTGTCTGTGAGCGTCAGCTATCGCTGCGCGTTTGGCAAGAGCTAAAGATTGGGCTTGAGAGACGGTGTTAAGAGGGGCTATGCCTTCACCTACCGCACTAAACATCGCTTCTGCCGGAGCTATGTCATATATCATCTTTTCTTGCTTCATGACATCTCTTATATCGTCTTTATCGATCTTTTGTATGACGACATCTTGCTGTGCCATGCCTAAATTAGCGTCTTTGCTAGAGCAACCGCTCATAACCATAACCGCCACGCCGATCATCGCAACATAAAAACTCTTCATTTTATAACCTTTTTATAAATTTCATTTGCCAATCATTAAAGCAAAATTTATTCCAAAATACTGCCGCCGTCTTCGCCCTGCTCATCGCCTTCTTCACTTGGACTTTCTTCCTTAGGGCATGCTGCTACGCTTACCACGTCGTCTCCGTCGACATTTACGACTATTACGCCACTTGTATTGCGACCGGCTTTTCTGATGCTTTGCATATCTACCCTGATCATCTTGCCGCTTGAGGTTAGAGCCATCAAATCCTGCTCTTCATCAACCATCAAGACTCCGACAAGATCGCCTGTGCGATTTGTTAGCTTCATGCAGATTACGCCCTTGCCGCCACGATTTGTTAAGCGATACTCTTCAGCGGTTGTGCGCTTGCCGATACCTTTTTGAGATATGCTAAGCACCTCTTGATCGTTACTTTCAATTACTGCCGCACCTACTACCTCGTCGCCAAGCTCTTTAAATTTAATTCCCGTTACGCCGCGAGCCGTTCTTCCCATCTGGCGAACTTTGCTAACATTAAATTTAAGACACATTCCTTTTTTAGTAACGATAAAGAGCATTTTGCCGGCAGCTACACTATCGACGTTTTCGTCTAAATTTTCATCTTGAATTTCTATCTCTTGAGTTAAGGCTGTATTTTCATCATCGCTAATAGGCGGGATAAATTCATTTTCATCGCTCTCAACGATCAGCGCGGTTACCAGTTCGTCGTTTTCATCAAGAGTAATGGCTCTTACGCCGATAGAGCGGATGTTTTTAAATTCGCTTAAATTTGTGCGTTTTACTACGCCGTTTTTCGTAAAGAACGCAAGCGACTTGTTTTCGTTAAAATCAGTTGTCGGAATGATCGCTTTTATCTTTTCGTCAGGCTGAAGCTGGACTAAATTCACTACCGCTTTGCCTTTTGCCGTGCGACTTCCCTCAGGAATTTTATAAACTTTCAGCCAGTAGAGTTGCCCACGATCGGTTACAAACATCAGCGTATCGTGAGTATTTGACGTAAAGAAGCTTTCGATGAAGTCATCATCGTATGTAGTTACGGCTACTTTGCCCTTACCGCCTCGCTTTTGCTTCTCGTATTGCTTGCTTGGCACTCGCTTGATATATCCGCGATGAGTTATGGTTACGACCATGTTTTCATTAGGTATCAAGTCCTCGATATCAATATCGTCATAATCGTCCACTATCTCGGTAACGCGCGGAACTTTAAATTTGCTCTTTATTTCGATGAGTTCTTCTCTAATCAGTGTTTCAAGCAAGGTTTCGCTCTTTAAAATTTCGTCAAGTCTTGCTATCTCGGATAGCAGTTCTTGAAGCTCGTTATCAAGTTTTTCGCGCTCAAGACCGGTTAGCTTGCTTAGCCTCATATCCAAAATCGCGTTTGACTGAAGCTCGCTAAGTCCAAATTTCGCCATCAATCCATCTCTGGCCGAAGTCGTATCAGGGCTATTTTTTATAAGTTCTATTACTTCATCGATATTATCAAGCGCGATTTTAAGGCCCTCTAAGATATGGGCTCTTGCGCGTGCTTTTTGAAGTTCAAAAATAGTGCGTCTTATTATAACCGTCTTGCGGTGATTTAAAAACAACTTAAGCAGATCGATAAGACCGAAAATTTTAGGCTCTTTGTTATCTATCGCAAGCATTATGACGCCAAAGGTGCTCTCCATAGTTGTCGATTTAAAGAGATTGTTTAGTACTATGTCGCTCATCGCATCGCGTTTAAGCTCGATAACTACGCGAATTCCGTCTCTGTCGGACTCATCACGCACTTCACTAATGCCTTCTATCTGTTTTTCTTTAACAAGATCGGCTATTTGCTCGATTAAGCGAGCCTTGTTTGTTTGGTAAGGAAGCTCGTCAATTACTATCACGTCTTTGTTCGGCTTTTTTTCGATATGAGTTTTTGCTCTTATCTTTACGCGACCTCTACCTGTTTTGTAAGCTTCGATAATGCCTTTTTTGCCAAATATTATACCGCCTGTCGGGAAATCAGGACCCTTGATATGTTCCATAACCTCTTCAAGAGTTGCGTTTTTATTATCAAGAACCAACAAAAGTCCGCTTATTAGCTCATCAAGGCTGTGCGGAGGGATGTTTGTGGCCATACCTACCGCTATACCGCTTGAACCGTTTAAAAGCAAATTCGGAACCCTACTAGGCAAAACATCCGGCTCAACGGTGCTGTCATCGTAGTTTGGAATAAAATCAACCGTGTCTTTATCTATATCGCGAAGAAGCTCTTCAGCCAAATTTGTCATTCTAGCTTCCGTATAACGCATCGCCGCCGCACCGTCGCCATCAACCGAACCAAAGTTTCCTTGACCGTCAACGCTTGGATATCTCATAGAAAATGGCTGAGCCATACGAACAAGCGCGTCATATACGGCTGTATCGCCGTGCGGGTGGTACTTACCGATGACATCACCTACGATACGAGCCGACTTTTTATAAGGGCTTCTTGAGCCTACTCCAAGATCGTTCATGGCGTATAAAATTCTTCTATGAACGGGCTTAAGTCCGTCTCTTGCATCAGGCAATGCGCGTCCTATGATAACGCTCATAGAGTAGTCTAGATAGCTTGCTTTTATAGAGTCTTCAATGTCTATAGATTCGATATCTTGATTTGCTTCAAATATGTTTTCCATTTGTATCCTTAAAATTAACTCATAGATTCTAGCTAAAATTTGATAAAAGATGGCTAAATGCGAAATTTGATACGTAGATTATTAAGCATTTATTAGTAAATTAATTTGATATGTTTTTTGAATTAATCCGGTAAAAGAAAGCTTGTGCATTGATGTTTTATTGTACAGGCTGATTAAATGATTTGTTATCTATCAAATATCTCTTGGGTCTTATACAATAAAGCTGTATGACAAATTTGGCTTTAGCTCTTAATACTTCGCATCAGCTAAAACAAGTCCGAACAAGACCTCTACGCCAAATTTTTCAAGTGCTGTTTTAGCTTCAATCATCGTAGTTCCCGTAGTTATGATGTCATCAACCAAGATAACGGGGAATTTTGGAATTTTGCTTAGCTTGAAATTTCTTGGATGCTTTATGCGAAAGGCTAAATCCTTGCCCGAATAATTTACATCAGAGCTTGCATGAAGGCAATAATGAAGCGGCTTGATCTCATCGCTTTTAAGAGCGCGAGCCAAAATAGCCGTGTGAGAATAATCAAATTTAACCCTATCATCTATCGCTACGGCATTTATTTTTGAGCCGAATTTGAAATTTTGAGCAAATTTTTTGAGACTCAAATTTGCAAGGCTTTTGTATATAAATCTGCCGTGAAATTTATGCTTGGAGTGGATTAAATTTTTAACTTCGGAGTAGTCAAAGAAGCTGTAAATTTTAAAATCGTCTTTTAAAATTCTTGTTTTTAAAGATGAATTTTTAAGGTGCAAGGCGCAAAATTTGCATAAAATTTTAATGCTTAAGCGCCCACAATTTGCGCACCTCATCAGCTTTTTAGGATTTGAACGGCGGCTCGTTTTACGATATCGCTTAAAAGTTCGTCTATAAATTTGTCAAATGCGCCGCTTGTCTGGATAGGGGCGAATTTGGTTTGCGTTTGTGCGACATTTTTTGTGATGGTCTGATCGCCGCGTCTTATCGTTAGCATTACTTTTGCTTCGCCTTTTAGGTTGTCCGTGCTATATCCGCTTAAATTCGCTTTAAGCCATACGATTTCCACATCAACTATTATATCGCTAGAAAAGCTTACAACTTGCCCGCCGAGCCTTGAAATTTCCTTTTCAAGAGCGTCTTTTAGCCAGACGGAAATATCATTTTGAAGTGTAACGTATTCGCTAACGTCGCCTTTTGAATTCGTTATAGTTGCGACTATGCTTTTATTTTGGCGATTGTCTATGACCGAATTTATCTGAACCTGTTTGGCAAATCCTAAAGAATTTGAAGTTGAGTTATAAGGAGATAAATTTAGAACCGAACTTTGTTGTGCGCAACCTAAAAATAAAAAAGGAAGTAGGGCGATAAGTATGTATTTTTTCATGAATTTCCTTTATAGCTTTGAAATTTCTTCAGCGACTTTGTTGGCCATCTGTTTTGAAAGAAGGTGTATGTATAGACTAAAATCCTCTATATTTTCGGCTTCAAGTTTTCTGGCTTCTTGTCTTGTATTTACGTTTAAAACTCTTGTTTTGTTTATGTTTTTTACGCCTAATTTGCCTTGCATTATAGCCGTTAGGACTTGCCCGTTTTGGCTATAAAGACCTTCGTAATTTGTAAAGGCAAAATCAACTCTATATGTATAAGGTGACTCTTGGCTATCTACCGTAAGTATTCCTCTGTTTCGTAACTCGTCTTTTAAAAACGCGTAAAATAAAGCCTCTATGCGATCTTTTGTTTGCAGTTTTACTGTTTTGTTTTCGGCTATAAATTTAATCCCGCTATTTTCATCCCTTTGATCTATTACCGAATGTATATAAACCTTTTTAATTGCGGCATTTGTGTCGATTCTGCTTTGCTTTAGGCAGCATTTTATAGCTATATCGCTAGTGTATTCTACGCCGTTTATCTTTAAGTTTTCACCTCTGCTGTCGGCACAAGATCTGCAATCGGCTTTTATCCGCATAATCTCTTCGTACCCTGCGGCATTGTTGTGAGATACTTTAGTGCCGCCGCCAAACCAATTAAGCCAGCCGGAACATCCAGTGAAAAATAATACTATAAACAAATATATTAGATATCTCATGCAAACTCCTTATGTTTTATAAATCCAAGCAAATTTTATTCCGCCAACTAAATTTAAACTCTAATCTATCTTAAGCACGCTTAAAAACGCTTCTTGAGGTAAATTTACCTTGCCTATGGCTTTCATTCTTTTTTTGCCCTCTTTTTGCTTTTCAAGCAACTTTCTTTTACGCGTGATATCACCTCCGTAGCACTTTGCCGTGACGTTTTTGCCCATTGATTTAACTGTCTCGCGCGCTATGATTTTATTGCCGATACTTGCTTGGATAGCTACTTCAAAAAGCTGTCTTGGCACGATCTCCTTCATCGCTTTTACGAAGTCGCGACCCTTGCTTTGCGCCTTGCTTTCAGGCACGATGATGGATAGCGCATCGACCGTTTCGCCGGCAACTTTGATATCAAGCTTCACCAGGTCTCCCTCTCGGTACTCGCTAGGCTCATAATCAAAGCTCGCGTAGCCTTTGGTGCTTGATTTAAGCTTATCGTAAAAGTCCATCACGATCTCATTCATCGGTATATCGTATTCAAGCAACACACGCTCTGGCGTGATGTAGTCCATCTTGGTCTGAATCGCTCGGCGGTTGTTTAAAAGCGTGATGATATTGCCTAAAAATTCACTCGGCGTGATGATGGTCGAGCGCACGTAAGGCTCTTTGATCATCTCGATTTTATTTACAGGCGGAAGCTGGCTTGGGTTTTGAATCTCTAAAATTTGCCCGTCCGTTTGGATAACTTCGTATGTCACGGTCGGCGCAGTTGCTATCAGATCAAGGTCAAATTCACGCTCTAAACGCTCTTTGATGACCTCCATGTGAAGCAGTCCCAAAAATCCAACGCGAAAGCCAAATCCAAGAGCCACAGAAGTCTCAGGCTCGTAGCTTATGGAGCTGTCGTTTAGCTTAAGCTTATCAAGAGCGTCGCGCAGATCTTCAAATTTGTCCGTTTCTATAGGATAAAGTCCTGCGAACACAAATGGCTTTGCTCGCTCAAAGCCGCCGACGGGTTCTTTAAGCGGATTTTTAGCAAGCGTTATCGTATCTCCTACCTGCACGTCGCTTACGTTTTTAAGTCCAAGCACGACTATGCCTACTTCGCCTGCACTTAGCCTGCTTGTCTTAATAGGCGCGATTGGGTTTGGATACATAAGATCAAGCACGATATGCTTTTTGCCCGTGCCCATAACCAAAATTTCGTCGTTTTTAGCTAGCTCGCCGTCATACACGCGCACAAGAGCCAGCGCGCCAAGGTAGTTGTCAAACCAGCTATCGTAAATCAGCGTCTTAAGCGGACTTTTTATATCTCCGTGAGGTGGCGGAATTCGCGTGATGATGGCTTCAACAAGCTCTTTTATACCTATGCCGCTCTTTGCGCTTACTTCAATAGCATTTGCGCAGTCAAGCCCGATAACGTGCTCTATCTCGTTTTTAACGCGCTCGGCATCTGCCGCCGGAAGGTCGATTTTATTTATCACGGGGATGATTTCAAGGTTGTTTTCAAGTGCGATATAGACGTTTGCGATGGTTTGAGCTTCGACTCCTTGGCTTGCGTCTACTACCAAAAGCGCACCTTCGCAGCTTGCTAGACTTCTACTTACTTCGTAGCTAAAATCAACGTGTCCCGGAGTGTCGATTAGATTTAAGATATATTTTTCGCCGTTTAGGTTGTGTTCAAGTCTCACGCTTTGAGCTTTTATCGTGATACCGCGTTCTTTTTCGATATCCATCGTGTCCATTATCTGGCTACTCATCTCGCGGTCGCTTACCGCTCCGCACTCTTGGATTAATCGGTCTGCAAGAGTGCTTTTGCCGTGATCTATGTGGGCTATGATGCTAAAATTTCTTATGTTTTTCATTCAAATTTGCTCTTGTGTTTAAAATTTGTCTTATTTTGCCAAAAAATCTTTTATTTTTCGCTAAATTTGAGTATTTACCCGCTTGCCTATATCTTTTAGTTTTGAAAACTGCTCGATGAGGTTTGGCGCGTCATCAAGGCTTATGGCAAAGGTCCATAGGTATGTTATTACCGAGTAGATATGTCCTGCGGTTGCTTTATCGTTTGCAAGAGTTATAATAGCTAGGCCAAAAAGTACGGCGGCGCTTATGCCGATGATTAAAAAGCTCATCGCTTCGCGGTTTGATATCCTTACTCTTAATAGCGAAAGTAGCTTGTAGTGCCTTTTTAGCTTGTTTTCTCTAGCTTCTTTTATCCTGCCAACCTCTTTTTCTATCTGGTTGTTTAGTCTTAAGTAGAGTTTGTCGTTTTTGCTTATGTATCTTGGTAACAAAAGAGCAAATATAACGATTACTATAAATGTCGCCAGACCCACGTAAAATTCGATAAAAAATAGCATAACCACAGAGCCAAAAATAGAAACCGCCGAAGTAAAAAGCATAGGAAAATGCTGCTCGAAGAAATCCACAAATTCCCGCGACAAATTCGCTCTTGCTATTATTACGGAGTCGTTTTTTGAGTCTTTTTTCTCGCTCATTATGACTTTTACTGCAAGATCCGCATAAATTTTAGTAAAGACCTGTGTATCTACCCTGCGTCTTGCGGCACCTATACACCAGCCTATAAGCACCATGAGCGAATAGGTAAGCGCAAGTAAGACTTTGCCCTCTATGATGGCGTTTATGGCGATACCTGCTAGCAGTGGATATATAAGAAACAGTCCGTTTTCGGCAAGCACTAGACTAAATGCTAAAAATAGCTTTTTGAAATTTTGCTTGGCGATGAATTTTAGCGTTTTAAAAGCGCTATTTTGCATGAAATTCCTTTGTTTGAATTAGGCTAAATTTTATAAGCTTTTAAATTCGATGTCAAATTTAAAATTAGTTGTAACTATTGACATTACAATAAAAATTAGATAGACTTCGCTCGTAAGTTGTAATTAAAAACATTACAACAAAATTTTAAAGGATCTAAAATGAAAAAAGTAGCTATCATAGGCGCAAACGGAAAGAGTGGCAAAGAGTTAGTCAAAGAAGCTTTGCTTCAAGGTTATGAAGTAATCGCTATCGTGCGAAACAAAGAGTATAACAACGATCAAGTTAAAGTCATTTATAAAGATGTGTTTGAGCTTAATAAAGAAGATTTGAGCGAATTTGACGTCGTTATAAGCGCATTTGCCGTATGGACGAAAGAAACTTTTCATCTTCATGCAAAGCACACCAAGCATCTTGCCGATCTTCTTAGCAGTAGTAAAACAAGGCTGTTTATCGTGGGCGGAGCGGGAACTCTTTATGTAGATAGCGACCACAAAGTAATGCTAATGGACGCGCCTGATTTCCCGACTGAATACCTAGATGTAGCAAAGGCTGACGCAGGATCGTTTTATGAGCTAAAAGATAGAAAAGATACACTTTGGACTTATGTTTCGCCTGCTCTAAATTACGATGAAGGCGGAGCTAGAACAGGTAAATATAAAATCGGAAGCGATGAGCTTATTTTAAATTCAAGCAACCAAAGCTACATAAGCTATCCTGATCTTGCTTTGGCGATAATTGACGAGATAAAAAACCAAAACCATATAAATAGATGCCTAACTGCGGTAAGCGGCTAAAATTTATGTTTTTGCCCGTAAAATTTGCTATTTTTAGCTAGAATAACGAAAAAATATTTTTAGGTAAAAATGCAAATAGGGCAAAAATTTTCAATCGCGGTTCATATTATTTTAAGTGTCGAGTTTTTTAAAGAGGATAAAAACACTAGCGAATTTCTGGCAGAAGGTATAGGGGTAAATCCCGTAATAGTAAGAAATATCACTGCTCTTTTGAAAAAAGCTAAATTGATAAAAACTTCTCCCGGTGTAGGCGGACTATCCTTGCTAAAACAGCCAAGCGAAATTACGCTACTAGATATTTATAACGCTGTAAATTCGGATCAAAAAGAGCTTTTTAAAATACATCAAAAATCCCCTGCCGCTTGTCCTCTCGGCGGGCAAATTCAAAATTTGCTAAGCGGACATTTTTTAGCTGCGCAAAACGCTATGCAAAACAAACTCTCTTGTATAAATTTACAAAATTTACTTGACGAGCTAAGGGTTTTAGGCTCTTAGTTTGATCTTTAAAATTTTGTTTTAGCAAGTTAATATTTTCAACCAAGATAAGGTTAAACTAAATTTTAAAACAGCCGATATAGAATGAATATTTGGTAAATGAAAGTTTAAAATATGCATAAAATAACACTCGGCTTATTGTCAAATTTTAAATACTTTAATAATAAATGTGATACAATCGGTAAAAATTTAAAGGAAATTTAATGATATTTGTAGATGCTTGTTTCAAAAGACCTACGCCTTATACTCCTGTGTGGATGATGCGTCAGGCTGGGCGCTATTTGCCCGAGTATATGGCGGTTCGCAAGTCGGCGGGAGATTTTTTATCGCTTTGCAAGGATTATAAAAAGGCAAGTGAAGTAACCATCCAGCCTGTTGATATTTTAGGTGTTGATGCGGCGATACTTTTTAGCGATATCTTAGTCGTGCCACTTGAAATGGGTATGGATTTAAAATTTGTGCAAGGTGAGGGACCTGTTTTTAGCGATCCGATCAAGACAAAAGAGGACTTAGACAGGCTTGACGTGCAAAAATCAATCAAAAATTTAAGCTATGTTTATGATACGATCAAGCTAACTCGCGAAAATTTGGCTCAGGATAAAGCGTTAATCGGCTTTTGCGGCGCTCCTTGGACGATAGCTACTTATATGATTGAAGGCGGCGGGACGAAAACTTATGCTGTTAGCAAGAAACTTTTATACTCAAATCCTGAATTTATGCATCAAATTTTAGCCAAAGTTACCGCTGCGCTTATCGGCTATATGAAAGAGCAGATTAAAGCGGGCGTAAATGCGGTGCAAATTTTTGATAGCTGGGCGGCGGCGCTTGAGATGAGTGCGTATTTTGAATTCGGGTTTAAATACATCTTGGAGATAGTTGATGCACTTAAGGCTGAATTTCCGCAAATTCCAGTTATTGTATTTCCAAAGGGCATAAGCGGATATCTTGATAGGATAGATGGAAATTTCGAGGTTTTTGGCGTGGATTGGAGTACTCCGATAGAGCTTGCCAAGGCGAAGTTAAGCCCTAAATTTGTCCTTCAAGGCAATATGGAGCCAACAAGACTATACTCAAAATCAGCGATTGATGAGGGTGTGGATAAAATTTTAGAAGCCATGAAAGATACGCCTCATATATTTAACTTGGGGCATGGAATTTTGCCTGATATTCCTGTAGAAAACGCAAAACATTTCATAAGGCGAGTTCAGGAAAAAAGCGCAAGATAAAGTTAGCGGGTTTAAAAACTAAAAGGAGTGGTTTTGAATAATATAAGGATAAAATTTAAGATAATGGCTATAGTTGTGGCCGGTTTAATCGGGCTTATAGCTGTAAGCGGTTATCTTTTTAAAGGGATTTTAGATACGCGCGATAGAGCCGAATATAGCGAGCGAGTCGTTGATATAGTCGTAAATAAAAACGCTCTTATTCACGAGATGCAAAAAGAGCGCGGATTTAGCTCCGGAGTGCTTGCAGGAGGTGATAATGCAAAGCTCTTGGCACAAAGAAAACTTGTCGATGCGGCACTTGAAAGACTTAAAGAAAAAGACGAGATGCAAACCAAGCTTGCGCCTCTTCGCAAAAGTGTAGATAGTCGCCAAAACGCAGGACAGCTAGCGCAATTTACGAAGATGATCAGAGATGAGATCATATCGATAAACGGATATAGTGCGCATATTGATCCGAATTTGGTAGATGATCTTAAAAGAAGCTTGATAATAGGCGAGATAAAAGAGTCTTATGGGATATTGCGCGCTACTTTAGTGGGAGTATTTACCAAGCGCAGTATAGACAAGATTGATTACAATAAAGTCGTATCTCTTGATAGCGTAATAGGTAAATTTTCTAAGGATTTTGATGATTTTAACCCTAAAAATTTTAGAGATGAATTTGACCGAATAGTAAGAGATAAAAGTGAGTTTAAAGAGGTAGGCAAGATAGTAAAAGACACTATAGAGATAAGCTCGGGATACACGCCTGAATACAGTCCTTCGGCTTGGTTTGAAAAGGCTACCGCGGTAATAGATCAAATGAGAGAATTTGAATTACAATTACTTGAAAACATGAAAAATCAAGCCTCCACAATAGAAAAAAATGCCAATAATCAGCTTATGATAAGTGCCGTTTTGATAGCCTTTTGTCTGATAATTCCTCTTGTTATATCGATAATAATAGGTAAAAATTTGATAAAGAATATAGAAAGTACCAAAAGCGGTCTTGTTGAATTTTTTAACTTTTTAAATAACAAATCACAGAATGCCAAGCTTTTAAATTTACAAGG
>NZ_LIWQ01000009.1:0-119893 GCF_012978795.1 Campylobacter sp. RM16188 | reverse complement strand
CAGGCTTTAGATCTATCTCGTCCTCGCATTTGTTATTTAAAATATCAAGGATCTTGTTTAACTCTTTAAGGCTTAGCTCTTTTGAGCTGCTTACGCCAAATCTAACCGATAGCCAATCACTCCATGCGTCATTATCTTTGATGATTTTATATTGTGGATGAGTGTGAATTCTTGCTAAAAGCTGCTTTCTATATATCTCTTGAGAGCGTTTCATTTATAATCCTTTAAACCATGATGCTTGGACTATCTATATCTACATTATGAGTTAGGTTATATCCTTTAGCTTCACCTTTAAATTCTCTTTCATAGCTAGCACCTGTATAAAGATCAAATCTTTCGTTTATAGTGTGGTTATTTTTAGATGCACTTGAAGCATTTATTGCAATAAGATCGATGGTTTATAGTGAAGCTTGAAGGAGTACCATTTTAAGCAAGGATGTTTTAATTGTTTGCTGGAGTATTTCTTGTGTCAACTTGACTATTTAACGTTATTGTGTAAGATTATTATGCCTTGCTTGTGTTATATAGCTTTCCAATATAAGTAATTTACAAATAGATAAAACGTTAAGTACGCTAAGTCTCTGCTTGTGGAGTTTATAATAGAAGATTGCATCTCTTTGTTGAAAATATGTCTTTTGAAATTTTATGAATTTTGATTGCGAAATTTAAATAAATACATCTTACTTTGTAGTGTTTGTGGTAATTTTATACAGAAGATTTAGATGGTGACCCATACGAGACTCGAACTCGTGTTACCAACGTGAGAGGCTGGTGTCCTAACCGCTAGACGAATGGGCCAATAAATATAACAAAGATAAAATGGTGCCCCGTGTAGGGCTCGAACCTACGACCCCATCATTAAGAGTGATATGCTCTACCAGCTGAGCTAACGAGGCACACACTAAAATTTTAAAATGGCGCGGCGGACGGGGCTCGAACCCGCGACCTCCGGCGTGACAGGCCGATATTCTAACCAACTGAACTACCGCCGCAACCAAGATAAATGGTGGTCGCTATAAGACTCGAACTTATGACATCCACCTTGTAAGGGTGGCGCTCTACCAACTGAGCTAAGCGACCGAAATTAAATAACAAAAAGCTCAAATTTAGCTTTTTATGGCGACCCTTAGAGGATTTGAACCTCTGTTGCTACACTGAGAGAGTAGAGTCCTGGGCCACTAGACGAAAGGGTCACAACCCCAATAAAAAATGGTGTCCTGTGCTGGACTCGAACCAGCGACCCCTTCATTAAAAGTGAAATGCTCTACCGACTGAGCTAACAAGACAATGTAAAATTTAAAATGGCGCGGCGGACGGGGCTCGAACCCGCGACCTCCGGCGTGACAGGCCGATATTCTAACCAACTGAACTACCGCCGCAACCAAGATAAATGGTGGTCGCTATAAGACTCGAACTTATGACATCCACCTTGTAAGGGTGGCGCTCTACCAACTGAGCTAAGCGACCGAAAATGGTGTCCTGTGCTGGACTCGAACCAGCGACCCCTTCATTAAAAGTGAAATGCTCTACCGACTGAGCTAACAAGACACGATTTCAAAAATTGAAGTTGTGATTATACGCAAAAAGAACTTATTTGTCAAGCTTTTAAGCAGTCTTTGGCTAGATAAATTTAGCCAAAGACGTCTAATTTGTATGTGTCAGCTTAAAATTTAAACCATTGCGTGCTTGAGATTTTCTATGAAATTAAAATAAAAAACAAGTATTAATAATTTTTAGATACATGAATAAAACTTGCTAGATGAAATTTTAGTTAGTTTTGTAAGCTTAAGCAGAAAATTTTTGATAGAAAAAGAAGAGTAGGGCAAAATCTTGAAATTTTAATCGATTTTACCCTTGTATCGCTTTTAAAAAATTTAAGCCAATCAAATTAATGCTGGCAAACTGTATGAAAGCGAGCCTAATCAACTAGCACGAGTAGCAAGTTTTAAACTCATAAGCCGTAGGACGAGCCTCGTAAGGCCAAACTTGAGTTTCAAATTTATAGTGCTGAAATGCGTCTATAAAGAGCTCGCTCATTATCGGGCTTAGGTATTCGTTGTCGCGAATAAGCGCTTCAAGGCTACCGCGCAAAGTGTGCGGCAATTGCTCTATCCCTCTTTCGCGAATTTCATCAAGGTGCAGTTTGAATAAATTCTCATCCATCGGACCGACCGGTTCGATTTGCTTTTTAACTCCGTCAAGTCCCGCCATAAGCATCGCAGAAAACGCCAAATACGGACAAGCAGTGCTGTCAGGGAAGCGAATTTCCGCTCTAACTGACTTCTCGCCTGAGCCGTAAGGAATTCTGATAGAAGCCGAGCGGTTTTGGCTTGAGTAGGTTAATATCGAAGGCGCTTCAAATCCTGGAATTAAGCGCTTGTAGCTATTTGTGCTCGGGTTTGTAAAAGCCGCCACGCTTCTTGCGTGATGTAAAATCCCGCCGATATACCAGCGTGCAAAGTCGCTTAAATTTGCGTAGTTTCCTTTGCCGTAGAATAAATTTTTGCCGTCTTTCCAGACTGATTGGTGTACGTGCATGCCGCTTCCGTTGTCTCCGTAAAGCGGTTTTGGCATAAACGTAGCCGTCTTTCCGTTTAGGTGAGCGACCATTTTAACCACGTATTTGTAAATTTGCACGTTATCAGCAGCCTCAACCAAAGTGCCAAATTTGACGCCTATCTCGCCTTGTCCTTGAGCTACTTCGTGATGCACGACAAAGGTTTCAAGACCAACTTGCTCAAGCACCTGAACCATCTCCGCGCGCAGATCGACCATGCTATCTGTCGGCTGAGTGGCTAGATATCCGCCCTTTGTGCGCGGTCTATGACCCGTATTGTAGCTATCTGCAAAGTCTCTTGCGTCGTTCCATTCACCCTCTTCGGTATCAACCTCATACATCGCGCAGTTTGCCCTATCGATGATTTTGACGTTATCAAATACGAAAAATTCATTCTCCGGACCAAAATACGCCACGTCTCCCATGCCGCTTTCTTTTACGTAGGCCATAGCTTTTTTAGCTATTGAGCGCGGGCATTTTTCATACATTTGATTTTTATATATATCAAATACATCGCAAAACACAACCGCTGTCATATCGGCTGTAAACGGATCTAAAAACGCGCTTTCGGCTTCAGGCTTAAGTAGCATGTCAGACTTATCTATAGGCTGCCAACCTCCCGTAGAGCTTGCGTCAAAAGGTATCCCATACTCAAAAGCGTCTTTTTCTATAACTTTAGCGTTATATGTAAGAGAGTGCCATCCGCCGTTCATATCGGTGTATCTAAAATCTATAAATTTAACCTCGTTTTCTTTGCAAAATTCAAAAAAGTGATCGACACTCCTCACAAATTTTCCCATTGTCTTATATCTCCTTGGATTTAAATCTCGTAATTTTACCACATTTTTTAATGTTTAAGTTTGTTTTTATATTTATATTTTACCCGTTTTAAAATTCAACCGTAAATTTATCTCGGTTTTTAAAGCAAGCACATTTGCTAAAGCCGAATTTATTAGCGATATCTTCGCATTTTTGCCCGTTTAGCCCGACTTGATCTTTTGCGTGCGCGTCAGAGCCAAAAGTTATGGCGATATCTAAATTTACAAGCTCTTCAAGAAGCAGATTTGACGGATACTGTTCGGCTATCGGTTTTCTAAACCCTGCGGCGTTAATTTCAACTACCAAATTTGCCTTTTTAATCGCGTTTAGAGCGTCTTTAGCTATCGTTCTTATGTCTTTTTTCGGAAGAAATTTAAATACCTTTATAAGATCAAGATGTCCCACGATGTCAAATTTACCGCTTCTTGCAAGCGCGCTGATGCAGTAAAAATAATCCTCCCAAATTTTATCTATGTCTTTATTTTTGTATTCGCCTATGAATTCGGGATTGTCAAAGCCCCAGCCGTTTATAAAATGAACCGAACCGATTAGATAATCAACCTTTCTGCTAAGCACTCGCTCGTCCATAAAGCCCTCTAAAAAATCAACCTCATACCCAAGTAAAATTTCGATTTTGTCTTTGAATTCATCTTGCAAATTAAGAATTTCTCTCTCGTAAATTTCCATCTCGCCAAAGTTCATTCTATAAGCTTCGTCAAAGTTCATCGGAGCGTGATCTGAAAATCCAAAATAAGAGCAACCCGATTTAATTGCCTCTAAAACATACTCTCGCGGCTCATCTACTGCGTGTTTGCAAAGCGGAGTGTGGTTATGCAGATCGACCTTCATTAAATTTCCTTTTACTTTATAAATAGCAATCAAAATGCTATCAAAAGTTTATTAAATTTAAAGGCAATTTTTTGTTTAAACTAATATTTCGTTAAATTTTAATATAATCTTGCGAAATTTGGATTAGGAGTTGTTATGACGCAAGAAGAGTTAGACGCCCTTATGGCAGGCGGACTTGACGGACTTGATGAAGAAGAGGCGGATAGCGAAAAAAATCCACCTCAAGAAGAGGATAAAAAGATTGAAAATATAAACGAAACAAGTGAGCTTAAAGACGCTGACATTTATGCTGATTACCGAGTATCGGCTAGCGTAGCTTGGCCTCCGCCTCCGCCGACTGACGATCACAAGATGGTTCATCAGCTTGATGACGTGACTAAGGATAGCGAAGAAAAAGCCACTCAGATGTTTGACAAGCTTGATGCGATCAATAACTTTTTCATGGATGCCGAAAGCGGTTGTAACGCTATCATCAAAGGGCTTGAAAGCAACATAGAAATTTTTACGAAGCTAAATGATAAATTTCCTAACGTAGCCGCCTTTAAAGACGCTCTTGATAAAAACAACGAGCTTAAAAATAGCGCTGAGGACGTGCTGGTAAATATCCAAATGGGCGAAGATGAAGTGATGATGACCATGGATATGATGCAGTATCAAGACATCCATCGCCAAAAGATAGAACGCGTTATAAACGTTATGCGTGCGCTTAGCAAGTATATGAGCAGCCTGTTTGAGGGCAAGATCGATGATGAAAAGCGCGTAGGATCTGCGGTACATATCGCGGGCGATACTACTACTGAAAATTTGGTAAGTAATGATGATATCGAAGCTTTGATCGAAAGTTTGGGTAAGAAGTGAAAAGACCCGAGTTACTAAGTCCTGCAGGAAATTTAACCAAGCTAAAAATTGCGCTTGAATACGGAGCGGACGCCGTATATGCAAGTGTAGCTAGCTTTTCGCTTAGAACCCGCTCGGCTAGAGAATTTAACTTGCAAACCTTTGAAGAGGCGATAGATTATACTCATTCAAAGGGCAAGAAATTTTACGCTACCGTCAATGCCTTTCCTTTTAACTCGCAAATCGAGCCTTTAAAGCGCCATTTAAAGACGATTTCAGCGATGAAGCCGGATGCTTTTATCATCGCAACCCCTGGCGTTATGAGTCTAGCTAAAGAGATAGCGCCTGACATAGAGGTTCATCTCTCTACGCAGGCAAACGTGCTAAATTTCTTGGACGCTAAAATTTATCATGACATGGGCGCAAAGCGCATAGTCGTGGCACGCGAGATGAATTTAAAAGACGTGATCAAGATAAAAGAGGCAATCCCTACGCTTGATATCGAAATTTTCGTGCACGGCTCGATGTGTTTTGCGTATTCGGGGCGGTGTTTGGTAAGCTCCGTTCAAAGCGGTCGTATGGCAAATCGCGGAAGCTGTGCGAATGACTGTCGCTTTAAATACGAGCTTTATGCCAAAAACGATGAAAGCGGAGTGCTATTTCGCCTTGAAGAGGATGAAAACGGCACGCACATCATGAATTCAAAGGATTTAAAGCTCGCTGCTCACGTAGAAGATATCATAAAATCAGGCGTTGTCGATAGCTTTAAGATAGAAGGTCGCACCAAAAGCGAATACTACGCGGCTTGCACTGCAAGAGCTTATAAAATGGCGATAGATGACGCTGTGGCGGGTAAATTTGACGCACAAATTTATGACGCAGAGCTAAATACGCTTAAAAATCGTGGCTTTACCGACGGATATTTAGTGCATAGACCCTTTGAAAGACCGAGCACTCAAAATCACTTTAGTAGCCTAGAAGAGGGCACTCATCAGGTAAATGCCATAAGCGAGGACGGGGAGTTCTTTAAGTGCAAATTTAAGATAGTTTTAAACAGACCTTACGAGCTTGTAATGCCAATCGGCAAAGACGCAAGCGAAACGGAAAATGAAATTTGTAAAATTTACTCCAAAGATGGCAAAAAATTTATAGAATTTAAGAAACTCATCACAAAAAAAGGCAAAGAGATGAGCGAAATTCATAGCGGAAATGAAAATGAGGTGAATTTAGGCGTGAAGTTACCTGAATTTAGCTTTTTGAGAGAGGAGATAAGATGAAATTTGTTTCGATTATAATGGGAAGCAAGAGCGATTACGAGATAGTAAACGAAGCGGCGAAAGTTTTAGAAAAATTTGAAGTAAGTTACGAGCTTATCATCTCTTCGGCGCATAGAAGCCCAAAGAGAACCAGTGAATATGTATCAAGCGCGGAAAGCAGAGGAGCTCAGGTATTTATCGCAGCAGCGGGTATGGCGGCTCACTTGGCAGGAGCGATCGCTGCAAATACAACTCGCCCCGTTATCGGCATACCGATGGGCGGAAGCTCATTAAGCGGTGTTGATGCGCTTTATTCTACGGTGCAAATGCCTGCGGGCATGCCGGTAGGAACTGTCGCCATCGGCAAGGCCGGAGCGGTAAATGCGGCCTATCTTGCGCTTCAAATTTTAGCGCTGAACGATAGCTCTCTTGATGAGAGATTAAGAGCCGATAGAGACGCTAAAGCAAAAGCGGTCGAGGAAGACTCGAAAAAAGTGGAGGTCTTACTCGCGTAAAAGGAGCAAAAATGCAGACTTATTTAAGCATCGATGAATTTTGCAAGCTCGTGCATTTGGATCGTGAAGTGATAGAAGGCATGATAAAGCGCGGAGTGCTAAATACAAAAGAGCAAGACGGCAAAATTTACATAGAGGCAAACGAAGGCACAATGAGTGTAGTTCCAAGCGTAAGCGCGAATTTAAGCATAACAAGCAAGCCAAGCGAGGGATTTAGTTTCGTTGAAAAAACAATTGGCACTATCTTAAATTTGCACGAAAAAGTGCTTGACGCTAAAGACGAAACGCTTGAGGCCTTAAGAAATGAGAATAAATTTTTAAAAGAGGCGCTTTATTCGATGCAAGAGCTTTACGATGAGGATAGAAAGACGATAGATACGCTTAATGAACAGCTTAAAAAGGCTAATGAAGAGATTGAGTTCTTAAAGCGTAAATATAAGCTCATGTGGAATAAGGCTGTAGAAAACTTCAAGGATAGTTAGTGCAAATAGTAGAGTTAAAAGAAGGCTTTGAAATTTGCGGACTAAAAATTCGCACAGATAACGCTAGCGAGATGAACGGCGAGGGCAGAATAGCTGATTTATGGAGAGAATTTTTAAACTCTGGCTATAACGGAACAGATGAAATTTGCGCTGTTTATCATGAGTATGAAAGCGATCTAAACGGCTCTTACTCTTTGCTTGTAGGCACTAAAGGCTCGCCGCGCGGAGTTTATGAAAAAGTGATTGCAAAAGCGGGCAAATATGCCGTATTTAGCAAAGAAGGCGCCGGCGAAAATACCGTGATAGAGCTCTGGCGTGAAATTTGGGAGTTTTTTGAAAACTCGAATTTAAAAAGAGCTTACGTGACAGATTTTGAAAAGTATTTAAAAGACAAAATAGAAATTTATGTATCTATAAAGTAAGGATAAAAATGACATTTTCACAAATTATTTTAACACTGCAAAACTACTGGCAAGAGCTTGGCTGTGTGATACTTCAGCCATATGATATGCCCGCAGGTGCAGGAACATATCATCAAGCGACATTTTTAAGAAGTCTTGGCAAGAAGCCTTGGGCGACAGCTTATGTAGCGCCGTCTCGCCGCCCGACCGACGGTAGATACGGAGAGAACCCAAACCGCTTGGGAGCGTATTATCAATTTCAAGTGCTAATAAAACCGAGTCCTGAAAACATCCAAGAGCTTTATCTAAAAAGCCTTGAAAAGCTTGGTTTTGATCTTAAAAAGCACGATATTCGCTTTGTTGAGGACAACTGGGAGAGCCCTACACTTGGTGCATGGGGGCTTGGTTGGGAAGTTTGGCTTGACGGTATGGAGGTAACGCAATTTACGTATTTTCAGCAGGTAGGCGGTATCACATGCGATCTGGTAAGTGCCGAGATAACTTACGGGCTTGAACGCCTTGCTATGTATCTGCAAGATGTTGATAGCGTATATGATATAGTTTGGGACAATAATGGCGGCAATGTCGTAACTTACGGCGATGTGCATAAGCAAGGCGAGTATGAGTGGAGTAAATATAACTTCGAAGTTGCCGATACGAAGATGCTTTTTAATCAGTTTGAAAACGCCTTTAACGAGTGCAAAAACTGCCTGGAGGCTAAAATTTCACTTCCTGCTTATGATTATTGCATGCTTGCGGCGCATACTTTTAACGTACTTGACGCGCGTGGAGCGATTTCCGTAACTCAAAGACAAGACTATATACTTAAAATTCGCGAGCTAGCTAAAGAGTGTGCTCTAACTTACAAGGCTAGCATAGATGAGCAAGAGGCTAATTCGTAAATGAAAATAGCTGAAATTTATAAATTTTTAAATGAGCTAAGCCCGTTTGAAAATCAAGAAAGTTGGGATAATAGCGGACTTATAATCGGCTCGCCTTATGATGAAGTGAATCAAATTTATCTAAGCCTTGATATTGATTTTGAGCTTTTGAGCGAAGTTAAGCCAAATTCGCTTATAATTACCCATCATCCGCTGATATTTAAAGGACTAAAAAGCATAAATTCAAGCCTTTATCCAAGCTCGCTCATAACGCAAATGATAAAAAAAGAAATTTCATTAATAAGCCTTCATACGAATTACGATTTAAGCCATCTAAACGAATATGTAGCAAGCGAAATTTTGGGCTTTAAAGAGTATGAAAAAGATGAATTTTTGCTTTATATGGATGTGAATTTTAGCTTTGATGAGCTTTGTGATTTTATAAAGGATAAATTTAGCCTGCAAACTTTAAGAGTTGCAAAAACTACTAGCGAAAATAGAATTCGCCGTCTTGCACTCTGCACTGGAAGCGGCGGAGATCTGATATCAAAAGTTAAAGCCGACGCATTTTTGAGCGGGGACTTTAAATATCATCAAGCGCTTGAAGCCAAGATGAATGGACTAAATTTGATAGACATAGGGCATTTTGAAACAGAGCGCTATTTTGGGGAATCCTTGGCAAAATATTTGCAAAATTTGGGAGTTTTCATTATAATAACTAACTCAAAAAACCCATTTGTATACCGCTAAACAAAAAGGAAAGTTATGAATAAATATTTAGAGCAGCTTGTCGATCTTGCCCAAATCGATAAAGAGATTGATGGATTTGGACCTAGACTAGAAAAAGTCGAGCGTGTTTTAAGAGCGACAAAAGATGAGCAAGCAGGCATTGCCGAGCAAATTTCAAATATTGACGAAGCCGTAGCCGAGTTAAAATCTCAAAAATCACAAACCAACGCTCATATCGCTGAATTTTCTGCCAAGATCAAAGATGTCTCAAAGAAAAGCTCGGCAGCAAAGACAGAAAAAGAGATCAAAGCCCTTCAGCTTGAAGATGAGCTTGCCAGAGAGCAACTTGAGGCTGCGAATGAGGAGATTGAAAGGCTTGAAAAGATAATAGCAAATAAAAACGATCTAAAAACCGAGCTTGAAGCTAAAAGTGCCGAGCTTACAACAAGCCTGCAAAAAATTGAAGCCGACATCGCTCAAGAGGTAAGTGCGATAGAAAAAGAAAGAGCTGAAATTTATGCAAAAAAAGATAAATTAATCGGCGATATGAATCAAAAAATTCTTACATTTTACGAGAAAATTCGTAAGTGGGCTCACAACACCGCCGTAGTACCTGTAAAAAAACAAGCATGCTATGGCTGTTTCATGCAGATAAATGATAAAACTTATTCTGCGGTTATAAAGGGCGAAGATGTCGTTACTTGCCCGCATTGCGGAAGAATTTTATATAAAGAGACGGCTGAATAGCCCTAAAATTTGGTAATAATATATTATATTTTAGCTCTGATTGCATTTGCGATCGGGGCTTTACCGCTTCTTTTTATCGCTTTTAAAACAAAATATCACCGCTCGATTCCCGCTAGATTTTTTCTTTTCAACAATCCCAAATTTGATGAATCAGACATTCATTTTCATGCTTGCTCGTTTGGTGAAATTCGCTCTATTGTGCCACTTTTAAAAAAATTTAAAAACATTGCCGTAAGCGTGATAACAAAAACAGGATTTGACGAGGCTAAAAAGATAACTCCAAATACAAGATTTTTGCCGTTTGAAATTTTTATCCCTTTTTGGCTTAAAAGATCTAAAATTTTAGTTATCTTTGAAGCAGAACTTTGGCTTATGCTTGTATTTTGGGCTAAATTTAAAGGCTCAAGAGTTATTTTAATAAATGCTAGAATTTCAGATAGAAGCTATAAAAGATACTTGAAATTTAGGTTTTTTTATAATGAAATTTTTAAATTTATAGATAAAATTTATGCGCAAAGCGAGCTTGATAAGCAAAGATTAATCAGTCTCGGTGCAAAAAACTTAGTCGTAAGCGGAAATATCAAATCAGCTTTTTTGCCTACTGTTAGTAAAAATTATACTAAGCCAAATGCACGCGTGATAGTACTTGCAAGCACGCACAAAGGCGAAGAAGAGCTACTGCTAAATCGTATAAATTTAAGAGATAGCGATAAGCTTATTTTGGTTCCGCGCCACCCTGAAAGGTTTGATGAAGCAGGTGAAATTTTGGCTAAATTTGCCCGCAATCACGGCTTTGGTTTTGAGAGATTTTCAAAATCTCAAAATTTTAGCGCCAAATGCGTTCTTGTTGATACTATGGGTGAGCTTGTAAATATCTATGCGATATCGGATATCGTGATTTTGGGCGGCAGCTTTGTGCCAAATGTCGGCGGACACAATCCGATTGAGGCGGCTCAGTTTGAAAATAGTATAATTACGGGCGAGTTTATATTTAACCAAAAGGCTCTTTTTGAACAGGTTGATGACGTTGTGTTTTCTAAAGCGGGGGATGTCGGCGATTTGCTTAAAAAAGAGCTAAAAAAGAGTAAAATCCGTTCGCTTGGAAGTGCGGATGAGATCATAAAAGACATTAAGGATAGTTGTGAAAGAGGAAAAAGCTTATAAACTCCTTGCTTTGCAAGAGGGAATTTCAAACAACGAAGCAAAGGAGTTCATAGATAGCGGATTAGTAAGCGCAAGGGGTCAAAAAATCGTAGTTGCAAGAGCTATGATGAGTGTTACTACTAAATTTAGCGTGCAGAAGATGCCAAAGCCTAGCGTGGTATTTGAAGATGAAAATTTAATCGCTATCAATAAGCCTGCGTTTTTGACATCCGAAAAAGTAAGTCAAATCTATAAATTTCCGCTTTTACATCGTCTTGATAAAGAGACTAGCGGAGTGCTTTTACTCGTTAAAAACGAGGAATTTCAAAAAAAAGCCATTGAAGAATTTAAACATCACCGAGTGAAAAAAGAGTATATCGCGATGGTTAAAGGAATTTTAAGCGAAGATGTAAGGGTTGATGAACCTATAATCACTCTTAAAAATAAAGGCGGAGCGTATTCGAAAATTTCAAAAGACGGGAAAGAGGCTGTTTCTATAATCTCTCCCATTATGGTGGCAGGCAAAAAAAGCTTGGTGAGAGTTGAAATCCCAACAGGCAGAACTCATCAGATAAGAGTGCACCTAAATCATATCGGATTTGGTATAGTCGGCGATGAAAAATACGCTAAAAACAGATCAAAGCGAATGTATTTGCATGCGTATAAGATAGAAATTTTAGGATATAAATTCAGGGCGAATTTGGGAATTGATTTTAATGATTTTGGCTTTGAGATAGGCAAGAATTTTGAAGTTTAAAGAGTGATAAAGCTAAAATTTAGTAAAATGCGTCCCTTATGTGTTTAAATTAATTATAAATAGGCAAAATTTTAGGCATTTTAAAGTGCTTAGGATAAGCCAAAAGCCATATTTGGCTAGCAAATAAAATTAAAAAAGGTAAAGTTGTGTTTGAACAAATCAGTGAATCTTTTCGTTTGGCCGTTAGTAAAATCAGATTTGTTGATGATGAAAAAGCGTTAAAAAACGCTCTTGATGTTCTTAAAAAAGCTCTTTTAAAAGCTGACGTTCATCACAAAGTTACTAAAGATTTGCTGGCGCTAATTGAGGCTGATTTGAAACAAAGCAGTATAGGGCAAAAGCAGTTTTTAGACTCTATAAAATCAAATTTGACTAAAATTTTAACGGCTCCTGGAAATCAAGGATTTGTCTATGCACCTGTCGCCCCAACTGTGGTTTTGATGGCGGGACTTCAAGGTAGCGGTAAGACAACTACGACCGTAAAGCTTGCAAGCTATCTAAAACTTAGAAAAAAGAAAGTTTTAGTGGCGGCCTGCGACCTTCAAAGGCTTGCAGCAGTTGAGCAGCTTCGCCAACTTTGCGAAGCTAATGAGATAGAGCTTTTTAGCATAGAAAACGAAACAAACCCTATAAAAGTTGCTAAAGCGGCACTTGAAAAGGCAAAAAGCGGACTTTATGACGTGCTTTTGGTTGATACTGCAGGACGTCTGGCTATAGATGAAGCTTTGATGAGTGAGATAAAAAGTATAAAAGCAGAGCTTAATCCGCATGAAATTTTCTATGTTGCTGATGCGATGAGCGGGCAGGACGGTATAAAATCAGCAGCAGGATTTAATGATGCTTTGTCGATAACAGGCGTTGTGCTATCTAAATTTGACTCAGACAGCAAAGGTGGTGTCGCTATAGGAATAGCAAAGCAGCTAAATATACCACTTAGATTCGTTGGAATTGGCGAAAAAACAGCTGATTTGGAGAGCTTTATACCTGATCGCATAGTAAGCAGGATTATGGGTGAGGGCGACTTGGCGACTTTGGCTGAAAAAACAAGCGCTATTATCGATGAGAAAGAGGCAAAAAGACTTAATAAAAAGATAAAAAAGGGCCAGTTTAACTTTAACGACTTTTTAGAGCAGATGGAAAGCGTTAAAAAGCTTGGAAATATGAAGTCGCTCATAGGCATGATCCCTGGTCTTTCAGGCGTGGCAAATCAGATAAAAGATATAGATTTGGATAACTCAAAAGAGATAATTCATATAAGAGCCATGATAAATTCCATGACTTTAAAAGAGCGTGAAAATCCCGATCTTTTAAATAACAGCAGAAAAAGACGTTTGGCGCAAGGCGCGGGCCTTAGCCAGGTGGAGGTTAATAGATTTCTTAAGCAATTTACAAACGCTTCAAAAATCGCTAAGAAATTTTCAGGAAAAGACGGCATGAGAGGACTTGGAAATTTACTCTCTCAAGCCAAGATAAATCGCCCTAGTTAAAAATGGGCTTAAATTTGGGTATAATTGTGCCTAAATTTAAGCCTTATTTAAAATTTAGAAGGAGAAACAAGATATGGCAACAGTAGTAAGACTAACAAGAATGGGACGCAAGAAAAGACCATTTTATCGTATAGTTGTAACAGACAGCAGAAAAAGAAGAGACGGTGGCTGGATAGAGTCTATAGGATACTATAATCCAATGGTTGAGCCTGAAGTTGTTAAATTTGATGCTGAGCGCCTTGCTTACTGGAAGGGTGTGGGTGCACAACTTAGCGATAGAGTTGCAAAAATAACTAGCAAATAATAACAATGGTTGAAGATTTTTTACGCGAATACGCAAAACTTATAGCAGATTTTCCGGGCAAAGTAAAAGTCGAAAGAGTTGAGCTAGGAGAAAATTTTGCTGAAGTGATAGTCTATGCCGATAAGGTAGATACCGGCAAGCTTATAGGAAAAGACGGTAGAATGATAAATGCTATAAAAACTGTAATAATAGGTTGCAAAGCAAAAGATGCGACTTCATATAGGGTTACGGTAAAGCCTCTTGAAGAGTGATCTGGTAGAAGTCGGCATAATCGGTAAAAGCGTCGGCTTAAAGGGATTTCTTAAACTTCATGATAAGAGCGATTTTCCTAAACAATTTAAAAAAGATGCGAAATTTATAGATAAAGACGGTAATGAGCTAGTTGTAAAAAGCTTTAATAGTGCAAATAGCTCTATCCTTTTTTATGATTTTGAAGATATTGATTTGGCTAAAACTCTTACAAATCGCACCATATATACCACTAAAGAACTTACTCGTCAAACTTGCAAGCTAAAAAAAGATGAGTTTTTTTACTTTGATATTTTGGGATGTAAAATTTACGAAAATGATCAAAATTTGGGAGTAGTTGAGGATATAGAAGATGCGAGTGCAAATCATCTTTTTTATATAAAAACAGATGAAGAACTTGTGAAACAAGGATTTGCTAAGAATTTTTACATACCCTATATAAATGCCTACGTAGAAAAAATAGATATACAAAACAAGATAATTTATACCAAAAACGCTTTTTTGATCTTAGAAAATTCATGATTAAATTCACTTTTATCACGCTTTTTGAAAATTTAATCAAGCCTTATTTTACGGACTCTATTTTAGGTCGTGCAACTAACGAAGGGCTAATAAAGCTTGAGTTTGTAAATCCAAGAAATTTTAGTAAAGATAAGCATAAAAAAGTTGATGATTATATGATAGGAGGCGGAGCGGGACTTCTTATGAGCGTTCAATCCCTTGAATATGCGATAAAATCTGTAAAAGCAAAAAACTCAAATACTCATATTGTTTTTTTAACTCCTGCTGCAAAGAAATTTGAACAAGGAGATGCAAAAAGGTTGTCCAAAAAAGAGCATATCTGCTTTATTTGCGGTAGATACGAAGGGGTTGATGAGAGAATTGTCGAAAAATACGTGAATGAAGTTTTTTGCATAGGCGATTTTGTGCTTACCGGTGGAGAGTTGCCGGCTCTTTGTATGAGTGATGCGATATCCAGGAATATAAGCGGAGTTTTGGGTAATGAAGAGAGTTTGAGTGAGGAGAGTTTTGAGCAAGGACTTTTAGAATCTCCAGCTTTTACTAAGCCAAATATATATGAAAATTTAAATGTTGTTTCAGACTTTTTAAAGGGAAATCATGCTAAAATCAGGGCTTTAAAAAATGATATGGCGTGCTTCAAAACTAGGTTTTTCCGTCCTGATTTATACCGAAAATACAAGCCGCTGATGAAGGATAAAAGATGAGAAATAAGTATATTGAAGCATTTGAAAATGCTCAAATCGCAAGTAAGTCTGTGCCTGAATTTCGTGCCGGCGATACACTTCGTGTAGCCATTCGCATTAAAGAGGGCGATAAAACGAGAGTTCAAAACTTTGAAGGTGTTTGTATAGCTAGACGCGGAAGCGGAACAGGTGAAACGTTTATGATCAGAAAGATCGGCGCAAACAGCGTTGGCGTTGAGAGAATTTTCCCTATTTATAGCGATAGCCTTGAGAGTATAACCGTATTAAGACGCGGTCGTGTAAGACGTGCGAAACTATTTTATCTACGCGATAGACGCGGTAAATCTGCACGTATTAGAGAGCTTAAAAAATAATTTCATACTTGCCAAAAGAGATTTTTCTTTTGGCTTTTTAACTTTTTCTAATTAACTTAGAACTTTGATTTTATATTAAATAATTTTTAATTTAATATCTACAAGAGGCTATATAGCACCTCTCTTTTTTTATTATTGTAACTTTTAAAGCTGCATTAGCTTGAATTAAACTTTTTATTTTTTAGTTAAAAGCAAGGAGTAAAAATAAAAAGAGCTTTTGTTGATTGTCGGAATTTATTTGTCTAGCTATAATATTAAATTTTTATTACAATTAAGTTTTTGTTTTCTAGTTCAATAACATGAAAGTAAAAAGATATAAATTTGAATTTGATTTTGGGCTTGTAATATATGCAATCCTGTTGTTTATAGTGGAGTTTTAGTTAGGCTAATAGAATATAAATTTAATCGGCTTTTATGCCTAAAAATGATTTCCATCTAAAGTCTTTTATAAAATACAAAAATATTCTTAATTTAAATCAATAAAAAATTAATATCCAAAAGTTAAAATTACCGCATATTTTTAAAAGGATGCAAATGCAAAAGATTGTTTGGAAAGACGAGAATTTTAACGGTATAAAGGTAGTAAAACTATTTGAAGGCTCAGGCAGTAAAGAGATACGCATAAATTTGCAAAAAGGGCATGAAATGAAAGAGCATCAAGCGCCTGGAGCTATAATGGTTCAAGTGCTTAGTGGAAAAATCGAATTTAGCGTAGGAAGCGATGTGCAAATTTTAAATTCTCTTGATATGATCGCACTTGATGCCAATATCCCGCATGCATTAAATGCACTTGAAGATAGTATCGTTAGATTAAGCTTAAGTAAAAATGATGACGTAAGTCGAGTTTTTAAAGTTTTAAACGGTTAAAAACTTAATTTAAAAAATTAAAATTTATATTTTATAAAATATCTAATTATTGTGCGTAGTTGATAGAATATATTAACTACGCATTTATATTTTCTTTATTTAAAACAACATGCTTGAATATAAATTTTATTTTACACTAAAGATAGTATGATCTGTATATTATTTTTTGATAAATATCTCATCTTGAGCTTGAAATTTCGCCTATACCAAACATCGAAATTTTTTCAATAATATTTTTTACATATAAAAATAAAAACAATCCTTAATCTAAATATAATTTAAGCAAAGTCTAAAATTATAAATAAAAAATAAATTTAAATATGCAAAAAACCTCTTAAAAATTAATTTTTTAATTTAAAAATTATAAAAGTTGTAGTATAGTTTCAATAATTAAATTTTTTCAAAGGAGAATCCATTATGGGAACTAGAAAAGAACACGATTTTATAGGTGAGCTTGAAATTTCTGATGACGTTTATTATGGCGTTCAGACTTTTAGAGCCCTTGAGAATTTCCACATGACAGGAAGAAAGCTAAGCGAGTATCCTTATTTTATAAAAGCATTTGCTCAAATCAAAAAAGCGGCAGCTCTAGCAAATAAACAAGTAGGAGTACTTGATGCCACAAAGGCCGATGCTATCGCTAAAGCTTGCGATAGATTAATCGCGGGAGAATTCCAAGATCAATTTGTAGTTGATATGATCCAAGGTGGTGCAGGAACTTCTACAAATATGAACTCAAATGAGGTTATCACAAACGTTGCTCTTGAGAGCATGGGTCACAAAAAAGGCGAATATCAATACCTTCATCCAAACGATCATACAAATTTGGGTCAAAGTACCAATGACACATATCCAAGCTCTATTAAAGTGGCAGCTTACGCGAAGCTAACAGACCTGCTAAAAGCTATGGAAAATTTAAAAAACGAACTTGAAATTAAAGCAAAAGAGTTTAAAGATATAATAAAAATGGGTAGAACAGAGCTTGAAGATGCTGTTCCTACAACACTTGGAAATACTTTTAACGCATTTGCAAGCTACATAAAAAGCGATATAGAAAAGATTAAAGCGGCTAGAGAGAGCATGACATATCTAAATATGGGTGCTACCGCGATAGGTACAGGTATAAATTGCCATCCTGACTATAAAGCGGCAGTTCATAAAATTTTAAGCGAAATTACGGGTGTTGATTTTAAACCTGCGGAGGATTTTATCGCAGCTACTCAAGATACCGGTGATTTTGTCCATGTAAGCGGCGCTTTAAAAACAGCTGCGGTTCGCCTAAGCAAAATCGCAAACGACCTTCGTCTTATGAACTCAGGCCCAAGATGCGGTCTTGGCGAGATAAATTTACCTCAAATGCAACCAGGTAGCTCAATCATGCCGGGTAAAGTAAATCCAGTTATCGCAGAAGTTGTAGGCGAGGCTTGCTATGAAGTTATCGGCAACGACGTAACTATAATGCTTTGCTCTGAAAGAGGCGAATTTGAACTAAATGCGTTTGAGCCGGGAATTGCTTATGGGCTATTTAACTCTTTGGTAATTCTTGAAAATGCTATGAATACGCTAGCTGAAAAAGCTATCAAAAAACTAACTGCAAATCCTGAAGCTTGCTTAAAATCAGTTCTAGGATCAGTCGGTATAGTTACGGCATTTAACCCTTATATAGGTTATGAAAAATCAGCAAGCATCGCTAAAGAAGCTCTTTCTACAGGTAAAGCGGTCGGCGACATCTGCTTAGAAAGAGGTTATTTGACTAAAGAAGAGATAGATAAAATTTTAGAGCCTAAAAATATGCTAAACCCACACATGGGCGAGTAAAATTAGGCTTATTTGATAATTGGCGTGTCAAATTTGGTCGGCGCACCAAATTTGATTAAATAGTGAAAAATAAATTTCATAAAGGAGATTCTTATGGATATAATGCTGATTTTACAGATTATAGTCCTATTTGGGGGTATCTACCTAGGTGTTAAACTAGGAGGTATGGGAGTTGGTTACGCAGGCGGTCTTGGTGTTGTCATTTTAGCAATGCTTGGCATGAAAGTCGAGATGAAGGGTATTCCTATGGACGTTATCCTCATCATCGCATCGGTTATCTCTGCAATTACTGCTATGCAAGTTGCCGGAGGACTTGATTATCTTGTTCAGGTTGCGTCTAAAATTTTACGCAAAAATCCAAAACAAATTAACTTTTTAGCTCCTATTGTTACTTATCTTTTAACGATATTTGCGGGCACCGGACATACGGCTTTTTCAATGCTTCCTGTTATTACCGAAGTTGCTAAAGGACAAAACATCAAGCCTAGCGCACCTCTTGCACTTGCCGTCGTATCATCTCAGGTTGCAATTACCGCAAGCCCGATTTCAGCGGCTTTCGTTGCTATGACAGGCGTTGTAGAGCCTCTTGGCGTTAGCTATCCGATGCTTTTATTTATCTGCATCTCTACGACATTTGTAGCTATGATTGCAACATCGTTTTTCGTAAATAAATTTTACGATCTTGACCTTTCAAAAGATCCTATATATCAAGAAAGACTAGCAAAAGGTCTTGTGGAGGAGGTTAAAGATGCCGAGTATAAAGAGCTTAAACCTTATGCGAAAAGATCGGTTGCGATATTTGGTATAGGCGTTTTGATTATCGTAGCTTATGCTCTTATGATTTCAAAGAGTGTGGGACTTATCGAAAATCCTATCCTAACAAGAGATAACGCTATTATCAGCTTCATGCTAACTATCGGTTTTGTTATCGTAGTGCTTTGCAAGGTTGATACAGGCAAATTGCTTTCAACCAGCACATTCCAAAGCGGTATGAATGCGTGCATCTGCGTTATCGGTATTGCCTGGCTTGGAACGACATTTGTAAACGGACATATTGAGAGTATCAAAGATATAGCTCAAGCGGTTGTTACTAAGTATCCGTTTATATTGGCCGTAGCGCTTTACTTCTTAAGTTGCTTGCTCTATTCACAAGCTGCAACAACTCGCGTTATGATGCCTGCGGTTGCCGTTGCTCTTGGTATGACAAGTCCTGAAAATGCACAGCACGTTTGGATTTTGGTTGCTTCATTTGCAGCTGTTTCTGGACTATTTGTTCTTCCTACATATCCGACAACGCTTGGCGCTATCGCAATGGATGATACGGGAACTACGAAAGTGGGCAAATTCGTATTTAACCACTCGTTCTTTGTTCCTGGTACTATAATGGTTGCGATATCTGTTGCACTTGGATTTTTAATAGCTCCTGTGTTGATATAAGAGCTTTATAATAGACATTAAGCCAAGAGAAAATCTCTTGGCTTTTAAATTTTAAGGAAATTAAATGAAACGAATCGGAATTATGGGCGGAATGGGACCTCTTGCGACTATTGATCTTTATGCAAAGATAGTTGAGCTAACGGACGCAAAAAAAGATCAAGACAACATACCTATCATCATAGATAACTACCCTCAAATTCCTGATAGAACGGCTTATATACTTCACAGTGGCGAAGATCCGTTTCCTTTTATGAAAGAAGCAGCACTTAGGCTTAAAAACGCAGGATGCGAGGCTGTTTGCATATCTTGCAATACCGCTCACTATTTTGCTCCTAGGCTTGAAGAAGAGTGCGGTATAAATATCCTTCATATAGCAAAAATAGCCACTAAGGCGATAAGCACAAATTTCCCTAATGCTAAAAAAATAGCCGTCATAGCGACTACCGGGACTACAAAAGCTAAAATTTATGAAGACGAGCTGGTTGCAAACGGATTTGAGTGTGTCCAAATCCCTGAAAATTTACTTTCAAATATCATGGATTGCATATATAAAGGCGCTAAAGCAAACAACTTGGAAGCTTATGTTTCGCTTTTTAACGAAACGATAGAACGCATAGAGGCTGATGCTTATATAGCGGCTTGCACTGAAATTCCGCTGTTTTTACCTTATGCGGATAAAAAGGATAAATTTGTAGATGCGACTCTTGAGCTTGCAAAAGCGGCTGTGAAATTCGGACTTCAAAAGTAAAATTTAAGCGCAAATTTGAAGCCGATCAGTCAAATTTGCGCTTAAATTCTCAAATTTAACTCTCAATTAAAATAAATTTTTATAAAATCTTTGTTAATTATAAAATTTCAAAGGTTTTTCGTGTCACACTCCGAAACTAGCGGTTTATATTTCGGCGCTTTTGTCATACTTTTTTTAGCGACTTTCGTTTTTAGCTTGATTGTCTTTTTATCAAGCAAGATAGGCGCAAAATTAGCAAATAAAAACTCCGAGCGTCTAAAGCTTGCCATATACGAGTGCGGACCTGAAACGATAAAGCAGCCAAACCGCATAAATACTCACTATTTTACATACGCGATACTTTTTATTCTTTTTGACGTTGAGGTTGTATTTATGTTTCCGTGGGCGGTTGATTTTAAAATTTTAGGAGTTTTCGGATTTGTTGAGATGCTGCTTTTTATCACGCTTTTATCGGTCGGATTCATCTATGCTTGGGGGAAAGGAGCGTTTGAGTGGCAGGGCGTGAAATGAATTATGCCGCAAACGGCGGTTTGCCGGTAGTTTTAACGACAGTCGATAAGCTTGTGCAGTGGGGTCGTAGTAACTCGCTTTGGGCGCTTAGCTACGGGCTTGCATGTTGCGCGATAGAGATGATGGCAAGCGGGGCTAGCAGGTATGATTTTGATAGGTTTGGAACTATTTTTAGAGCCTCGCCAAGACATTCGGAAGTGATGATAATCGCAGGCACCCTTACAAAAAAGCATGCCGAATTTACAAGAAGACTATATGATCAAATGGCTGAGCCAAAATGGGTCATATCCATGGGAAGTTGTGCAAACACGGGCGGTATGTTTAATACCTATTCAACGGTGCAGGGTGTGGATAGAATAATACCTGTTGATATCTACTTGCCGGGTTGTGCTCCGCGCCCAGAAACTCTTCAATACGCACTCATGATACTTCAAAAGAAAATTCGCAAGCAAAGCGCCTTTAGAGCTGCAAAACCAAAGAGGCTGATATGATGAGGGAGTATAAAGATAGAAATAACGCTCAGAAAAAGCACTACTATAAAGACAGCTTTTACATACCTGAAAAGACGCAGAAATTTGACGTTTACGGGAGTAAATTTGAGGAAGACATGGAGGCTTTGGCTAGTGTGGGAGTTCAAATTTTAGACTCATATATAGAGCTTGATCAGCTTGTAGTGTATGTAAATAGCGAAGAAAATTTAAAAGCGCTTGAAATTTTAAGAGAAGTTGGATATGAAATTTTATGTGAAATTTCAGCTGTTGATTTTATCGCCGGCAAGGGCGGTTTTGAAGTGTTTTATCAGCTTTTATCCGTATCAAAAATAAAGCGCGCAAGGCTAAAGTGCTTCGTAAAAGAGCGCGAAATGCTTGCAAGCGTGACGCCACTGTATAAAAGCGCAAATTGGTCCGAGCGAGAGATGTATGATATGTTTGGAATTTTAATCAAAGATCATCCGAATTTAAAGCGTCTTATAATGCCTGATGATTGGCACTCGCACCCGCTTTTAAAGAGCTATCCGCTTCACGGCGACGAGCAGGCGCAGTGGTATGAGGTCGATAAAATTTTCGGACGTGAATATCGAGAGGTCATAGGTCCTGAAAATCGCGACAGCGCAAGGGTTGATAGTAAAGATACGTTTAATTTTTCAAGAATTTATCATGAGGTTGGCAAGGGCGAGCCTCCAAGAGATGACAGAGTGCTACAAGAGTACCAAGAGGATGAGGGCGTGGCGTTTGTAAAAAAAGCAAAGCGCGACAAAGCTAAAATTTTAAAGAAAAGACCGTAAATGCAAAATCCAAGCAAACTTAAGCCGTTTTTTGAAAATATCGAATTTGAAGAAAATGACGGCAAGATGATACTAAATTTCGGTCCTCAGCACCCTTCGGCTCACGGGCAGCTTAAGCTCGTGCTTGAGCTTGACGGCGAAAAGGTAGTGCGCGCCATGCCTGAAGTGGGCTTTATGCATAGAGGCGTTGAAAAGATGGCCGAAAACATGACCTTTCAGGAGTTTTTGCCGGTAACGGATAGAGTTGATTATATAGCCTCAAGTGCGAACAACTACGCACTTTGCGCAGCGGTTGAGAAGCTTTGTGATATAGAAGTGCCAAGAAGAGCGCAGGTGATTCGAACGATTATATTAGAGCTTAATCGCATAAGTTCGCACCTGCTTTTTTTGGCTACTCACGCACTTGATGTTGGCGCTATGAGTGTGTTTTTGTATGCTTTTAGAGAGCGTGAATATGTCCTTGATCTGATGGAAGGGTATTGCGGGGCTAGGCTAACTCATTCAAGCGTTCGCATAGGCGGCATGCCACTTGATTTGCCAAACGGTTGGCTTGCGCAGATGACTGAGTTTTGTGATAAATTTCCAAACGATATCAAGACTTACGAAACTCTTTTAAGCGATAATAGAATTTGGCGTATGAGGCTTGAAGGAGTTGGCGTCTTAGGCAAAGAAGACGCTCTTGGTATGGGCTGCTCGGGCGTTATGCTAAGAGCAAGCGGAGTGCCTTGGGATATCAGAAAGGCAGAACCTTATCTTATCTATGATGAGCTTGAATTTGACGTTCCTTACGCTACCAGCGGGGACTGCTACGCTAGATACAAGCTTTATATGGAGGAGATGAGGCAAAGCGTTAGGATTTTGCTTCAATGCGCAAAGCTTTATCATACTACTAGCCCTGAAATTTTAGCCAATTCGCCGCAGTTCGTAAGCGCAAGCAAAGAGCAGATCATGACTCAAAACTACTCTTTGATGCAGCATTTCGTGCTTGTTACTCAAGGACTAAGAGCAAAGCAGGGAGAAGTTTATCACGCTACCGAGTCGCCAAAGGGCGAGCTTGGATTTTATATATATTCAACCGGCGAAGCAAGCCCTTATAGGCTTAAAATTCGCGCTCCTAGCTTCTTTCACTGTGCGCTTTACGAGCATCTTTTAGTAGGGCAATATATCGCCGATGTCGTTACCATAATCGGCAGTTCAAATATCATTTTAGGCGAGATAGACAGATGAAAAGGGTTGATTTGAGGCACTTAAAAGCCAAATTTGAACGCGAATTTGAACGATGCGTTTTGAAGCTAAGAAGCGGTGAGGTCTGTATCTATCTTTTTGAGATCGGGGATTTTGAGTGTATAGAAAGGTGTGCGAATTTGGCTGTTAGAAACGGGTGTGAGATAATGAATTCGCTTAAATTTAACCAAGTTGATTGGATGATGGCGATAAAGAAGAATTAAAAGGCGGGATATGAAATTTAGTGAATTTAACGGCGGTAAGACTTTAAGTATGGCAAGTTTGCTTAGCGTGCAAAATCCAAATTTGGCTGAGAGGTTAAAACAAAACGAGTTTTTGTATATCTCATGCTTTGAGGATCAAATTTTAGGCAACGAAAATCTAATAAGATGCGAGATAGGAGCCATTAGCTATGTGCTTGCTCTTATTTGCAAATACTGCGCGGAGGGATTAAATTTAACTCCTAAGGCGCGCGAATATCTAAGCGAGCTTGATGAGGGATTTTTAAGCGGCGAAAGTAGCGTAGGAGAAGAGGAATTTGAAGCTATTGCCCAGTTTTTAGGTGATGCCAAAAACATCATCATCGACAGCACGTTTTTTACTCATCCTGATTCAAAGCTTATCTTTGAGTTTTTAAATTTGCTTGATTTAAACATCGTGCTAGCGGACGGCGAAGCTAAAGAGGTTGAGACTAGCGGAAATTTAACCGAACTAAAAGAGCTTGAAAGCTTTGACGGAAGCGTTGTTTTTGGGCTTGTCGGAGAGAGCGGCGAACTTGTAGGTTCTGCTTCGTTTGCGGCGGCTGCTAAGATAAAAGATGGCGATGAGGTGAGTATAAAAGCGTGCAATCTTGACATAACGCGTAAATTTAGGCTTGATAGCTTGATGAAAGGAACGGTTGGAATTTTTAACGACGCAAAGGTTGATGGCTATAACTTTAAAGTTGCAAAAATTTCAAAAATAGGCTAAAGATGAGCGAGCAAATAAGCGTTTTTATCGACGGTATCCACTGCAAGGCGGATGAAAGCGAGAGCATACTAAATATCGCAAGACGCAACGGTATCTATATCCCTGCGATTTGCTATCTTAGCGGCTGTTCGCCTACGCTTGCCTGCAGGCTTTGCATGGTCGAAGCAGAAGGGAAGCGAGTATATAGCTGTAACGCCAAGGCAAAAGACGGCATGGCAGTGGTTACAAATTCGCCAGAGATAATATCCGAGCGAAACGCCATTATGCAAACTTACTGCATAAATCACCCTTTAGAATGTGGGGTATGTGATAAAAGCGGCGAGTGTGAATTGCAAAATTTAACCGCTCTTATGCAGGTTACCGCTCAAAACTACGCGATAAAAGACACTCATAAACCACACGTAAAATGGGGCAAGATAAGCTATGACCCCGCTCTTTGCATAGTTTGCGAGCGATGTATAACGGTTTGTAAGGACAAAATAGGCGAGGGCGCTTTAAAAACCACTGCGCGCGGAGGCGATCAGGTCGCAAAAGAGATGAAAGATCTCATGCCAAAAGACGCCTTTGCCGTGTGGAGTAAATTTCAAAAGAGCCTTATTGCGCCAAGCGGCGGCGAGGAGCTTGACTGCTCTTTTTGCGGGGAGTGTACGAGCGTATGTCCCGTAGGAGCGCTTGTGGGAAGTGAATTTAAATACAGCTCAAACGTATGGGAATTAGAAAAAATTCCCGCTGCAAATCCTCATTCAAGCGACTGCGAGCTGATTTATTATGATGTAAAAACTACTGGCATAAGCGAGCGAAAAAGGAAAATTTATAGAGTCAGTAACGATTTTCACTTCGCTACACTAAATCCCGCTGCAAGATACGGATATGACTTTGCCAATGAAAACGCCTCAAAAGATGAAGAGAATTTTAAAAATATAACCCGGAAATTTCGCCTAGGAGAGGTTAAAAATATCATATTTAACAGCTTCATAACAAACGAAGAGGCTCTTATTTTAGAGCTTTTAAGGGAGAAATTTGGCTTAAATTTGGTAAATAACGAGGCAAAAAGATATCAGGAATTTTTAAACGAGTATGCTAAATTTAGCAGCGAGAGCTTGTATAACGGCGACGCGGCAAGTCTAAGCAAAACGGACTTTATTATAACCGCGGGAAGCTTCTTAAGATACGACGCTCCAAACGCTAGTTATGCCTTAAATAATGCGCTTAAGATAAACAAATCATCGGCGATCTATTTTCATACGGTTGCTGATGAGGTTGTGAAATCCTACTCTAAAAATTTGCTTTTCATAGAGCATAAGGCGGGCGTTGAGGCTAAAATTTTGCTATGGATATTGCATGAATTTGGCGAGAATTTAGATGAGGATACAAAGGAATTTCTGGATAGAAATTTGATAGATATTGAAGTGACTGAAGGTGAAGAGACTAAGATCAAAAAGCAGCTAAAATTTGCCGACGAGCTTGGGATTGATGAAGCTAAAATAGCCGAACTTAGAGCTAAAAAAGAGAGCTTTGCTCTTGTTGTCGGAGAGGACTTTATCTATCATGAAGAGGCGCTAAATTTGGCTTCGCTTTTAGGAATGATCGCTAAATTCAGCAAATTTAAGGTTGTTATATTGCCGCCTCGCACAAACTCGCTAGGAGTTGCTAAAATTTGCACTTTGAGTGAGCGCGAAAGCGGCTTTAGCTTCGGCTACAACGAAAAAGCCGACTTTAGTATGAGCGTATATGGAGGTGATCTTTGTGCGCCTGCACTAACGCAGCAAGAGGGCACATTTGTAAGTTACGACAAGCGCGTAGTGCCTACAAATGCGGCTTTGCCATATCTTGGCTATACGCTAAACGATCTTGCAAACGAGCTTGGGCTTAAGTCTCGCTATACCATAGACTACACGCCAAAGCTTGCTAGAGTTGGCGAATTTAGCGAAGTGAAATTTGATGATTTGCAAAACTATTACGATAATGCGGGAAATTCGCATCGCGGATATCTTTTAAATGCCGTAGATATAGAGGCGCAGGCTAAATTTGAGTTTGATAAGCTGAAATTTGATGAGCAGGAATTTAGCGTTTATAAAGCAAATCCTATTCATCAGTTTTCAAAATTTACAAACAGAGCTTCGCAGTTAAACGAAGTAGGAGCTCTTTATGCTTCGCAGGCATTTTTGGATAAATTTGAGCTCTGCGAAAATGAGGCGGCAAAGATAAAGTTGGGTGATAAAATTTTAGCCCTTCACGTTAAGCTTGATAAAAATTTAAGCTCATGCGTGGCATATATCGGTGAATTTGACGAAAAGATAGATATAGACGCGTTTTTTGAGAGCAGATATGCAAATTTAGAGATTTTAAAGGGTGATAGATGAGCGGATTTTATATCGTAGAAACCATCGTAAAAGCTCTTATCATCATCACGGTTTTTGCTACTCTTGCGGGACTTGGAACCTATGCAGAGCGAAAGGTGCTAGCTTATATGCAAAGGCGCGTTGGACCTAGCATGGTAGGACCTGCCGGCATACTTCAACTTGTCGCCGACATGATCAAGCTCTTTACTAAAGAGGATATCGTGCCGCAATTTGCCAATAAAAAAGTATTTTTAATAGCGCCTTTAATCTCGGCCATAGGAGCTTTTGCAGCGCTTGCTACGGTGCCGTTTTTGCCAGAATTTGAGCTGTTTGGACATACGGTTAGGCCAATACTTGCCGATGTGGGAGTCGGAGTGCTTTATGTGCTTGGAGTAGGTGCCGTTTGCGTATTTTCTCCGCTTCTTGCAGGGCTTGCAAGCCACAATAAATACGCTCTTATCGCGGCTGCTCGTGCGGGCATGCAGCTGGTTAGTTTTGAGGTCGTTACGGGACTTTCGCTTTTAAGCGTCATTATGATGGTAGGTTCGCTTTCGCTAATAGACATAAACAACTACCAAGACGCGGGGCTTGGCGGTTGGCTTATCTTTAGACAGCCACTTGCGTTTGGACTTTTTTTGATTGCCGCATTTGTGGAGACCAATCGAACGCCGTTTTGTCTAACGGAAAATGAAACCGAGCTTGTAGCGGGATATGGCACGGAGTATTCGGGCATGCGCTGGGGTATGTTTTTTATCGGCGAATATACTAATATGATAACCGCGTCGTTTCTTGTTAGTCTTATATTTTTAGGCGGATTTAATCCCGTCTGGTTCGTGCCAGGCGCTATTATGATCATTTTAAAAACGGCATTTATATTTTTCTTTTTTCTTTGGACGAGAGCGGCTTGGCCTCACGTAAGAGCCGATCAACTAATGGGTCTGTGCTGGAAGGTTTTGATGCCTTTAGCCGTGGCTAATATCTTGATAACGGGGCTGGTGCTGGTATGAGCGAATATGTTTTGATAGATACTCCGACTCCGCCGAGCGGTAAATTTGAGAAATTTAAAAGATTTGCCTCTCGCGCGATAAAATTTGAGCTATTTGCGGGGCTTTGGGTCGTTTTACGCGAGATGATATGGGGCAAGTCTCATACCGTTTTATATCCGCTTGAAAAGATCGAGCTAAGCCCAAGATATCGCTCGGTGCATAGACTCATGAGGTTTGTCGAGAGCGAAAATGAGCGGTGTATAGGGTGCGGGCTGTGCGAGAAAATTTGCGTAAGCAACTGTATCGCTATGCAGACTAAAGAGGGCGAAGATGGACGCAAAAAAGTGCTTGAATACTCCATAAACTACGGCAGGTGCGTTTATTGCGGGCTTTGTGCGGAAGTTTGTCCCGAGCTCGCTATCGTGCACGGAAGCGAATACGAAAACGCAAGCGAACAAAGAGCGTATTTTGGGCTTAAAGAAGATCTTTTAACTCCAATTAGCGAGCTTAAAAGCCAAGTCGAATTTAGCGGATTTGGTTCGCTTGGCGAAGATGCGGATAGGTTTGTGAAAAAAACGCCTACTGCGTATAAAAATTTAGATGAAATTTTACGTGAAGAGGTTTATGAGGAAATTTCAAGAGAGGAAGCTTTGAAAGAAAAAGAGCGCAAAGAGCTAAATTCGGATGAAAATTTAAATGCCGAGCAAGCGGTTAAAGAAGGCAAAGATAAAAAGGACGGAAGCGATGCTTGAGGCTGTTGCGTTTTATATCTTTGCCGCATTTACTCTTGCTTGTTTTGCTATAAGCGTGTTTAGCAAAAATGTCCTTTACGCGATGACTTCGCTTGCCGGAGGCATGATATTTGTTTCGGGATTTTTCTTTTTGCTTGATGCGGAGTTTTTAGGAGTGGTACAGATCATCGTATATACGGGTGCGGTTATGGTGCTATACGCTTTTTCGATGATGTTTTTTGATCTTAGTAAAGATGTAAAAGAAAGCAGAAGCAAGGCCGCTTCAAGGCTCATATATACGCTTGGCACACTTAGCGCACTTATACTTGTGCTTATATTTGCAGCTCCGATAGCTTCTGCAAATTTGGAGGCTAGATATCCTATCGTTGAAACTATGGGCAATATAGAGATGATTGGAATTTTGCTTTTTACCAAGTATCTTGTCGTCTTTGAGCTGGCTGCTGTTATGCTGCTTGTAGCTATGGTAGGAGCTATCGCACTTGTGCATAAGGATATGGATAAAGGAGTGAGCGATGATAACGCTTAGTCACTATCTCATCGTCGCTGCGCTGATGTTTGCGCTCGGGCTTGTGGGTATAATAAAACGAGGAAATCTTATAATGCTCTTTTTTTCAACCGAAATTTTGCTAAATTCGGCAAACGTAGCTCTTGCCGCGATATCAAAATTTAACGGCGACATGATAGGGCAAATTTTTGCGTTTTTTATTATCGCTGTTGCCGCAAGTGAAGTAGCCATAGGTCTTGGCTTGCTTGTGCTTTGGTATAAAAAGACGGGCTCGATCGAAATTTCAAGCTTAAAAAGCATGAGGAGCGAGTGATGAGTATAATGACTCTTTTTGCCGTGGCTTTATTTGCTCCGCTTTTTGCAAGCATTTTGGCTGGTGCGTTTTCACATACCGCACGATCTGCTTTTGTGGGTATAGCTTGCTCGTTTTTGATAGTTTCAAGCGCGCTTGCATCCATAGCCTTGCTTACTTTAGTAAGCGTTGCGGGTGCGATAGAAGTTTATCTTATGGATTTTATTATAGCGGGTGGGTTTGAGAGTGATTTTAGCTTTATGCTTGATGACGTAAGCGTGATCATGATGTGCGTAGTGGGTGTAGTAGCGAGTGTCGTGCATATCTACTCTATCAGCTATATGGCTAATGATAGCGGGTTTAACAGATACTTTAGTTATCTTGGACTCTTTGTCTTTTCTATGCTCGTTTTGGTTTCAAGCGATAATTTTATAGGGCTGTTTATCGGCTGGGAAGGCGTAGGACTTTGCTCGTGGTTGCTTATCGGGTTTTGGTATAAAAAGCCTCGTGCAAGCTGGGCTGCAAACGAAGCCTTTATCATGAACCGAATCGCGGATCTTGGCATGCTTGTGGCGATATTTTTGATATACCGCGAATTTGCAAGCGTGAGATATGTAGATGTGTTTAGGATGGTGCCAAATTCAGACGGCGCCTTGCTTGCTTTGATCGCTTCGTTTTTATTTATAGGTGCGATGGGTAAGAGTGCGCAGTTTCCGTTTCACACTTGGCTTGCCGACGCTATGGAGGGACCTACGCCCGTTTCAGCGCTTATACATGCAGCTACTATGGTAACGGCAGGAGTTTATCTGGTAATTAGAGCAAATTCCATCTTTGCCGCCGTGCCTGAAATTTCAAACTTCATAGCGTATCTTGGAGTATTTGTGGCGGTTTTTGCAGCCTCTATGGCGGTTGTAAATAACGACTTGAAAAAGATAATCGCCTACTCGACGCTATCTCAGCTTGGATATATGTTCGTAGCCGCAGGGCTTGGAGCGTATTGGGTGGCGCTTTTTCACCTTGCTACGCATGCGTTTTTTAAATCGCTTCTGTTTTTGTGCGCGGGCAACGTAATGCACGCCATGAACGATGAACTTGATATAAAAAAGATGGGCGGGCTTTATAAATTTATGAAAATAACCGCGATATTTATGATAATAGGCTCTGTAGCGCTTGCGGGATTTTATCCGTTTGCCGGCTTTTTCTCAAAAGATAAAATTTTAGAAGCGGCTTTTAGCAGCGATAAATTTGTTATCTATGCTTTGCTTTTAGCCGGTGCGGTTATGACGGCATTTTACAGTTTTAGGCTGATTGTGCTTGTATTTTTTGGCAAAGCTAAATTTGAGCATGAACCACATGAAGCAAGCAGATCAGCTCTCATATCGCTTATGCCGCTTGTGATTTTGGCCCTGTTTGCAGGGTTTTTTGAACATAAATTCGAACTTCTAACGGAAAATATCTTGCCTAAATTTGAATTTGATATACCAAGCGGCACGAGTTTAATTATGATATTTGCCACGCTTGCGCTTGTTTTGATCTCTACGATTTTTGCGGTATTTGCTTACAAAAAAGAGATTTTTAAAAGTAGTTTAGAGGAGCTTAAAATTTACAAGCTGCTAAAAAACGAGTATTTTATCCCGCAAATTTATAGGAGAGTTTTTATAAACGGATACTTTAATTTGGCTAAAATTTGTAAGAAATTAGACGAAGCGGTTATAGATAAGAGTGTCGATTTGGTTGCGGTTGTGATATATAAATTTGCAAATTTTTCAAACAGCATGCAAAGCGGAAATCTATCTCTTATGTTGCGCCTCATGGTTATAGGTTTTGTCATACTGCTTACTTTGGCGTTTTTTATTAAGGTTGTTTATGCTTAGTTTGGTTGTATTTTTCCCTGCGCTTGCCGCGATGCTTGGGTTTTTGATAGAGGAAAAAAGTATCAAGGTCTATGGGGTTTGCATAGCGTTTATAGAGCTTTTGCTTACTCTTTTTATATGGCTTGGTTTTGACTCGACCAATAGCGGATACAGCTTCGTAAATCAAATTTCGCTCATTGAATTTCTAAACATAAATTACCTTGTGGGTATCGACGGAATTTCTTTGTTTTTGGTTGTTTTAAGTGCGTTTATGACTCTTGTATCTTTAATCACTCTTACTATAAAAGAAAATTTAAAGCATCTTATCATCTCGATTTTGTTTTTAGAGATGACTATGATGGGCGTATTTTTAGCGCTTGATGCGATTTTGTTTTATATATTTTGGGAGCTTAGTCTGCTTCCTATGCTTTATATCATCGGCGCATGGGGAAGCGGCAAGCGAATTTACGCTGCGGTTAAGTTTTTTATATACACGTTTTTTGGCTCTGTGTTTATGCTTGTTGCGATCTTGGTGATGGCTTATTATCACTACGATATGAACGGAGTTTGGAGCTTTTCGCTTCTTGATTGGCAGGGGTTAAATTTGCCCGAAAATACTCAAATTTGGCTCTTTTTAGCATTTTTTATAGCTTTTGCAATAAAAACACCGATGTTTCCGTTTCACACATGGCTTCCATACGCTCACGGACAAGCCCCTACCATAGGCTCTACGCTGCTTGCCGCGGTGCTTCTTAAGATGGGCACTTACGGCATAGTGAGATTTTTACTGCCGTTATTTACCGACGCAAGCGTGATGATGTTTGATATGGTAGCGATATTGGCCGTTATAATGGTGATTTATACCGCGTTTATAGCTTACGCTCAAGATGATATGAAGCAAGTAATCGCCTATAGTTCGATATCCCATATGGGTATTGTGGTGCTTGGCGTATTTTCTATGAACGTAGAAGGCGTTAGCGGGGCGATATTTTTAATGATAAGCCACGGCGTAACTAGTGGCGCTCTGTTTTTGCTTGTAGGCGTGATATATGAGCGAAGACATACCAAGATGATAGCCGAATTTGGTGGGCTTGCCGCGGTAATGCCTCGTTTTGCTCTTGCTTTTGGCGTAGTGATGTTTGGTAGCATAGGACTTCCTCTTACGATAGGATTTGTGGGAGAATTTTTAAGTCTGCTTGGAATTTTTAAGGCGAATTTCGTTTATGGAATTTTAGGCACGGTGGGCGTGATAGTGGGCGCTGTTTATATGCTTCATCTTTTTGCTAGGGTATTTTACGGAGAATGCAAAGAAGAAAATTTAAAGCTTGCGGATCTAAATTTAAACGAATTAGTCGCTCTTGTACCGCTTTGCTTGCTTGTTATTTATCTTGGCGTTAGACCCAATGCGGTTTTAGCGCCTATTGATTTAAGCGTGAAAACCATGGTTGAGAAGATGCATGTAAATGCAAAAACCAAAAAAGCAAAGGAATTTATAGAGCATTCAAACAAGCTAGGAGGGAGCGATGAGTAATCTTACTCTTTTAAATTTACAAGAGCTAAATTTAGCCTCCATAGCGCCTATGCTTTCGCTTATAGTTTTTGGGCTGTTTATACTATGCATCGGCACTTTTAAAAAGGATCTTTCGCGCACTTTTTATACTGTTTTTTGCCTTATCGCCATAATGCTAAATATCGGCATAGTTATTGATTCAAACCGCATGATGAGTGGATTTTTCGGTCTTATGGTGATAGACGGCATATCTATCATCTCTCAGCTTGTCATACTTACGGCTTCTGCGCTGTTTATACCGCTTGCACTTAGTACGAAGCGGTTTTTTGAATACGAGATGAGCGAGTATTACGCGCTATTTTTGTTTATGATAGCCGGATTTGAATTTATGGTTAGTAGCAACAACCTTATCTTGATATTTATCGGGCTTGAGACCTCATCTCTTGCGCTTTATACGCTTATCGCGCTTCATAATAAACTAAAATCCATAGAAGCTGCGATTAAATATTTTACTATGGGTGCTTTGGGTGCCGGATTTTTCGTGTTTGGTGCGGCGATGTTTTATCTTGCAAGCGGAAGTTTGGAGATAAATTTCACCGGAGAGGTTATCAGGGATTTAAATTTGCAAGATAGCATGGTGGTTATATTAGGGTGCGTTTTTATGTTTAGTGCGATTGGATTTAAACTATCTTTGATACCTTTTCATACATGGGTGCCCGATGTCTATGAGGGCACAAACGCCCCTCTTGCAGGATACATGTCGGTAGTGCCTAAAGTCGCAGGATTTATAGTGGCGATGAGGCTTTTTGAAAGTCTTGCAAATTCCGGCATCCAATGGGTGCACGATATGCTTTATATAAGCGCGGTTTTAACGATGACTATAGCAAATTCGATGGCTCTTGTGCAACGCGACGTCAAGCGAATGCTTGCTCTTAGCTCCATAGCTCACGCTGGCTTTGTGCTTTGCGCGATAGTTGTCGGCACAAGTGGGGCTAATACTGCGCTGTTTTTGTATTGGATTATGTTTTTGTTTGCGAATTTGGGCGCATTTTCGATGCTTTGGGTTGCACGCTGTGATGATACGGTGTGTTGGGACAGGAGATTTAAGCACCCTTACGAGAAATTTGCAGGACTTATAAAGACTTTGCCAAGCTATGCCGTGATAATGGCTATTTTTATGGTTGCGCTTGCTGGGATTCCTCCTTTTAGCGTCTTTTGGGGCAAAATTTATCTCATTTTTGCAGCCGTTGCAAGCGATCACATCGTCTTAGCCGTGATTATGGTTTTAAACAGCGCTTTGGCGATTTATTATTATCTAAAGCTTGTTGTTTATATGTTTTTAAAAGAGCCTGTGGTTAAAGATAAAAACCTCTACATAGCAAATACTTCAAACGCTCTTAAAGTTATCGTCGGCTTTGCGGTCATCACTACTTTAACGGCGATGCTTATGATAAATCCGCTGCTTGAGTTTATCGCTAAATTTGTAGTTGCAAGTGGTTTTTAAAATTAAACATCATATAATATCAATATGAAAAAATTAGCCATTTTATCTATTTTCCTTCTTGCTCCGCTTCTTGCGTTTGGCTTTTCTTTGACCTTAAATTCAGGCAAAGAGGCAAATAGAACTTATAGCGTCCTTCATCTAAAAGACGAGAAGGAATTTAGCTGCAAGGAGCAAATTTTAGCTTACGATAAAAAGCTTTATGTATGCGAAATTTCTAGTAGTTCAATCCCTAAAATAGATGACAAGATACTCTCTTTGGTTAAGATAAATTTCACTCAAGATGAAAATACGACCAAGATAACCATAACTCCGCACGCAAATTCAAAGCTGATAAGCTATAAAAGTCCGCTTTTTGGAAGTAGCGACGTAAAAGAAAGCAAAGATGAATTCGCTCTTCATCATACGATACTCATAGATCCTGCTTTAAGCGAATTTGATAAGCCAAAACGAGACGGCATAAATTTCGCTCCCAGCTTTAATGATATGAAACTTCCAAGCGTGGGAGCTCTTGATCTGAACAAAGCTCCGATAGAAAACCCCGATAGCCACGATATAAATTTATATCTTGAAATCAAAAAAGACTATGACGCTAGGCGCTACGAAGCGGTTTTAGTTTCAACTCAAACGGCTTTAAAAAGATATGCAAACAGTATATTTGCAAGCGAGTTTATGCTTTATCGCTTGCGAGCTCTTGATAAAATTTTAGAAAAAGAAGAGAATTATAATGAAATTTTGCCTATGGATATCGCAAACGAAGGCAAAGCATGGATGAGACGATTTGCTTCTGATGAAAATTACTCCGAAGTGCTTTATCTCGTTACTAAATCATACATCAGGCAGGATATGATGAGCGATGCGAACTACACTCTTGATATACTGATGAACGAGCATTCAAACTCGCTTTGGACGAAGATGGCGATACTTGAATTTGCAGATAAAATTTACAAAACGGGCAAAGCCGCCGACGCTATAAAAATGTATGAAAAGGTTCTTTACTCAACTAGTAGCGTAGATGTGGCAAGCAGAGCCGCTTTAGCCTTAGCGCAAACCAGTATAAATGCGGCGAAATTTGAGCAAGCTAAAGATTATATACTAAAAATTCTAAACGCAAATGAGAGCTATCTGCTAAACGATATATCTCAAGCCATGGAGCTTGCTGCCGTGTTTCACGAGCGCAAAATGGACGATGTGGCTTCAAGAATTTATGAGATCATAACCCAAAACTCTAACAGAAACGATGATCACTATGAAATAGTGCTTAAAAATTTAGCCCTTAGCTTAAGTAATACAAAAGATGTCAATAAGGCGTACGACTACTTAAAACGCTATAAAGATGAGTTTAAGGAGGGCGAATTTATCTCGCAAGTTCAAATGGGGCTTGATAGACTGTTTTTTGAACTTAACGAAAATAATGCAACCAAACTTCACGAATACTACGATACTCTTATGGATAAATACGGTAAAAATGAAATAGCCCAAAGAGCTCTTAAAGAGCAGACCGGCTTATATCTAAAAGAGGGAAAATTCAGCGATGTGCTTCGCTATACAAACACGGCTCGCGATATGAACGATACGGAGGCGATCATTAGCGTAAATAATGCGGCTTTGGCGCTTGCTAATGAGATGATTCGCCAAGACAACTGCAAAACGGTGGTTTCGCTAGTGGAAAACTATGATATAGGCGGTCGTATAGAGGCGAAATTTAAGCTGTTTAATTGCTATATGAGGCTTTTAAGGTTTGAAAGCGCTTATGAGCTAGCACGTGCTAATATAAATTCGCAAGATATGCTTGATCGTATCGAGTGGCTCATAAATTTAAGCTCCGCACTTATTAAAGTAGAAAAGTATGCCGAGGCTTTGCGCGTGGCTGATGAGGCGCTTGCTATCGCAACTAAAGAAGAGTATGCGGACGTTTCGCCTGTGCTTTTTTATCGCTTTGAAGCTTTACTTAAACTTAACCGAATAAGCGACGCGGTAGCTACCATAAGCGCGATAGAGACGCTTAGAGAAGATGATTTTAAGGTTATTGAAACCTATGATAAAATTTCAAGCGCAACTTATGCAAGTAGCGATTTTGTAAAATCCGCCGTCTATGCCAAAAAAGCCATTGATCTACAAAAAAGGCTAAATATCACTACCTTTAGCCCGAAAATAAATTTTGAATACATTGATTCTTTAAATAGGCTTGATAGGCTTGATGAAGCGGTGCAAGCATCAAAAGAGCTTGTAGGCTCGCGACTTTTGCCAAGCGATAGAGCCAGAGCGCTTGCTCAAATTTCAGAGATTTATATCAAGCGTAAGCAACCAAGCGAGGCGAAGCCTTATATAAAAGAGTGCTTGGAGCTAAATTTTGAAAATTCATGGAAGAGTATCTGCGAGCAGCAATTAAGGCTCGTGGAGTAGGGCGCAAGGAAGCCGTTCTTGAATTTGGACGAGAAATTTAGCCTGATACCGGGATATCTAAAGCTAAAATTTAATAAGCTAAGAAAAATTAGAGCTTACGTTTTAGCTCCTTTTTACGCGTGGATTTGCGTGCTTGCCTTGTTTATCCTGCTTATGCCTTTTGAATTTGCTTTAAAGTCTATCGCAAGCTTGCTTGAAACTCCTGAGCATACTGTTTATTGGGCTTTATGTATCGGTGCTTTTATTTTTTCGCTTGCTTTTTTCTTGCGTAGAGTAAGGAGAGATAAGAGCCTAAAATTTAGCCTTTTGTTTGTAAATAACCCTAGACTTAGCCTTAGAATTTTTAAACTTGAAATGGCTGTGTTGTTTTTTATGTTTATCGGAAATTTACTGATTTTGTTTATTATGTTGTTTTTTATTGATTACTTGGATGTTGGGATTGTGGAAAATTTTCTTGCATTTTCATATCCTATCTGTTTTTTGGTTTTTATAGCTTGCGTTTGGGCGAATAAAATTGAATTTGAACCAAAAAGTGAAGTTTAACAAGAGCTGAAATGTGCTGCTCCTATTTCTTCTTGTTATCTAAATTTTGGAATTATCTTTTAAGCAAATGTATTAATTAAGAGGATGATTAAAATATCATCCCTTCGTTATCCTGCTTGATTAGATTATCCTGAGCGTCTTGCTTTGGAAGTGGTGAAATTTTCGTATAAAGTTCGTCTTTGCCTTCATATATCGTGTGAAAAACACCCTCTGGTTCGGTAAAATTTTTCTTTGAATTTGGAAATTCCTTCATATAACTTTGCACAAATTTTTTAAATACAGGCGCGGCTGTTCGTCCGCCACCCTCGATTTTTCTCATCGGAGTGTTGTTATCGTTGCCGTACCAGACGATCACTTGAATTTCAGGAGTATAACCGCAAAACCATGCGTCTATGTTGTTATTTGTGGTTCCCGTTTTACCCGCAACCTGCACGCCCGCGATTTTGGCGTTTTGTCCGGTGCCGCTGTTTACGACGGTTTTTAGCATATCGTTCATTAGGTATGCCTGCTCAGGTTCGGTTACTCTTGTGCGTTTTGGCTCGAAGATAGTTTCTATGTTTTGCGCGCTCATAACCCTGCGAATGAGCGTTGGCTCAACCATCTCGCCCTGATTTGAGAATATAGAGTAGAATTTAGAAAACTCAAGCGGAGAGATCCCAAGGCTTCCGAGTGCTACTGACAAATCTTTTGGCACGTTTTTAAAGCCAAGCTCGCTTAAGCGTTTATAAACAGTATCAAGTCCGATTTCGCTAAGCAAATTTATAGTTGCTAAGTTTCTTGACTGACGAAGCGCTTCTTTAAGTGTGATATAGCCTTGAAAGCCGCCGCTATAGTTCTTAGGCTTCCACGCCTCTTGATTTTTACCCGTATCAAACACACGCGAGATATCAGCAGCCTTGCTCATCGGCGAGTAGCCCAGATCAAGCGCTATCTGGTAGATAAATGGCTTAAAGCTAGAGCCCGGCTGCCTCATACTCTGCGTAGCGCGGTTGTAGTTGCTTTTGGAGTAATCAACTCCTCCGACAAGCGCCAAGATACCCCCGTCTTTGGGTGATGTTACTACGATAGCTCCGTTTAGCACCGAAGCGTTTGCGTCCTTATCTCGCTTTAAAATTTCATTGTGCCCGAATTTAAGCGCCTCTATCGCCATATCCTGAATCTTTAGATCAACGCTTGTTTCGATGATATATCCGCCTGTTTTTATGTCGTTAAAGTGTTTTGAAGCCTCTTTTATAACCTCATCTACGATATAAGGAGCTTTATTTTGCGTAAGGGTATCATCATATACGACAGGCGTTTCCATGAGAGACTTTTCATACTCTTCTTTGTTTATCCAGCCAAGTATATTCAGCCTCCAAAGAACGTTGTTTGCGCGACTTAGCGACAAGTCAAGATGTCTGGTAGGATCGTATGTGCTTGGAGCTTTTGGAAGACCCACGAGTATGGCTATCTCTTTTAGGCTAAGTTCGTTTAGCTCCTTTCTAAAATACCCCTTTGCCGCTGTTTTTATGCCGTGATAACCATGTCCGAAATATACGTGATTTAGATACCTTTCTAAAATTTCTTCTTTGCTAAGCTCGTTTTCAAGCTTCATGGCAAGAGCCATCTCTTTTATTTTTCTTGTAAATTTCTTCTCGCGGGTTAGGACCATATTTTTTACGAGCTGCTGAGTGATGGTGCTAGCACCCTCTACAAGCTTTCTAGCCTTGATGTCTTTTATGATCGCTCTTGTGATGGCTTCTGGATTTACTCCGCCATGCTCAAAAAAGCTAGTATCTTCGATCGCCACAAGAGCTTCTATAAGGCGCGGAGGTATCTCGTCGTATCTTGCGTAAATTCTATTTTCTTCATCAAAGATATTAGCGATTAGCTCGCCGTTTCTATCGTAAATTTGAGTCGTTAGCTTTGGCTTGAATTCGATGATGTTTGTCGCATCAAATCGAATTTGCGAGTAAAGATAGATAATTGCCGCGCACGCGGAAACAAATACGATAAAAAGAAACGAAACTATATATCTCATAAAAATGCCTTTAATTGTTCGTAGTTTAACCCTCTGGCGGTGCTTTCGTTGCCTGTTTGTTTTAGGATGTATTTTTTGTTAAATCCTTCTATCATCATGGCTCCGGCTTTGCCTTGCCACTCGCTGCTTTTGATGTAGGCTTCAAGCTCTTTTTCGTCAAATTTACCAAACTCATAGGCCGTTACGCTTACGTTTATAAGCTCGAAATTTTCGCCTAAAAATATCATCGCGGTTATTATCTTAGTTACGCTTTCGCTTTGTAAATTTAGCATTCTGATAGCATCTTTGGCATCTTTTGCCTTGCCTAAAATTTCATCCCTGCACACGACTGCGCTATCTGCAAGAAGTATGTTTTTTAGATTCGGATGAGATTTTAAAAACTGCTCTTTTTTGCTTTGAACTATTTTTAGGACATAGCTTGCGGGAGGCAGTTTCTTGCTTATACCGCTTTCGTCAAATTCAAAGGAAATTTGCTTGAAATTTAACCCGTTTTCTTCTAAAATTTTAGCTCTAGTAACCGAACTTGAAGCTAAAATTATCATCAAAACCCCCTGTATGCGACACCAAGATAGGTCGCAAATAAAGCCGCAACAACGTTAAGCGGTATAAAATAATAAATTATTACGATTAAATTTTCGTGAAGCTCGATATACTCGCTATCATCGATTGATTTGATAGCTTTTTTTAGCCTATATGTTACGTAAAGGACGTTTATGAGCAAGAAGGCAAATATCGTCCATTTTGTCGCTATTATCGTGTTTGACATAGGATCTGCGATCTTTGAATAGTCGCTATCCTTGATAAGAATGCCCGTTATCGCCATCACCGATAAAGCCGCATAAACCGCGTATCCAAGGCGCTTAAGAGCCTCTATAACCATCAAGTATCTTTTGTGGTTGTTTGCTATGCCTTGCATGAAAAATTTACACATAAACCAAAAGCAAGCCTGAAATCCTATAAATACTATAGTCGCGCTTATGTGCAAAAACGGAATGATGTGGCTTAACTTTGCAAATGCGATGTTAAATTCGGGCATTTCTATCCTTTTAAAAATAATACGGCAAAGGACGCAAGCTATCTTTGCTCACTATGCTAGTTTTTCTTTTGCGAATTTCACCGCCGCCTCTTTTGCTTCATTCATTTTGCCGATGTCTTTTCCGCCTGCGGTAGCAAAGTCATCTCTTCCTCCGCCGTTGCCGCCTAAAATTTGAGCTATAAATTTAACCCATTCTCCAGCTTTTAAATTTGCGTTTTTGACTCCTGCGGCGATTATCGCTTTGCCTTCTTTTTCTTGCATAAACAGCACTGCAACGCGTTCGTTCGCATTTTTTATCTCATCAATTGCGGTTTTGATATCTCCGCCTTGAAGGATCTCGACTCCAAATTTTACGCCGTTTAGCTCGCTTAAATTTATGGCTTTTGACCCGCCTGCGTTTTTAAGCTCGTCTTTTAGCGCCTTTATTTCATTTTTTAGTTTTTTAACCGCATTTATAGGCTCGACGCTTTTTAGCTCGGATTTTAGCTCGTCAAGTTCGGCTCTAAATTCTCTTGCTAAATTTAGCGCAGCCTTAGAGCAAACTGCCTCTATTCTTCTTACGCCAGCACTTACTCCGCTTTCTTTAACGATAAAAAAGGCTCCGATCTCGCTTATATCTTTTACGTGCGTTCCTCCGCAAAGCTCTTTACTCACATCGCCAAAGCTTAGCACGCGCACTTTTTCGCCGTATTTTTCGCCAAATAAAGCTATGGCTCCGCTATTTTTGGCTTCGTCTAGATCCATTATTTCTATTTTGGCTTGCGCTCCCTTGGCTATCGCGTTATTTACGAAGTTTTCTATCTTTTCAAGCTCTTCGCTTGTTAGCGCTTTAGGATGCGAGAAGTCAAACCTAAGCTTATTTGCTTCTACACTTGAGCCGGCTTGGGCTATATGACTGCCTAAAATTTTAATCAAAGCCGAGTGTAAAAGGTGAGTTGCGCTGTGGTGGCGCGCTATCTCGCTTCTTTCGTTAGAAACTTCCGCCTCAACTTCATCTCCTGCTTTTAACTCTTTAGTAACTGAAATTTGAGATAAATTTAGCCCGAAGAATTTTTGCGTATCAAGCACTTTGGCAAAATTTTTTATCTCGCCTTCATCCGCACACTGACCGCCGCTTTGAGCATAAAACGGCGTTACATCAAGCATTACCCAGCCGACTTCGCCTGCTTTTAAGCTTGAAACGCGTTTGAAATCATCATCAAGCAGAGCTAAAATTTTGCTCTTTTGCTCTAAGGTTTCATAACCGCTAAATTTATTTTCGCCAAATTCTTCTAAAAGCTCTTTAAAATCGCCTTTTGCACTTTTATCTCCGCTTCCTTTCCATGCGGCTTTTGCACGAGTTTTTTGCTCATTCATAAGCTCATCAAACCTTGCTTCATCAACCTTTAATCCCTTGTCTCTAAGCATATCTGCAGTTAGATCAAGCGGGAAACCGAAAGTGTCATAAAGCTTAAACGCCGCATCTCCGCTAAAAATTTCTTTTGTTTTTGCCAGTTCGTCGTTAAATAGCTCAAGACCCGAAGCGATAGTGGTTAAAAACCTCTCCTCTTCAAGGCGAATTTGCTCTTTAACCGCATCTTTTTTCTCGTTTAGATAAGTGTAGTGAGAGTCCATCAGCTCGCATACTTGATCAACCAGCCTATACATAAACGGCTCTTTAATACCAAGCAGGTATCCGTGGCGAATCGCGCGACGTAAAATTCTTCTTAGGACGTATCCGCGCCCCTCTTTGTCAAAGCCTACGCCTTGAGCAAGCAGGAATGTAACCGAGCGTATATGATCGCTAATCACACGGTAACTAGCACCGCTTTCGTATTTGTAAGGTTTGCCGCAAATTTTAGCCACTTCATTTATAATCGGCATGAAAAGCGAGCTATCGTAGTTGCTAAATTTGCCTTCCATTATCGCAGTTACGCGCTCTAAACCCATACCTGTATCAATTGACGGTTTTGGAAGCGGAGTTAGCTTGCCGTCTGCGCTTCTTTCATATTGCATAAAGACAAGGTTCCAAATTTCAAGAAACCTATCTCCGTCACCGCCCATATAGTCCTCATCTGAGTTAAAGTGCTCCGCTCCTTGATCGTAAAAAATCTCCGAACAAGGACCGCAAGGACCCGTATCGCCCATCTGCCAGAAGTTATCTTTGTCGCCAAATTTGTAAATTCTCTCTTTTGATATATGCTCTTGCCACATAGCATAAGCCTCGTCGTCGCTTTCATGAACCGTGACATAGAGGCGATCTTTAGGCAGCTTTAGCACATCTGTAACAAATTCCCAAGCGTAAGCGATCGCGTCTTTTTTAAAGTATTCGCCAAAACTGAAATTCCCAAGCATTTCAAAAAACGTGTGGTGGCGCGCAGTATAGCCCACATTATCAAGATCGTTATGCTTACCGCCCGCTCTTATGCAGGTTTGGCAACTAGTGCGGATAGGCGGAGTAGGGCGTGGAACTTCGCCTGTGAATATGCTTTTAAAGGGCACCATTCCCGCGTTTGTAAAAAGCAACGTCGCATCGTTTGGTACAAGCGGCGATGAAGGTATGATCTCGTGACCTTTGCTTGCAAAATAATCCAAATAAGCCTGTCTGATATCCATAATTTTTCCTATCAAATTTTATAAAATAGTGCTGATTTTACCATATTTTTCATTAAATTTTTAAAGGCTTGGTTTTAAAGTTAGAGGTAAGAGGGTTTGAAATTTGTTACATTGTAAAATATATTTTACGAAATTTAAAGTGGATTAAACATATAATTACCAAAATAAAATATAATGTCTATCAAAAAAACGGATGAGATTATGAAAAAACGCCTTGCGATCATAGGCTTTGAAGATATCGGCAAAATGCACTATAACGAGCTTAGAAGATCTGATGATTTTGAACTGGTGGGAATTTATAGTAATAAATGCGGCGACAATCATGCCAGAGTTGAAATTTACGATGATATAAACGAGCTTTTTGAGATAACAAATCCCGAAGCGCTTATAATAACTGACGGAATAGAGTATTTTGATCTGTTTTCAAAGTGTGTAAAAGCATCTAAATTTATCTTTATAAATGCACCTTTGGCTAAAAGCAGTAGCGCTATTCAGGAGATGAAATACCGCTCGAATTTAAGCGGAGCTGTAAGCGCTATGTGTCTTTGCGATAGATTTAACCCCGTGATAGCCTCTTTAAAAAAATCTCTTGAAAAAGAGGATAAAATTTACTCTATAAATATTACTTGCGGTATTTGCAAGGATGAAAATTTGTCTATGCAAATGCTTTATAATATCGATTTGGCAAGGTATTTAACAAGCAGTGAAGTGGGGGGATTTTTTAAATTCGAATCCAAAAACGACAACAAAAAAGAGGCTCTTAGTATGCTTTATGAGCTAAAGATGAAAAATCAAGCTTTGGTTAGTATTCACGGCTCAAAAGAGTATCCTATCAACCGTTTTATAGTGGAAGTAGCGGCAAAGAGCGGAATTTATTTTGGCGATTTGCTTGGACTCAAACTTAATAAATACACTGCCGAAGGACAGCAAAATTTGAAAGTAAATTGTGATATATCGCCTGCAAGAATGGCGCAGATAGAATTTGGTAAGCTTTGCGAATTGGGAAAATTCGAAAATTTGGCAAGCTTTGACGAGGTGCTTAAGGTTTATGGAGTGTGCGCATGAAAAGGCTTTTGCTGCTTTTAAATATGGGCGGACCAAATAATCTGAGCGAGGTTGAGGTATTTTTAAAAAATATGTTTAACGATCCCTGTATATTAGGGATTAAAAATAAATTTTTGCGTAAATTTATAGCCTTTATGATAACTCGCTCTAGACTTAAAGAGGCTACGCATAACTACGAACAAATCGGAGGCAAGTCGCCCATTTGCGAGATAACCCAAAGACTATGCGGTAAAATTTCAAGCTTAAGCGATGAATTTGATGCGGTTGATTTTGCTATGAACTACACTCCGCCTTTTGCAAAAGAGGTGCTTAAAAAGTATGAAAATTTTGATGAGATTATAGTTTTGCCTTTATATCCTCATCACTCTATAACAACCGTAGTTTCAAGCTTAAATGATTTTAACAAAGCGTTTGAAGAGCTAAATTTAAAGGCTAAAGTGAAAATCATAGAGCCGTTTTATAAAGATGAACTTTATAATCAGGTCATAGTAAATTCTATAAAAAATATGGTAAAGGATTTAAAAACAGAGGAGATAACGCTTATATTTTCGGCTCACTCTTTGCCTCAAAAGATTATAGATAATGGCGATGTTTATGAAAAGCATACTTTAGAGCATGTTGAAATTCTTTCCGATCTAATTCGCAAAGATATGAAATTTAAAGAAATTCGCGTTGCTTATCAGTCGCGTTTAGGACCGGTAAAATGGCTTGAACCGGCACTTGGAGACGAACTGACAAAACTTGAAAATAAAAAAGCGCTAATCTATCCTATATCTTTTTGTATAGATAATTCAGAGAGCGTTTTTGAGCTGGCAAAAGAGTATAAAGATGTAGCCGATGAGCTTAAATTTGAGTATTATGATGTTGTCGCTTGCCCTAACGACAGCGAAGAATTTGCTAAATTTTTAATTCAGATAGCCTTAAAATAAATTTATTATCATTAAAATCTTAACTGTATAAATTAAAAAATATATTTTATTATATGGTTAAGATTTAATATCTTACATTCTCATATTGTCTATTTTTATCAATAATTCTAAAATTTAAATACTTAATATAAAATTTTTAAATCCCTAAATATAGGCAATTAATACTAATTAAATTCAAATAATATTAAATAAATATTAAATTTATAAATTGATTTTTTTCTTAATAAATTTATTTAAATTTAAGCAGATATATGCAAATATAGCATATCTAATATATGCCGTATTTGCATATTTAAAAAAGGGAAAACATGACAAAAGAAGGAAAAGTAATCTGTCCGTATTGCGGAACAGGCTGTCAGATCAAGTTGCATGTTGAAAACAATGTTATCAAATATGCAACCGGAGTTGAAGAAAATCCTGTAAATCAAGGAAATCTTTGCTTAAAAGGATTTTACGGGTGGGATTATGTAGGAGCTCCTGATAGACTCACCACCCCGCTTATAAGAAAAAAAGACGGCGTCTTTAGTAAAGATGGAGACTTGGAGGAAGCGAGTTGGGATGAGGCACTTGATCTGGTTGTTTCAAAGATAAAAGAAGTAAAGGAAAAATACGGTCCAGATGCGATCGTAGGAAATTTCTCTGCAAGATGTACGCTTGAGGATAACTATGTAGCTCAAAAGATCATGCGTGCAGTAATAGGAACAAATAACGTAGATCACTGTGCTAGAATTTGACACGCTCCGACTGTGGCAGGTCTTGCCAAGACAATCGGTAACGGAGCTGCGACAAATAGCTTTATAGAGATAGGTTCTTATAGCAACTGCATCATGATGATCGGATCAAATCCTGAAAACGGACACCCGATAGCTGCCATGCATATTCAAAGGGCTCTAAACAGAGGCGCAAAACTAATCGTAATCGATCCGATTAAGACGGAATTTGCCAGCCGTGCGGACGTGCATTTACAACTTGCACCAGAGCATAATATTGCTGTTATAAATGCGCTTTTATATGTCATTTTTGAAGAGGATTTGGTAAACTGGGATTTTGTAAATGAGTGCACGACTGGCGTAGAGTACGTGCGCGAAGCGGTTAAGGATTATTCACCTGAAGCGGTTGCGAAATATACAAATTTAAACCCCGAAGATATCAGAAAAGCCGCCAGAATGTATGCTACTATAAGACCTGCGGTTATTACTCACGGTATGGGTGTTACTCACTTTAACCACGGTGTAGGCGGAGTTTGTGATATATCAAATTTATTTTTACTGACCGGCAATATCGGCGAGCTTGGAAGCGGCGATCTTCCTATACGTGGTCAAGTAAACGTCCAAGGTTGTTGCGATATGGGTGTTCTTCCAAACGTATTGCCAAATTTGGGTTCAGTAACTGACCCTGAGCAGCTTGCTTGGTTTGAGAAGGTTTGGAATTTAGAGCCGGGATTTTTAAGCAACAAGATAGGTATCCATAAGACCGAAGTTCCTGACGCGATACTTGATGGCAGGGTGCATTTCTTCTGGACAATGGGTGAAAATCCCGTAATGACCGATCCAAACACAAACCACTTCTTAAAAGCGATATCAAAAGTTGATATGTATCTTGTGCAAGATATATTCTTAACTGAAACTTCGCGCAAGGCGGATGTTGTTTTACCTGGTGTCGCAAGTAGTGAAAAGGAAGGTCTCTTTGCCAACGCGGAGCGCCGTGTGCAGCACAATGAAGCCGTCATCACGCCTCCTGGAGACGCTAGACAAGACTGGTGGATCATCTGTGAGATAGCTAGAAGGCTTGGTGCCAAAGAGGGATTTAACTTCAAATCTCCTGAAGAAATTTGGGAAGAGGAACGCAAGTGCGATCCTTATAGATACGGCGGAATGAGCTATTATCGTATTAAGAAGTATTACGGGCTTCATTGGCCATGTCCGACAGAGGATGATATGGGCGGACAAAGCTTGTATCTAGACAGGAAATTTTTCACACCTGATGGCAAAGGCAAATTTGTTCCGTGTTTACATGTAAAAAGTGTCGCCGATATAGAGCCTGCTAAAGCGGAATTTGCAAAACGAATGAATATGCCGACCGATTATCCGATAATGGCAGGAAGTGTCGATGAGCCTGTGGATGAGGAGTATCCTATCCAGCTACTTACTACTCGCAAAGTTTATCAGTATGCAGGCGGAGCGATGACTCGTCGCTCAAAGGCGATAGAAGAAGGTGGTGACAGTGTAGGGCCTATAGCAGAGATGAGCCCTGCGCTGGCGGAGCGATACGGCATAAAACACGGTGATTTTATAAAGGCTTGGAGCAGATACGGCTACATCGTAGTTAAGGCTGATGTGACCGATATCGTGCCCGATGGAATCATACAAATGACTTATCACTACTGGGAGAGTTGCTGTAATGAGATAACAAGCAGCGGATGGGACTTTATAAGTAAAACTCCTACATTTAAAGCGGCGATTCAGATCAAAAAGATAGATGAGGATGAATTTTTACGCGTTAGAGAGCTAAAACGCGAGAAATTTCAAACAAACAAAGTAATATACGACGACTATCATCACGCTTAAAAACGCCTTTGGTGTCGCTGATTGATTTTGGCGGCACCAAATTTAAACGGAATAAAATTTGCTTTTTATCTTTAATGACTATTTACCGTAAGGAGAAAATTTGAAGATATCAAGCGAAAATTCCGCACTTAAATTTTTAGAGGATTTAAATAGCCTTTATAAGTCTCAAAAAATCATTCAAAACGACAAAAGTGAATTTCAAAAAGAGCTAGAAAGCATAAATTTAAAGGCTAAAAGCTCGCTAAAGAGCATGGATGTAGATAGCTTTAGACAAAATTTAACTAAGATGGGGTCAATTAAATTTATAAGCTATCTAAACGAGCTAAAGATAGAAGAGAAGGTCGAGGCAAAGCGAGCAGAACTCATCAAAACTCTTGGGCTTGATGAAGAGAGCGCAAAAAGCAAAAGCATAAATGAGATTAAAGAGCTTCTTGGCGTGCTTGAGGATATGCTTGAAAAATTTAGAAAGGATTTGCTTGCCAAAGCTCAGGATAACTCACTTCTTGAAAAACAGCAAAAGCTTGCTAGACACGCATCACCCTTAAGCTTCATTTTGAATATAATTTAAATTATGTTAATACTTCAGCCTTAAATTTTTATTTATAATATATTTGAGTTTGCTTTTGGCTTTAAATTTGAGTTTAGATAAGCTCTGTTGTTATTTATATGGATTAAGAAATTTATAAAAGAAGTTTTGGGTTGAATTTAAAAGAATTTATAAAAAATAGCGATCTTAAGCCCTACGGAGTGCTTGAAACTTTTTGGGCGGTGCTTTTAACGCTGATTGTCTCCTTGGTTATTACTTTTATCGTTTTGGTTGTATCTATGCTTTTTATAGCCATAGTTTATAACATAATGATGGAGCTTGATCTGCTTACAAGCGGAATCACCGTCTTATACGATATGGCGGTTGATTTTATGAAAAACTATATCATCATAGCCATTACTTTTATATTTTTTTGCTCAAGAGCTTTGAAATCATATATGAAAGATCACGCGGGCTTCATATCCTACGGAGTTTCATTTACTATAGCCGTCATTTGTGCCGTGATATCTATCTTGTTTAACGCTCTTGTGTTGCTTCACTCTTTTAGTCTTGACGGACTTAGTTGGTTTGTTTATTATTTTAGCTCGATTGTCGTGATATGCGTAACGGCTTATAATTTAAGAGATATAGTAAGCGGAAATTTTATAAAAGATAGGCTTTTGATAGCAGGGCTTTTGATGGTTTTTATGGCTTGCTCGTCTATACTTCTCATGAATAGTTTGGATATCAAAATTTAAAGTTAGTTTTTAGCTTTTTATTTTTCCATCAAAGCCAATAAAGCATTTTGTTTTAGAATTTTTATTAGACTAAGATTTTATTTGGCGTTTTTATTTTGGGTTAAATTCTCATCGCTTGGTTTTAAAAATCCCTCTTCGATCATCAGATCAACCGTCTTTTTAAATACGGGTAGGGCGCTTTGAGCTCCAAAGTGATAGTATGGTTTCTTCGGCTCTCTTGCTAAAACCCCGATAGTATAGCTGTTGCCTTCGCTGTCATTTACAAATCCAAAAAACGAACCGTTATATCTGTTTGAATAACCGCCTGCTGACGCGATGTGAGCCGTGCCTGTCTTGCCGCCTATTTCAAGTCCGGGAGTTTTTGTTTTTTTGCCCGTTCCGCTCTCAACGGCTTTGATGAGTATTCGCTTCATGCGTTTTGCTACATCTTGAGTGAGTACCTGCGTAGGCTCAGGATTGTTTACTACATAAAATTTACCGTTTTTGTAAAGAGAGCTCACAACTTTTGGCGTTACCATAACTCCTTTGTTGTTAAAGACGTTATATGCTTTTAAAAGCTGTATAAAAGTCGCCTGAAGCCCGTATCCGTAGCTGATAGTTGCCTTATAAATTTGCGAGTTTAGCTTTGCTACGGGAGGCATATTGCCCACTTGTTCGTACGGCATATCGATACCCGTTTTTTGCGTGAAGCCGAAATTTAAAAGCCCCGAGTAAATTTGCGAGCCTTCAAGACGCTGGGCTATTTGTATCATGCCGATATTTGATGAGTGCGCAAGCACGTCTTCTGCGGTCATAAAGGGCTGCGGATGAGTATCTCTTATTATACGTTTGCCAAGCTGATATTTGCCGTTATAGGTGTTTATGCGCTCGAAGGGATTTAGCTTATCTTCGGCAAGCAAAAGTGCAAAAATAAACGGCTTAAATACCGAACCCACCTCGTAAGCATATTCGGTTGCCGATGAATTTAAGGATTTATAATCTTGCTTTTTTATATTTGAAGGATTGTATCTTGAAGTAGTTGCAAGCGCCAACAGTTCGCCGGTTTTAGACTCCATAACGCCTACAATTATCTCTTTTGCGTTTAGAAATTCTTTTCTTTCGTCTATGATTTGTTCTAACGCGCTTTGGAATTTAAGAGAAACGGTTAAGATGGTATCATACCCATCTACACGGTTGGCTAAATTTGAATCGCTTGTTAAGATGATATTATTTCCGATATCCTTGGGCCCTAAAATTTTAGCATCTTGAATAGCCGAAATGTAGTATTCGTATGACTTCTCAACACCTTTTACGCCGGTAACTTTGGTGATATTTTCCTTTTCTATCTTTTTTACGTAGCCTATAAGCGGAGTTAAGGCGTCTTTTGCCATATACTGCCTGCTTTCGCCGCTTTCGACTATACTCATGCCACGAAGAGAGGCTATGCCGGTATTAGGATCTTCGTAAGGCACAAAAATTTTCTTTCTGTATAGCTTTCTTGCAAGCTCTTGAAGGTAAGCGGCGCCTTTGGAGTCGATCTTGTAAGAGAGAGTTACAAGACCTTTTGTGCTGTTTATGCTTTTTTTAACTTTTTTTGGATCATCTCCGCTGTAAAGCGAATAAAGCTTAACAAAGAGATCTTTTTTGTTTGGATCGATATTTCTCGTATCGACCATTACTTTATAAAGTTTTTGGCTACTTGCGACGCTAAATCCGTCTTTTGTGACTATATTGCCGCGAAGTGCGGTGTTTACTTCGCTTGTTTCAAGCTTTGGCAAGCGTCTTTCGATGTTTGCCCTATAAAAGATAACCGCTAAAAATATAGATATCCCAAATACAATTAGTGAAAATAAAATTAAAATTTTTGATTTTTTGGAATTCATTTAAGGCTAAATTTGTGTCCTTGATATCTCTTTGTATGCGCTTAGCGCTTTGTTACGAATTTCAAGCATTAGTTTCATGCTGGTTTCTGCCTTGCCTATGGCGATTGCGGCTTGATGAAGGTCTTTTACTTCGCCTGTTGCTAGATCGGCGATTGCCTTATCGGCATTTACTTGTACTTCGTTTAGCTCTTTAAGCGAATTATCAAGCATGGCTGCAAATTCATTTTGGCTTTTTTGAGTTAAATTTGCATTTTCTTTTTTAAATGGCGAAGCAACAGAGCTGATTTTATCTATATTTGTCATTTTTATTAACCTCTTAATAGTTCTATCGCACTTTGAGCGATCGTCTTTGCGCTTTGAAATGCAGAGACGTTTGCCTGATAGGCTCTTGTAGCCTCGATCAGATCAGCCATTTCGATGACTGGATTTATATTTGGATATGCGACGTATCCTTGTGCGTTGGCGTCGGGGTGGCTTGGATCGTATTTTAGTTTAAAATCCTTATCGTCGCGCACCACTTTATCAACTACGACGCTCATTATAGCAGGTTTTGCGTCTTTTTGCCAAAAGCTGTCATCAAGCGGGTTTTCATACTCAAGCATGTTTGTTTTTTTTGCGATTTGCTCATTTAGCGTGCTATCGAAATCAACCGCTTTAAATATCACTTCGCGTCGGCGATAAGGTCCGCCTTCAGCCGTTCTTGTAGTGTTTGCATTAGCTATGTTTGAGCTAATTACGTTCATTCTAAATCTCTGTGCGCTTAGTCCGTATCCGCTTATATCAAAATCGCTTAAATAACTCATCTTAATTTCCTTTAAATCTTGCTACTTGCTTCAATCACGCTTTTAAAGTTCGCGCTATCGCGCTTCATTGCGTTATCAAGTGCAGTTATCATGATCGCATTTTTACTAAGCTCTGTTGTCTCTACATCAAGATCGACTGTGTTGCCGTCATTTCTAGCCATGTGTCCGTCACGAAGAAAGATCGTAGCTAGCTTTGAGTCCGGAAATTTTACTTTTGGCAAATGAGCCTCGTCAGTATTGGCAAGCTCAAGCTCTTTGCTTTCTTTTTTGCCGTAAATTTCAGCTGCTCTTTCGCTTAGAGCTCTTTCAAATGCGATATCGCGTGATTTATAAAACGGCGTATTGATGTTTGCGATATTGCTTGATATGAGCTGCTGGCGCAAATTTCTGCTAGCCAGTGCGCTTTCTACTAGCTGTTTTGATTTTGAACTTGATATTCCTGCAAACATCTTTAGCCTTTTTGATTAAATTTCACTAGATTTACAAGCAAGTTTTGTTCCTAAAATTCTAAATTTTAAACTAAATTTTCCAAATCTTTGAAATTTTCAAATCCGCTTGTCTCTTTTTTTAAAATTTCAAATCTTTTTAAAAACTCATCGCGCTTCATAGCTTTTGCGCCCATAAATTTAAGGTGATCATTCATCACTTGACAATCAATCATAAAATCAAATTTGCCTAAAGCCTCGCAAAGCTTTATGAGAGCGACTTTTGAAGCGCCTGTTTTTAGGCTTATCATGCTCTCTCCGCAAAAGACTTTGCCAAAAACTAGCCCGTAAAGTCCGCCGATTAGTTTTTCATCTTCATAAACTTCCACGCTATGAGCATATCCGGCTTCAAACATCGCTATGTAGGCTTCTACGATGTTATCGCTTAGCCAAGTGTCTTCCTTTGCGGCGCGTTCGTTTTTGCAAATTTGTAAAAAACTTGCAAAGTCGTGATCAAATTTGACGTTAAATTTTTTAAGTGCGGATTTTATGCTTTTTTGGATTCTGATATCTTTTGGAAACAGCACTGCTCGTGGATCTGGACACCACCAGCATATCGGCTCGTGCGGTAAAAACCAAGGAAAGATTCCTTTGTCGTAAGCTTGTAAAAGCGCCTCAATGCTCAAATCCCCGCCTATGCAAAGCGGAGCATTTGAAGGAGCAAGGCTTGGATCGGGGAAGTTGTAAATTCTTGTAAATTCCACTTCCAGGCTCGCTCTTATCTGTTTTATTTTGCTAATTTATCAAATTTAAAATCTAATTTGCCGTCTTTTACACCGATATTTAAAACACCGCCGTTTTTAAGCTTGCCAAACAAAATTTCCTCGCTAAGCTTGGTTGAAATTTCATCATGGACCACGCGTTTTAGATTTCTAGCGCCAAATTCCTTGCTGTATCCTTTTTTCCAAAGGTATTTTTTGGCTTTCATGTCGGCTTTGATGACCACTTTTTTATCTTGCAAGCTTGCGCTTATCTCATCTAGTATCTTTTGAGTTATGAGAGCTAGCACGTCTTCGTTTAGGTCGTTAAAATGCACTATCGCGTCGATTCTATTTCTAAATTCCGGACTAAAGAAATTTTTAACCGCACTGTCTGCTTTGCCGCTTTCATCCTTGCTAAAGCCCATTTTAGGAGCCTCTTTTGAGCCTAAATTTGATGTCATTATGATGATGGTATTTCTAAAATCGCTCTTTGCGCCGGTATTGTCGGTTAGGCTTGCACTATCAAAAATTTGTAAAAATACGTTCACAAGCTCGTCGTTTGCCTTTTCGATCTCGTCAAATAAGATCACGCTATGAGGATGCTTTTTGATAGCATTTGTAAGCATGCCTCCACCTTCAAAGCCGACATACCCCGGAGGTGCTCCGATGAGTCTTGAAACGCTGTGCTTTTCCATGTATTCGCTCATGTCAAAGCGCTCGAAATTTATGCTTAAATTTCTTGCCAGCGATATGGCTAGCTCGCTTTTACCGACTCCGCTTGAGCCTGTAAATAAAAACACTCCGATCGGAGAGGTTGGGTTTTTAAGCCCTGCGTATGAACGTTTGATCGCATCGGCTAGAGTTTTAACCGCGCTATCCTGACCGAAAATTTCAGATTTTAGTTTGCTTTCTAAATTTTTAAGGAATGAGATATTGTCAGTCTTTAAATTTGTATCAGGGATGTTTGCTATCTTGCTTACGACCGCGGTTATATCGCTTTGTTTGACCTTGGTATTTTTGGCTTGTTTTAGCGAGAGGCTGGCTCCGACTTCATCTACTAGATCAATGGCACTATCGGGCAAAAAGCGATCGTTTATATATTTTTTAGCTAACTCCACGCTTAGTTTTAAAATTTCATCGCTATATTTTACACCGTGAAATTTCTCGTATTTGCTTCTAAGTCCTTTTAAAATTTCAAAGCTCTCATCTATGCTAGGCTCTTCTATGTCAAGTTTTGCAAAGCGTCTTGAGAGAGCTTTTTCTTTCTCAAAAAAGCTTCTGTATTCCGCATAAGTAGTAGCGCCGATACAGCGAAGAGCACCGCTTGCAAGGGCAGGTTTTAGTAAATTTGACATATCGAGGCTTCCGCCGCTTGTAGAGCCCGCGCCTATGATCGTGTGAATTTCATCTATAAAGATTATCGCGTTTTCTTGCTCGCTTGCCTCATCTATCACGTCTTTTAGGCGTTTTTCAAAGTCGCCTCTATATTTTGTGCCTGCTATCATAGCGCCCAAGTCAAGAGCGAAAATTTGTACATCCTGAAGCTTATCGGGCACTTCTTTATTTGCAATCTTAAGCGCTAAGCCCTCAACTATGGCAGTTTTTCCGACACCCGCTTCTCCTACAAGCAGGGGATTGTTTTTCTTTCTGCGGCTTAAGGTTTGCATCATGCGTTCAAGTTCAACTTCTCTTCCGATAAGCGGATCTATCTTGCCCTCTCTTGCAAGATCAGTTAAATCTATAGAGAATTTTGATAAATTTTGAGCTTTGTCACCTTTTTCTTCTTTTTCTTGTTTTAGCTTGTCTGCTTCAACCCCATAAAATTCAAGCGCTTTTGCACAAAAGCTATCCTTACTTGTGGCGATTTTATAGAGCAGATCTTTTATTCCGATATTTTTATTTTGAGTTTTTACTTCATCTCCAAGCTCTTTGAAAATTTGCTCCAGCAAAAGAGTCATGCGAGGATGTTTAACCGGCGTTATGCGCTCGTTATTTTGCGAAAGATATTTTTTTAAGTCGTTTTTAAGAGACTCCATATCGTTAAGACCAGCTGCTATGAGTATATCTCTGCTCTCTTCGTTTAGATTTATAAGTACGAAGAGTATGTGTTCGCTAGTTAAGTATTCGTGAGAATTCGAGTAAGCAAACTGCTCCGCTTTTTCTAAAAAATAGCTTAAATTTGAATCCAGCATTACTCCTCCTCCTCAACCTTTACTTTTAAAGGATACCCGGCGCCAATGGCAGCCTTGCGCACTTCTTCTTGCTTGCTGAGTGCAATTTCCTTAGGATACACTCCACAAATCGCACTTCCTTCATTATGCACTTTAAGCATTATCGTTATAGCATTTTGGGCGCTATGATGAAAAATTTGCGTTAATACATCAACCACAAAATCCATACTAGTAACATCATCGTTTAGCAAGATGACTTTAAATTTCTTCGGAAACTCCAATTTGTCTTTTAGGCTTGTAAATTCGTGTTCTTGCTTGCCTGTTTTAGTTGGCATTTCTAATGCGCTCCATATCCTTTTCAAGCTTGCCCATGTGAATTCCGCCAAGATAGTAAGGCACTCCGAAATTCCCGCTTCCGATATCGGTCAGCGTTTGATAAATGCCGTTTTTAAGCACCATTTTAATCGGCACCGATTCAAGACGCGGGTATTTAATGTCTTCAAGCAGTTGCGCGCTTATCTTGTCATTTATAGGCATATCGTTTGATATGAAATAGTAAGCGTTGTATTTTTGTGCGAAATTTTCGATTACGTACTCGTTTGTTACGTTTTCAAAATGAGTAAGTCCGATAAGTATGAAATCTTTGTCGTTTTTAAGCTGGTAATCCATAAGTTCAGGCGCTTCTTTTTGACATGGCGGACAAAAAGTTCCAAAGATATCAAACATAATAATTTTGCTTTCATCGCCTTTTATCACAAATCCGCCATCAACTCTTTTTAGAGTTAGGTCTTTGCCAAATACGCTTGTAAGCTTAATCTCTTCACCTGTTTTGTATCCTTCTATTTTTTTAGGAGCTTTTGCGCTCTCATCCTCTTTGCCACAACCTACTAAAAATAGCGCACATAAAAGCGCTACAAATATCTTTTTCATCTCTTTCCTTTTTAGTTTTTGTAGATTTTACGAAAAAACGCTCAAATTTGCAAGGTTAGATATATCTTTTCATGGCGGCACGAGCCTCTTTATCGGCTTCGCGTTTTTTTAGACTTTCGCGCTTATCGTGCAAATTTTTACCTTTTGCAAGAGCAACTTTTACTTTAACTATATTTTTATCGTTTAGATAAAGTACCAGCGCAACCAGCGTTAGCCCCTCTTGCGTAACCGCGCCAAACAGCTTATCTATCTGCTTTTTGTGCATTAAAAGCTTCCTTGGCGCTCTTTCATCGGGTCTAAAGTGCGAATGCGTCGTATCCAAGTGGCTGATGTGAGCGTTTAGCAGAAACATCTCGCCTTTTATCACACGCACGAAGCTGTCTTTTAGATTTGCCCTTCCTGCGCGCAAAGCCTTTACTTCGCTACCTTTTAGTACGATACCCGCTTCAAAAGTTTCAAGTATAGTAAAATCATGAAGCGCTTTTTTATTTTTTGCTAAGTCCTTGCCCATTTTTCTCTCATTTCAAACAAAACACGCTGCTTCCGCTTCCGCTTAAAAACATATCTTTATATTTTTGCATTTGCGGATAAAGTTTAAAGCATGGTGCATAAAGATCGTTTAGTTCGCTATTTTTATAGCCTGCAAGCAGTTGCTCGCTAGTCAAATTTGACATTTTATTCGCTAAATTTGCGTCTATCTTGTTTATAAAATTTGTTCTAAATTCGCTATAAACCGCAGGAGTTGAAGCGAAAATTTCAGGAGTAAATAGCTCTAAACTTGGAATTTCATCTTTAAATTCCTCTATTTTTTCGCCTATACCGCTTACGTTTGCAGCCTCAAAGTCGCTTACGAAAAACGCCACGTCAGCTCCGATTTGCTCGGCTATCTTGTAAAGTTTTTCGCGAGGAATTTTTAAATTAAGCTCCTCGTTTGTCATCTTTAAAAATGTCGCTGCGTTACTGCTTCCGCCGCCAAGTCCTGCGCCTATCGGGATGTTTTTATTAATGATTATTTTATGCGAGCTAAAGAATTCATTAAGCTCGTCTTTAAAGCCTGCGTTTTCTAGTGCTTCTTTTGCTTTTAAGACTATATTGTTTTTTATGTTTTGATTATTGCACTCTACGCTAAATTTGTCCGAGCGAACGAAATTTATCTCGTCAAAAAGCCTGCGCCAAAGCACAAACCTAGAAACTATCTCATGATAGTTTCCTCTGGTTCCGATAATTTTTAAAAAGATATTTATCTTTGCAAAGCTTTTCATTTTTGTATTTTTTTACTAAGCTCGCTTAGACTTGCATCATCGGCTAAATTTATAGCCTCTTTATTTTTGCTTGCAACTTCTTGAGCAAGCTCGGAGCGTAGTATAATCATATTTTTAGGAGCCTCTATACCAAGCTTAACGCCGCTTTTTGATATGCCAACGACCGTGATCTTGATATCCTTACCAAGAAGTATGCTCTCTTCTTCTTTCCTTGAAAGTATTAGCATAGTTTAGCCTTGTTTAATCGGTACGTAACCGTTTGATCTTTTATCTCAATGATGCTTAAAAATTTATCAAAAGATATTAAATATATTTTATTTTCTCTCTCTTTGAAATCCGCCACGCTTAGCTTCTTGCCGTCCATTAAGTCGCCTATATCGCCTAGGTATTCATTGTGCGGTAGGTTTAAAATTTCAAGAGGATTGAGGAATTTTTCGTTTTCAAATTTTAGCCCACCTTCGCTTACTCTATGAAGCGCGCTAAGTGTAGCTACTTCGCCTAGTTTTGAGGCTAAAATTTGCGCGTAAGAGCGGATGTATGAGCCCTCATTTACACTTAGCTTTACCGTTAAAAACGGATGCATATATCTTAAAATTTGAGCCTCATATACTCTCATGATCTGCTCTTTAAGCTTAAATTCTACTCCTTCGCGAGCTAGTTTATAGGCTCTTGTGCCGTTTATATGTTTTGCGCTAAATTTTGGAGGAGTGTAAGCTATCTCGCCGGTTAAATCGCTTAAAATTCGCTTTATATCGCTTAAATTTAGCTCTTTTACGTTTTTTACTTCGCTTATATTTTCATTATCCAAACTCTCGCTTTGCGCCCCAAACCAAATGGTAGCTATATAAACTTTTGGCGTTTTATTTATGTAGTTAAAAAATCTAGTATAGCTTCCGAGCGCTACTAAAAGACACCCGCTTGCAAAAGGATCAAGAGTGCCTGAAAAGCCTGCCTTTTTCACGCCGTATTTACGCTTTAAGCGTGTTAAAAAGCGGTTTGAACTAACTCCTATGGGTTTATTTGCAACAAAAATTGCGTTCATACGACTTTTTCAACGAAGCTTGACATGATATCACGCTCTATGCCGCCGAAATTTATGCTGAGTTTAAGCTCTTTTTTGACTTTGCTAACGCCTGTAACGCGACCTATGCCGAAAATTTTATGTTTTACCAAATCGCCTTTTTTATATTCGTTTGAAGTTTGCGTTTGGATTATAATGCTTCCGGAGCATACACCCGCTTCATTTAAAAACCTGCTTCTTTCAAGCCTTGTGCGCTGCCCTTTGTAAAATCTTGAATTTACGCAGCTTAGCGTGAGAGTCTTTTTGGCTCTTGTTATGGCTACATAAGCCAGTCTTCGCTCCTCTTCTATGTCGCTTCCTTCGCCGATTAGCGGGAAAAATCCCTCCTCAAGACCGATTACGAAAAGATGATCAAATTCAAGCCCTTTGCTTGCGTGTATGCTCATGATTGATATGGCGTCTTCGCTTATGCCATCTTGCTCGCTTTGAAGAGTTAGTTCATTTAAAAATTCTTCAAGCTCGAAATTTGGATTTTGCTTTATCTGATCTTTTATCATCGCATAAAATTCATCGATGTTTGCTACTCTTTCAGCTCCGTCAGGCAGGCTTTCGTAGTATTTTTTGATACCGAATTTCGCCTCAAGCTTATCTATGAGCTCATATAAAGAGTCGCACTCTTTCAGATCTTTTAAATTTAGGACAAATTCGTTAAGTGTGGATATGATTTTTTTGCTAAACGCTTCATCTTTTTCATCTAAATTTAAAATCGCTTCAAAAATGGAAATTTTGTTTTCGTAGGCTATCTTTTCTATTTTGGCTAGACTTACTTTACCAAGTCCTCGTTTTGGGCGATTTATGATGCGCTTGATTGAAAAATCATCGTTTTCATTTGTGATAAGCCTTAGGTAGCTGATGACGTCTTTAACTTCGGCTCTTTCATAAAATTTCACTCCGCCGACCATTTTGTAAGGGATTTTTTCTTTATTAAGACCCTCTTCAAGCGAGCGAGAAAGGGCGTTTATGCGGTATAAAACAGCTATATCGCTTGCATCTACGCCTTTATTTAAAAGATCTTTTATATGCTTTGCTATCTTGCTAGCTTCCATACTCTCATCGTTTGATTCTAGAAACACTATCTCTTCGCCTGCTTCTTTAGTGCTTACAAGCTTCTTGCCAAGGCGGTTCCTGTTGTGATCTATGAGCTCGTTTGCAGCTTTTAAAATCGCACTTGTGGAGCGGTAGTTGTGCTCTAGCCTTACTATTTTCGTGTTTTTAAATTGATCTTTGAAATTTAAGATATTTTCTATCTTTGCACCTCGCCAACCATAGATGCTTTGATCATCATCGCCTACTACGCAGATATTTTCGTGAGTCTTGCACAGCTTGCGAAGTAGCTTATACTGCAAATCGTTTGTGTCTTGGTACTCATCTACCATTATATAGCGGTATCTTTTGGAAATTTCGTCAGCCAAGCCTTCGTTTTGATCTAAAATTTTATAGGTTAGGCAGAGTAAATCGTCAAAATCAACAAGATTGTTTGAGCTTAGATACTCTTCGTATTGTTTGTATGAATTTGCGATCTTAAGATAGTATCCGTCTTTGTTTTTGGACGTGTCACTATAAAGGCTTAAATTTGCAAATACATCCTCAACACTTAAAAGAGAGTTTTTAAAATTTGAAATTTCGCTTGATAGGGCAGGGGTTGGAATTTGGCTTTCAAAGCTTTTTAAAATTCTTTTTTTATCATCGGTATCGATTATTACAAAGCTATTTTTGCGGTTGAGATTGTCTATATAAAATTTTAAAAATAAAAGCCCGAATTTATGAAAGGTGCAAAGCAGGGGAGTTAAATTTTTACTGTTTTCGCCAAGCATATTTATAGCTCTTGTTCGCATTTCGTTTGCGGCTTTGTTTGTAAAAGTAAGAGTAAGTGTATTTGCAGGATCTATACCTACTTCGCTTATAAGATAGGCAAGGCGAGTGGTTATCGTTTTTGTTTTGCCGCTTCCTGCGCCTGCAAGTATAAGCATAGCGCCGTCTAAATGAGTTGCCGCTTCTCTTTGTTTATCATTTAAAGATTTTAAAAATTTTTCCATTAAATTTCCAAGAAATATATTTAGTGTATTTAGATTGTAACACAACAACCTTAAAAATCAGTGTTTTTAATATCTATTTCAGTGTAATTTTAGTATTTATTACTATAATTATTCGATGCGTGATATTATAATTTTTCTTAATAATATTATGTTATCTTAAAAAAAGAAAAGAGAACAAGAGTATGATTAACGATTTTAGTAAAATTTACACTTTCATGGAGATAGTTAAAGAAAGAAGCTTTTCAAAAGCTTCAAAGTCCCTTGGTATCTCTCAACCGGCAGTTACTTTACAGATCAAAAAGCTTGAGGAAATCTTAAAAGTAACTCTTATAATGCGTAAGAAAAACGGCATAATCTTAACCAGAGAGGGTGAGAAATTTTACAAACTCTGTCTTCGCTTTGAAAATGCAATGTTTAGGTTTAAGGATGAAATTTCTCATATCAAAAACGATAAAGCGCCTCTTGTTATCTCAACTACACAGCTCATAGGCGAGACTTTTATGCCGCTTATGCTTGATAAAATTTCAGAAGTGATTGACGCCGAGCTTGATATAAGGATAAAAGAGCAAAACGAACTGATCGCGCATTTAAAAGACAGAAGAAGCGATATCTGTATCATCTTGGAGCAGTCGCTTGATGAGAATTTGATTACCAAAAAGCTCTTTGACTACGAAATTATCTTGGTCTCAAACAAAAAACTCGTAGATAGCGTCAAGCTTGAGGAGCTTTATAAATTTAAATTTATTAAAGATAGAACCAAGTCTTATCTAAACGACTTTTTTAGCAAATACGGTATTAATTACGCTGATTTAAAAAGCGCTTATTTGCTTGACGGCTCGATAATGGTTCAGCGTGCGATACTAAACAACTTTGCAGATGATTATGTAACGTTTGTGCCTAGATTTTTGGTTGAAGAGCATATTAAAAGCGGAAAGCTATTTGAAATTAAAATGAATAAAATAAAGCTTGTAAGAACGGTTTATGCTGCTGCTCTTAAGGAAAATGAAGAGGCGTTAAATAACTTTATAAAGATCAAAGACGGCTTTCAATTTTAAAATTTAATAATAAATCCGTTTTGCAACGGATTTATTTCTTGAAAAGCTCTCTATTTTTTGGATTTGACATGAACATTGACATGGATTTTTCCGTTTTGTTTTTGTTTCCTTTTTCTTTATAAATTGCAAAATTTATTAAAATCGGGCTGTTTTCAACCAAAATTTGAACTATCGCGCCAAGCGGAAAGCTAACGAAAGAGGCGAAATTGTCCGCCCCAAAACCCGCTTCAAAGCTAAGCTCATCCCCACTAAGTTTTGCACTTTGAAACGTATATCCGTCAAGTGTAAAAACTATCACCGGAGGCCTAAACGCCGAGCTTATCTCTGTGGGTAGCTCGGGATTAAATTTAACCAAGTCCAAATTTGCCATCACGGAAAACGGCTGATCGTTTTGCAAAAGATAATCAATGCACTCATAAACGTGCATTTTCATAAGCAGTCCAAATTTCTCGTCGTCTAAGATATCCTCTAGCATTTTAACTCCTCAAATTCATCAACAAGCTTCTTAACCTCTTTTATGCCGATATCCCAAAATTTTTCGCTCTCTATATCAAAGCCAAATTTTGCAACCATATCTTTTGGGCTCATGCTTCCGCCAAGACTTAAAAATTCGGTATAAATTTCCACGAAATTTTCACATTTTCCGCTCTTGTAAAGCCCAAATATCGCAAGGACTAAAAGTTGCGCATAAGAGTATGCATAGCAATAAAATGGCGAGTGTATGAAGTGCGGTATATAGCTCCACCAAATTTTATAATAATCATTTAAGGTAACGCTTTTGCCAAACATCTTTTTGCTCTCTTCAAGCCAAATTTTGTTTAGCTCCTCAAGTGAAATTTCGCCTTCATACGCATGAACTCTGCGCTCAAAAGTAGTAAAATTTATCTGGCGATAAAGCGTGGCAAATATATCTTCTATCTTTCCTGCCAGAAGTGAAATTTTGTCTTTATCGCTTAAATCTTTCTTGATGTAGTCAAACACAAGCATCTCGCAAAATACCGATGCGGTCTCGGCCGTAGTAAGCGGCGTATCCGAATTTAAGTAACCTATCTTGTAAGATAAATGCTGATGTATCGCATGGCCCAGCTCGTGAGCCAAGGTAAACAGATCTCTTCTGCCGTCCGTGTGATTTAGCAGCACATAAGGATGGGCGTCGCTTGAGCCTGAGTGGCTAAATGCTCCTCCGCGCTTGTTTGGAGTAGGATAGACATCGCACCAGCCTTCTTCAAACGCTCTTTTGGCGATCTTTGCAAATTCGGGACTAAAGTCGTTAAACGCTTTTAAAACTATCTGTTTGCATTTGTCGAATTTATACTCGCCATCTCCTTCAAGAGGTGCGTATCTATCGTAATCATAAAGCTTTTTGTAGCCTAAAATTTTACGCTTCTTCTCATAAAATTTACTAACTAAATTAAAATTCTTCTCAGCTGTTTTTATTAGCGCATCTACGCTTTGCTTTGTGATCTGGTTGCTTTCGTGTCTTGGCTCTTCGGCGCTTTTGTATTTGCGTAGCTCGCAGCTTGTTTTTAGGCTAGTTTTTATCATATTATATATGTATCCAAGCAAATGCTGATTTTTAGCTAGCGTATCGCTTAACGATTTGGCTGCAAGCTTGCGCACGCTTCTATCTTTATCGTGAAGCTTGCTTAAAATTTGCTCTTCGCTTAAAAGCTCATTTTTGAATTTAAATTTAAGATTACTCATTGTTTCGTCAAATAGTCTTGCAAAGCCGTCTCTTCCGGTATTTGCCGTGCGAAGCAAGACCTGCTCTTCTTTTAAGCTCAGCTGATGAGCCTTTGACTTGGCAAGATTGCTTAAATAGTATCCATGGGTTTTTGAAGCTTTTATAATCTCTTGTTGTTTTTCATCTTCAAATTCGTTAAATTTGATCTCAAAAAAGAGCAAATTTTCTTGAGCCTTTGTGGCAATCTCTTCAAATTTAGCGTAAAACGCTCCTTTTGAAGTGTCTTTAGCAAATACCAAAAAGGCATAAGTCATAACTTTTGAAATTTTAGCAAGCAGTTTTTCATACTCGCTAAACGCCTTTAAAAATTCATTTGTGTTTAAATTTGCAAATTTATCCGAATAATTTTTTTCAAATTTTTCACACTCTTTTTTTAAGTTTAATGCTGATTTTTCAAGCTCTTTTTCATCTTTAAAAAGAGGTTTTAGATCCCAACTCGTCATATATTTTCCTTAAAATTTTTAGAGTATTTTACACAAAATTTGTCTTAAATTTATAAAAGTTATAGTTAAAAGAGGAAATTTAGCGCCAAAAAGACGCTAAATTTATTAAATATTTATTCTGTAGTTTGTGAAGCGATAGCCGTAAATACAACGTCAGAAGAGCTGTTTACCGCTGTTTCAACCGAGTCTTGTATAACGCCGATGATAAATCCGATAGCAACAACTTGCATCGCAATATCGTTTGAAATTCCAAAAAGCGCGCAAGCAAGAGGCACAAGAAGAAGCGATCCGCCGGCAACACCTGATGCTCCGCAAGCACCAATAGCTGAAATGAAGCTAAGAAGTAAAGCATCACCAAAAGTTACCGTTATCTCAGGGATAGAATTTACTGCAGCAAGCGCAAGGATACTGATAGTAACGGCAGCTCCGGCCATATTTATAGTAGCTCCAAGCGGTATAGAGATAGAGTAAAGCTCCTCTTTAAGACCAAGCTTTTTGCAAAGTGCGATATTTACAGGGATGTTTGCAGCCGAGCTTCTTGTGAAAAACGCTGTTACAGCACTTTCTTTGATGCAAGTCATGATAAGAGGGAAAGGATTTTTCTTAGTTACTACAAAAGCTATAATCGGATTAACGATAAACGCAACTACAAGCATGGCTCCTACCAGAACGGCGATTAGCTTGAAGTAGCCTTTAAGAGCCTCAAATCCTGTTTCGTGTATGCTGATAGCAACAAGTCCAAAGATGCCAAAAGGTGCTAAACGAATAACAAATCTTACTATCTTAGTAACTCCCTCACTTACGTCTGAAAATACTTTTTTAGTCTCAGCCGAGCATCCTCTCATGGCTATACCGCCGCCAACAGCCCAAGCGATGATACCTATATAGTTGCCCGTAGCTATAGCCTGAAGAGGGTTTTGAACTATTTTAAACATAAGATCTTTTAAGACATCAACTACGTTTTGAGGTGCGCTCATGGCGGCACTCTCGACTCCTTTTAGCACAAGTTCGACAGGGAAAAGAAAACTGGCCGCAACCGCAACGCAAGCTGCTAAAAATGTACTAATAAGATATAAAACAACGACTTTTTGCATGCCTTTTGCGTTGCCAAAGTCTTTGGTTATTATCGAAGTTGCAACAAGAACGAAGATCAAGATAGGAGCAACTGCTTTTAAAGCGCCGACAAACAAGTTTCCAAGTATCGAGATGGAATTTACGATTTTATTAGCAAGTTCGGCAGATTCGCCGCCTGAAACAACTTGGGCATTACCCCAAAAGCCTATAACGGCGCCCAGAAGAATTCCGATTAGAATTTGAACGATTAGGTTTCCGTCGGCAAATTTTCTTGCCATATTGCAAACTGCACTCATGTGTTTACCTTAAATTTAAATTTGAAAAAGCCTAGTATAGCAAACAAACCTGAAATTTTAAACAAATTCTAAGCGATTAATATGGATTTTATTTTGAAATGTTACAATTTCAAAGTTTCAAAAATACCCATTTTAAGGAAAAATATGTATCTATTTACATCTGAAGTCGTAAGCCCGGGGCATCCCGATAAATGCGCAGATATCATAGCAGATAGCATCGTGGATACCATCTTGACTCAAGATCCAAACGGAAGAGTCGCAAGCGAGGTTTTTGTAGCGGGCAAAAACGTAATAATCGGCGGAGAGATAAATTCGAAAGTAAAATTAAGCTTTAAGGATTATGAAGCCATAGTCAAACATGCGCTAGCTAAAATAGGGTATGACGGCAAGTCAAATTTCACTAAAGAGCAGTGTTTGCACCCTGATGATATCGAAGTTAAGGTTTGCATTAATCAGCAAAGTAGCGATATCAATCAAGGAGTAGATCAAGCTAGCGGCGAGATAGGGGCAGGCGATCAGGGCATAATGTTTGGTTTTGCAAGTTGCGAAGCGAGCGAATACATGCCCGCAGCTATAACTTACGCAAGAATGCTTTGCGATAAAGTATATAAATTTGCCAAGGCAAATCCTGATAAGCTTGGAGTTGATATCAAAACTCAGGTTACGATTGATTACGGCACTAAGGATAACTTTGAAAATTGTAAGCCAGAAAGCATACATACCATAGTGGTTTCGGCTCCTTGCGTAGAGACAATGAAGATAGAAGAGCTTAGAGCTCTTGTGCAAGAACTTATAGATGGCTCAAATTTACCAAAAGAGCTTTACAAAAAAGAAAAAACGCTTATTTATATAAATCCTACAGGCAGATACGTAAATCACAGTTCTCTTCATGATAGTGGCTTAACAGGCAGAAAGCTTATCGTAGATAGCTTTGGCGGATACGCTCCGATAGGAGGCGGCGCTCAGAGCTCAAAAGACTATACGAAAGTTGATCGTAGCGGACTATATGCCGCTAGATGGATAGCTAAAAATATCGTTGCTGCAGGACTTGCTAAAAAGTGCATAGTGCAGCTAAGCTATGCTATAGGAGTTGCTAAGCCTACTTCCGTTAGTGTAGATACTATGGGAACGCATATAGAAGGCGTAAATGACGATAAATTATCTGCGTTTGTAAGCGAAAATTTCTCTTTGACTCCACGCTGGATAAAGGACAAATTCGGACTTGATAAACCCGGCAAAGATACGTTTTTATATGCAAAGGTAGCCGCAAAAGGACAAGTCGGAAATGCTAAATATCCTTGGGAGAAGCTTGACGCGATAGATACATTTAAAGCTTTGATTAAATAATTTTCGCAAGCCCGCTAAATTTAACGCGGGCTTAATTTACCCTCAAATTTAAGGCTTTGTATGAGAATTCGCCTAGCTTTGCATCTTAAATTTTACCTAAAAAACCGCGCGGCAAAATTTAAAGAGATTTAAAAATGCAAACGGCGATAAATCAAAACGGCAAAAGCAAGACGCTCAGACTCGTTTTACTTGGACTTTGCATTTTTTATTTTCTTTTGGCGCTAGGCATTTTTATTCTGCCTTTTGACGTGCTGTCGCACTCGTCTCTTGCGTTTTGGTTTGTGGAGGCTATGCTTGAAATTTATCCCGCCGTTGAGCGCGCCTTTACTCATACTGATTTTACGCAAAAAGCTGCATTTTATATCGCTTATATGGGGATCGTGAAAGTTGTCACGCTTACGGGTTTCGTTGCGGCTTGTTTGCTGTGTGGCAGTAAAGAAAATAAAGCTTGCGCGATAAAAGAAGTAAGAAAAGAAAATCCCGTAGTAAGAGTTTTTATTTCATTTTTTTGTATTTTGTGGGTTTGTTTTTTGACAAATAGGGATTTTACGGGTTATGATATCGGATATCGTAAGCCAAGAAACTCGCCCGGATACGAATGGATTTTGAAGTTTCCCGGTGAGCTGTTTTGGCAGATGATGTTTGATCTTATATTTTTAGCTATTGTGGCAGCTTGTATACTTTACGTAGCATTGCAAATTCAGCTACTTTTTCACAAGCGTAATAACGCCTGAATTTAGTAAAAATTACTTAAAAAATTTATCGAACAAGCCGCGTTTTGGCGTGATTATCTCAGATGGCGAGCCATTTACGCTGTGATAAATCGTTTTGTTGTATTTAGTTGAGTAGTATTTAAGCAAAAGGCGTTGTAAATTTGGCTCCGTTGAAGGCACGAACCAGCCGTTGTTTGTGATAGCTATCATTACGTCAAACTCACCCTTAAACAGCTCGTCTCGCGTAGCTTCATAGCAGATTGCATTGCGAATTTTAACTCCGTCTATCTCATAATCGCTAACCGAATTTGCGGTTTTAAAATCCTTACTACCGTCAAAAAAGAGCTTATTTATCAAATTTTTCATAAAATTTGGAAGCGGAATTTCTTCGCCGAAGGGTACTAGCACAAGTTTATCAAAGCGCTTCATTTCGCCTTTATCAAAGAAAAAAGTAGAGTTGTAGCTTTGAGAATTTTCGTAAGCAAGAGCGCCTGCGACGATAGCGATTTTTTGAGATTTCTCTTTAAGCTCGGCAGTTAAATTTCGCTCCTGCGTCATAAATGTCGGAAATACGCTTTCAGGCATAATTATGGCTCTTTTGCCCTCATTTATCGCCTCATCTATCATCTTTAAATTTTCATTTATAAACTCGTTTTTAAGTGATTTTTCCCATTTTAAAGCTTGAGGGACATTTGTGGCTGTAAGAGCTACTTCAAAAGGTAAAATTTTAGCTTTAGCATCATCATACTGAACAGCAAAAAGTAAAAGCGTGATGAAAGCTAAAAATTTAAGCTTGGTTTTTATGTAAAACAGCGATAAAATCGCAACAAATACAAAAACAAGCCCGTATAAATTCGGCTTAAAAATTCCAACAACAAATATCGCCTCAAAATTTAGCCAGTTGAAATTAAACGGATGCAAATTTGAAATTAAAATAAGCAAGATCGCTTTAAGCCAAATTTGATTAGGAATTCCTGCGATAAAAAACATAATTGCATACACGATACCGATAAATAAAATTTCAATCGGGATTAGGTAGCCAAAGTCGTAATAAATAAGGCTAAAACTGATCCAATAAAACCACAAAATTCCTACGAAAAATCCTGTCGTAAAAAACTCATAGCGATTGAAGTTAAAAAGTAGGTAAAAGCCCAAAATAGCAAGAAACGGCGAGATGAAATTTAGCACTTCAGAATCAAAAAGCGAAAGAAATATAAAATTTGATATCAAAAATGCACTAAAAAAGGCTTTTCTTATAATTTTAGTGCTAAAATATTTGATTAAAAAATTTTTTACTAAGGAATACAATGCAAGAAGGCAATTTTTTAGCTTCATTACTACCTCTGATCGTGCTTTTCGCGATTTTTTACTTTTTGGTTATCAGACCGCAGCAAAAACAGCAAAAAGAGCATCAAAAGATGCTTTCAGCCCTAGAAAAGGGCGATAAGATCATCACTGCGGGCGGACTTTATTGTGAAGTCATAAAACCTGAAGACGATTTTATCAAAGTTAAACTTAATGACGATGTAATAGTGCGCATAGGACGCGAGTTTGTCGCTAGAAAAATCGAGACCAAAGTCAATGCGTAGCGCAAAGGTAACGTATAGGCTCGTTATATTTATCATCGCTTTAGTTTTAGGTATAGGCTTTTCCGCACCTTCGTTTTTTAAGGATATGAGCGGAGCTAAGATTAGCCTCGGGCTTGATCTTCAGGGCGGACTTCATATGCTACTTGGCGTAGAGACCGAGGAGGCGATACACTCTAAAGTGAAATCAATCGCTTCAAGCATTAACTACTATGCAGGCAAAGAAGATATCCTGATAGATAACTTCAAAATTCGCCAAGATTATGTAAATTTTGAGCTTTTAGATAGCGATGATCAGCGCAAGATAGATGACATGCTTAAGGAAATAAAAGGGCTTGATGTAACCAAAGAAGCCCTCAAATACACCATAAGGCTAAGTGATAGCGAAAAGGCTGAAACGATAGAGTATGCCATAAATCAAGCTGTTGAAACCATAAGAAACAGGCTTGATCAGTTTGGTTTAGCAGAACCTACCGTGGCAAGACAAGGCGAAGAAAAGATACTTGTAGAGCTTCCGGGCGTAAAAACACAAGCGGACGAGCAACGCGCTAGAGAGCTAATCGCAAAAGCGGCGCATTTGCAACTGATGGCTCTTGATGAGAAAAGACAACCTCAAGCAAATACTCTAAGTGCTGCAGAGGCCGAAAGCTACGGTAGTATCGTTTATCCTGACGTTAAAAATGAGCAACAAAAATACGTAGTAAAAAATATCCCCGTTCTTGACGGCTCTATGCTAACTGACGCCAGAGTGGCTTTTGATCAGCGCACGAACGCTCCCGTGATCAGCTTTACGCTAAATGCAGAAGGTGCTAGAATTTTTGGTGATTTTACGGGTGCAAATGTCGGCAAGCGTCTTGCTATAGTGCTTGACGGCAAGGTTTATTCCGCACCTGTCATAAATGAGCGCATAGGCGGAGGAAACGGACAGATAAGTGGCGGATTTAGCGTAGAAGAAGCTCATGACGTGGCTATCGCTCTTAGAAGCGGTGCGCTTTTGGCTCCTGTAAAGATGCTTGAAAAAAGGAGCATCGGGCCAAGTTTGGGCGCTGATAGCATTAATCAAAGCATGACGGCTCTTGCAAGCGCAGGAGTGCTTGTAGTGCTATTTATGATAGTTTATTACGGATTTGCGGGAATTTTGGCAAATTTTGCTCTGATCGCAAATATCTTGATACTTGTTGCTGTTATGGCCATGTTTGGTGCCACTTTAACCCTGCCTGGCATGGCGGGCGTGGTTTTAACCATAGGTATGGCGGTTGACGCAAACGTAATTATAAACGAGCGTATAAGGGAATTTTTACGAGACGGGCACGGTATAGCGGCAAGCGTCAAAAAGGGCTATGAAAATGCCATGAGCGCGATAATAGACGCAAATTTAACCACCCTCATAACATCTGCAGTTCTTTACGCATACGGCACGGGTCCCGTTAAGGGGTTTGCCGTAACTATGAGTATAGGTATCCTAGCTTCCATGCTTACCGCCATACTCGGCACTCGCGGAATGTTTGACGCGCTTATGAATAGGATAGAAAAAAGTGGCAATACGCAAATTTGGTTTGGTTACAAGAGAGGATAATAATGCAAATTTTTTCAAAAGCACATGTTTATGATTTTATGGGCAAGCGTTATATCGCTCTTGCGTTTTCCGCTATCTTGTTTTTCGGTTCGATTTTTTTGCTTGTTACCAAGGGGCTAAATTACGGTATTGATTTTTCCGGCGGAACGCTTATACAAGTAAAATATGAAAACAAAGCGCCTCTTGATAAGATTAGGGCCGCACTTGCTACCGATGAGACGTTTAAAAACGCTTCGGTTACCGAATTCGGCTCTGACAGTGAAGTTGTTATTAGATTTTCGTCTTCAAATTCAAGTATCGGAAGCGACGTGGGCGCTAGTGTAGGCGAGCTTATTAAAGATACGGGCAAATTTGAAATTCGCCGTGTAGATGTCGTAGGACCAAAGGTAGGAAGCGAGCTTAGACAAAAGGGAATGATGGCTATCGGCATATCTCTTGTGGGAATTTTACTATATATAGCATTTAGGTTTGAGTGGAGATTTGCCATGGCGGCTATCGCTTCTGAAATTCACGACGTTGTAATTACTCTTGGAGCCATTAGTCTTTTTGGCATAGATGTGAATTTAGACACTCTTGCGGCTATTCTTACGGTGGTTGGATATTCGCTAAATGATACTATTATCATATTTGACCGCATTAGAGAGGGTATTCAAACCAGCAAGAACTCCGATCTTGACGTTATCATCAACGAATCGGTTTCCGCAACTCTTTCAAGGACTATATTAACCTCAGGAACGACTTTGGTTGTCGTTGTTATATTATTCCTTTATGGCGGCGACATGATAAACGGCTTTGCCTTAGCGCTTATAGTGGGAATTTTAGCAGGTACTATCAGCTCTATTTATATCGCTTCTCCTATACTTCTTTGGTTTAAATTTAGCGTAGATAACTATAGAGCCAAAGAGGCTGAAAAGATGAAAGCAAGAAAAGAGCGAGAGCGACATAGGGCTATGTTTGAAAAAGGCGTTGTGTAAGGAGGATTTATGAACTGGGGAAAAGTTGTTTATATATTTTTCGCGCTGATGAGTCTAACGACTACGGCGGGCTTTTTGTATGATAAAAACGAGATAGCGCTATTTGTAGCGGCAAGCGTAAATTTAGTCTCTACATTGCTTAAAATCGGTGTAAAAAATGTCTTATCAGCCGAGCTGTTCGCTAGTTCGCTTGTGGCTGATTTGCACCTTATACCTGCGTTTGTAGTGCTTCAAACAACAGGAAATATGACCGTTGTTTATTCGCTTGCAATCGGCGCTGCTATCGCAAACTTTTTTTCACTTTCGCTTGTTTTAGTTGAAGCAAGTAAGACTCAAGAAGAATTTTAGGAGATAAAATGGCTGAAAATTTGAAGTATGACGCCTTAAAAATTGAGAAAAAATGGCAAGAAATTTGGTTGAAAGATGAAGAATTTGAGCCAAAGGATGATTATAGCTTGCCTAAAAAATATATATTAAGCATGTTTCCATACCCGAGCGGACGTATCCACATGGGGCACGTAAGAAACTACTCAATAGGCGACGTACTGGCAAGATATTATAGAAAGCAAGGCTATAACGTGCTTCATCCGATAGGATTTGACAGCTTTGGCATGCCTGCCGAAAATGCGGCTATACAGCATAAAATTCATCCTAAAATTTGGACTTATGAAAATATCGATTATATGAGAAAAGAGCTTTACTCTCTTGGATTTTCATTTTCTAAAAACCGTGAATTTGCATCGTCTGATCCGCTTTACACCAAATACGAGCAGGAATTTTTCATCAAAATGTATGAAAAGGGACTTGTTTACCGCAAGAATGCCGTGGTGAATTGGTGTGAGCACGATCAAACCGTTCTTGCAAACGAGCAGGTTGAGGATGGCTGCTGCTGGAGATGCGGAAATAGCGTCATCCAACGTGAGTTGCCGGGGTATTATCTAAAGATAACCGATTATGCCGAGGAGCTTTTGGCCGATCTTGAAAAATTAAAAGATAAGTGGCCAAATCAAGTAATCACCATGCAGGAAAACTGGATCGGAAAGAGCTTTGGTCTAGAGTTTAAATTTAGCCTTGATGAGGCTTCAAAAGATCTTTTGGGTGGAGAAATTCAAGGATTTGAGGTTTTTACTACTCGTCCCGATACGATTTACGGAGTTAGCTATACTGCACTTGCTCCTGAACACAAGATAGTTAAAAAGCTGCTTGAGAGCGGAAATTTAAGCGATGAGGCAAATGAGAAAATAAAATCGATGCTAAATCAAAGCCCAAGAGAGCGCCAAGCAAGCGAAAAAGACGGTGTCTTTTTAGGAATTTACGTAATTCATCCTTTAACGGGCGATAAAGTGCCTGTTTGGGTGGCGAATTTTGTTTTGGCTGACTATGGAAGCGGGGCCGTTATGGCGGTTCCTGCGCATGATGAGAGAGATTTTGAATTCGCTAGTAAATTTAGCTTGCCTATTAAATGGGTAATTAAGCCTATTGATAGCGAAGCGGACAGCTCAAAAGCATTTATTGAAAGTGGAATTTGTATAAATTCGCCACTTATAAATGGGCTAAATAACGAAGAAGCAAAGCTTAAGATCATAGAAAAATTTGAGAGCGAAAAGATCGGAAAAAGAGTTGTAAATTTTAAAATTCGCGACTGGGGAATTTCTCGCCAAAGATATTGGGGTGCGCCTATTCCTATGATTCATTGCGATAAATGCGGCGTAGTTTGTGAAGATATAAAAAATCTGCCTGTTACTCTGCCTGATGATGTTGAGATAACGGGTGAAGGCAATCCTCTTGATAAACATCCAAGCTGGAAACATACCAAGTGTCCAAAATGCGGCAGCGATGCAATTCGTGAGACCGATACTATGGATACGTTTTTTGAGAGCAGCTGGTATTTCGCCAGATATGCAAGTGATCATAAGACTTGGAATGAAAAAGCCTTTGATGAAAAGAGCGTAAATTACTGGATGAACGTCGATCAGTATATCGGCGGGATAGAGCATGCGATACTACATCTTTTATATGCGAGATTTTTCCAAAAGGCGCTCAGAGATCTTGGGTATTTGCGTGATGATGAGCCTTTTGAAAGACTGCTTACTCAAGGAATGGTGCTAAAAGACGGTAAAAAGATGAGTAAAAGCAAAGGCAATGTAGTAGATCCTGACGATATCATTAAAAACTACGGAGCCGATACCGCAAGGCTGTTTATAATATTTGCCGCACCTCCTCAAAAAGAGCTTGAATGGAACGATAGCGCAGTTGAAGGTGCGTTTAGATTTTTAAATAGGCTTTATGATAAAGCAGGAAGCGTTAAAAAGTGCTCTAAAATTCCCGAAATTAATCACTCTGAACTTAATAAAGAAGAAAAATACGCTCGCGCGAAAGTCTATGAGGCACTTAAGAAATCTCAAGAGGTATATACTCAAAGCTTTACTTTTAATACACTCATAGCTGCGTGCATGGAGGCTTTAAACGCGGTAAACGCGCAAAACAACGAAGATGTAACTACTGAAGCGTTTTTTATCATACTAAATTTGCTTGAGCCGATCGTGCCTCATATCGCAAACGAGTTAAGCCAAAATTTATTTAACAAAGCAAATTTTGGCACTATTGAGATAAAAGAAGAGGTGTTTGAAAAAGATAGCCTAAATTTAGCCATTACGGTAAATGGTAAAAGAAGAGGCGAGGTTGAAGTGCCAAGCAACGCTAGCGAGGCTGAAATTTTAAAATCGGCCAAAGAAGCCGTATCTAAATGGCTTGAAGGAAAAGAGCTTGTAAAAGAAATTTATGTGCAAGGAAAGCTTGTAAATTTGGTGGTAAAAGGTTAGATATGAGATTTGTAGCCGCAATTTTTATCGCTGTTTTTTTAATCGGGTGCGGATATAAGCCTGTTTCAAAGATAGCTAACGAGATAATGGATGAGAGTGTGTATGTAGATGTGCTCATCGATAAATCAGAGCCTAAAAATAGCGTCTGGATAAAAGACAGCGTAAAAGAGGGCATCGTATCAAGGCTGAATAGAAATTTAAGCGACGATAAAAATGCGGGCACAACTATAAACGTAAGTATCAGATCTATGAATTTTCAAGCACTTCTTTATGATGAGGACGGGTATGTTTCGCTTTATAAGGCGGTGTTAAATTTGGAGTTTGATACGAAATTTAAAAACGGCAAAAGCTACAAGATAGTTACCAGTGGAGAGCATGACTTTAGTATATCAAGGAAGATTAAAGACGTTCGTTATGCAGATAGCGTTATCAGCGAGACAGATAAGTATAACGCTATAAAAGCAGCTTCGCAAGAGGCCTTTGATGAATACATAGCTACTCTTGCCGTTAAGGGATTTAAAGATGTCAACAAAGATTAATCAGATAATTAGAGATACCATAGGAGCTATGAAGGATAGAAATTTAATCCTAACTCCTGATAACTATGCTGAAACATTTTGCGAGATAGCCAAGAAAAACGGTGTAGTAGTGCCTGATTGCCAGAAACTTGATAAGTATATCTCAAGGCTAAATTCAGACTTGCAAGAGCAGCTTAAAAGCAAAAAAGTTAAAAATTTAGACGAGCTTTTTGCATTTCTTAGCGCTAGGCTAAACGCAGCAGGTTCAAACGACTCGTTAAAGCTTGTTAATGCTCTATCTTTAATGAGTAAAAGAATTCTCCAAGCCACTGCCGCGCTTCATAACAAAGAAGCTAGGAAGTTATCTGACATGAGCATAGAGGCGCTTAATCGCAAGCTTGATGTGGCTACGGTAGAAAAAGTTAAAGACAAATGGTTTGAGTTTTTGACGAATTATGACGATTCGTTTTTTAACAGACTTAATAGCTATGGAGTTAAAAATTATGACGATATACAAAGCCTTATCATAGATCTTGATAACTCGCTTATGAGATCGCACGATAGCTCTTATGTCTGCCAAAAGATGATACCTCTTATAGCTTTAATGCTAACTCCTTCGATATCAGATCAGATGGATAGTGAAATTAGCGCCTTTGAGCTAAATTTAAAAAGCGATCCGAAATCTATTGAGCAAGAGAGTGTAAAAGCCGAGATACAAAAACTTGTTAAAAAGCGTATAGAGCTTGATAAGGCGGAAATTTCAAGCAAGGTTTCGGCGCTAAACGAAGTGCTTGAGAGTATCAATATACGTGTTACAAATCTCATGGGTAGCTCCACCATAAGCTCAACCAAGATGCAAAGCATCAAAAGAGACTTAAGCGAGATAAATTTAAAGCAAGATAGTTTTGAGGGTATTAGAAATAAGCTTATGAGCATAGCCGATATGCTTGATAGCGAGACTAGAGAGCTTGGTAATCAGATGAGCTCCAATCAAAAAACCATCAAAGAGCTTCAAGATAGGGTAAATCGACTTGAGGGCGAACTTGAGAACGTAAAAGCCGAGAGTAAGGAGGATTTCTTAACTAAAACGGCGACTAGAAGAGCTCTCATGGAAGAGCTTGATCGCAATGAAGAGGTTTATAAAAGATTTGGTACGGATTATTCGATATGCTTTTTTGATATTGATCATTTTAAGAGGATTAATGATACTTACGGGCATGAGGCGGGCGATGTAATTATATCAAGCGTAGGCAAGATGCTTAGAAAATACTCCCGCCAAATAGATATAGTAGGAAGATACGGCGGAGAGGAATTTGTAGTAATGCTTCCTCAAACTCCACCTGCAAACAGCGTTAAATTTGCAAATAAAATTCGCAAAATAATCCAAAGCTCTAAATTTATGTATAAAGATGAACGCATTAATGTAACTATAAGCTGCGGAGTTGCGGTAAGAAGTGAAAATAACGATCTGGCTTCCACTCTTGAAACGGCGGATAAAATGCTTTACTCAGCAAAACAATCAGGCAGAAATATGGTAATGCCAAAATCCAATGAAGCTTGATAAATTTTTAAGCCAAAAGCCGCTTTTTTATAAAGAGATCGACTATACTCGCATGCCGCGTGCATGGGAAAGTATAAAAGATAGCCTAAATCCCTTTAAGATAATACATATAATAGGTACAAACGGTAAGGGCTCAACAGGAAGGTTTTTAGCTCAAATTCTGCATCTTCAAGGCAAGAGCGTGGGGCATTACACAAGCCCTCATATATTTGAATTTCGAGAAAGATTTTGGCTAAACGGAGATGTCGTTTCCGCAGATGTTTTAGAGGCTGCGCATAAGCGTTTGCAGGCTATGCTAAGCGATGAATTTAAGATAAAAACCAGCTATTTTGAATACGCCACCTTACTTGCTGCGGTGCTATTTCATGAATGTGATTTTTTTATTTGCGAAGCCGGGATGGGAGGCGAGCTTGATGCGACAAACGTCTATGAGAAGCTATTTAACATCTTCACTCCTATCGGACTTGATCATGTAGGCGTTCTTGGAAATAATATCGAAGAGATATCAACTACTAAATTTAATGCCTTAGAGTATGATGCCAAAGCTCTTTTAAGCGACAGTATGGATAAAAAAAGCGTTAAGATACTAAATCAAATCGCACAAAAAAAGAGCGCTTCGGTAAAATTTGCAAGTGAAATTTTAAATGAAGCCGACAAAGAAGCCATAGCTGAATATGCCTTGAAATTTAGCCTGCCTGAGTTTTTAGCTTCGAATTTGACATTAGCAGGAGCTGCCAGTAAGGCGCTTTTGGGTAAATTTGAGATATCTGATTTAGATGAGTTAAATTTGCACGGAAGATGCGAAAGGATAGCTTCAAATGTCTGGGTTGACGTAGGACACAACGAACTTGCGGCGTTTGCTATAGCTAAAAAATTTCGAGGCAAGAAGCTAACTCTGATCTATAACTCATTTGCTGATAAGGATTTTAAAGCGGTTTTAAAGGCGTTAAAGCCTATCATAAAAGATGTCTTAATCTACGAATACGAAAGCCCCGAAAGAGAGCTTGCGACAAATCAGATAAAGCTAGTGCTTGATGATATGGGCGTTGCTTATGATGAATTTAAGGGGTTAAAATTTACGGAGTCGCAAAAAAGTAAAGAGAGATACTTGGCCTTTGGCTCATTTTTCTTAGTTGAAGCCTTTTTAAGGCAGTTTGATGCAAGCTAGGATATATGAATATCTTTTAAAACCAAATGAAGCCCAGATTATCGTTTGTGAAGACGATAAGGAGGCTTTGCTTATTGAAAATGCGGTTAAATTTGCAGGCGTTTGTCCGTTTAGCTTGCCTGATTTTAGAGCGCATTTTGGTGATGATCTACGCTCTTTTAGCGCAGAGCTTTACGAGCTTTCGGCTAAGCTTTCTAAATTTTACGAATTTGAGGGCAAAAAGCTTCTTATAGCTCCTATTTCAACTATCTTAAACAAACTTCCCGGTAAAAAACATCTACAAAAAATTACTCTGAAATTTGGCGATAAGTTAAACTTAAACGATCTAACCGACGAGCTTATGCGCTTTGGTTACGAGCCTGTGGATATCGTTGAGAGCGAGGGCGAGTTTTGCTTGCGCGGAGATATCATTGATATATTTTGCATAGGAAGCGATGAACCTCATAGAATTTTGCTTTTTGATGACGAGATAGAAAGCATCAGAAACTACTCTACAAGCACTCAAATTTCAAACAAAACCGAACTTGAAAGCGTTGAAATTTCACCATTTATCGCAGCGCTTAGCAAGGATGAATTTGAAAAAGCAAGTCAAAAAGCGCAGCAGCTAAAAAGCGAGGCTCTGATAAATGACCTTAATTCGCTTGGTTTTTGGGCGATTGATGGTTTTATAGACTATAGCAAGGAGTTTAAGACCGTCCTTGCAAAAGAGTTTAAATTCGAGGATTTTGATAGGGATACGAGCGCTCTTCATTATTTGCCCGTGATTCCTGAAGCAAAAATTTACAAAGACCTGTCCGTAACGCCTAATAAGGACTTTTTTGAACTTAACGCCAATAAAAATATCAAGGTCATAGCCCGAAACGACGGGCTTTTTAACTCGTTAAATTTAAGCGAATATAAAAATATAGAATTTATTAAAAGCGACGTTGTCGTAAATTTAACTTCCGGTAACGAAATCATCGTTTCGCTTAATAAATTTGAAAAGAAGCGCCGCGTTAAGCGTGCAAGTTTAGTGATCGACGAACTAAAGATAAATGACTACGTCGTGCATGAAGAGTATGGTATAGGTCGATTTGCGGGACTTGAGAAGATAACCGTGCTAGGAAGCATGCGTGAATTCGTAGTTATCGTTTATCAAAACGACGACAAGCTTCTTTTGCCTGTCGAAAATATAAATTTAATCGATCGCTATATAGCTCAAAGCGGCTGTATAGCGGCACTTGATAGGCTTGGTAAGGCTAGCTTTGCCAAGATAAAAGAGAAGGTTCGTCAAAAGCTATTTATAATCGCTTCCAAGATCATCGAACTTGCCGCTAAAAGAGAGCTGATTCGTGCCGAAATCATACAAAAAGATGATGCCGAATACTTAAATTTCTTGCAAAATGCGGGCTTTGATTATACGATTGATCAAGAAAAGGCCGCAAGCGAAATTTCAAAAGATCTTGCAAGCGGTAAGGTTATGGATAGGCTTTTAAGCGGAGATGTTGGCTTTGGCAAGACTGAAATCGCGATGAATGCGATATTTAAATGCGTTAAATCAGGATTTCAGGCGCTATTTTTCGTGCCTACGACGTTGCTTTCGGCTCAGCATTTTAAGAGCTTAAAAGACAGGTTTGACAAATTTGAAATTCCGGTTTTTAGACTTGATAGATTTAGTTCGGCAAAAGAAAAATCAGCCGTTAAAAGAGCGCTTGAGGAGGGGCTTGCTTGCGTTTGCGTGGGAACTCATTCGCTTTTGGGGCTAAAGGCTCGTAATTTAGGCATTATTGTAATTGACGAAGAGCATAAATTCGGCGTTAAGCAAAAAGAGAAGTTAAAAGAAATTTCAAGTAACTCGCATATCCTTTCAATGAGCGCGACACCTATCCCAAGAAGCCTAAATATGGCGCTTAGCAACGTAAAAAGCTATAGCGTGCTTCAAACTCCGCCAAGCTCTCGTTTAGACGTGAGAACGAGCGTAAGGGAGTGGGACGAAAAAGTGATTAAAGAGGCGATTTTGCGGGAGTTAAGAAGAGGTGGGCAAATTTTTTATATCCACAATCACATCGCCACTATGGATCAGGCAAAAAGGCAGATTAAGAAAATTTTGCCAAATTTGCGCATCCTCATACTTCATTCAAAGATAGATGCAAATACCACAGAAGACGAGATGATGAAATTTAAAGCGGGCGAATACGACATCTTGCTTTGCACAAGCATTGTTGAAAGCGGAATTCACCTGCCAAACGTAAATACGATAATCATAGAAAATGCGAACAAATTCGGTATGGCGGATCTTCATCAGCTAAGAGGCCGCGTGGGTAGAAGCGACAAGCAGGCGTATTGTTATTTCTTGGTTGAGGATAGAAGCGAGCTTACGCCAGAGGCATTAAAGCGGCTTGTCGCACTTGAGAGCAATTCATTTTTAGGCTCGGGTTCCGTACTTGCTTATCATGATTTAGAGATTAGAGGCGGAGGAAATTTAATCGGAGAGGCTCAAAGCGGGCATATCGAGGCTATCGGGTATTCGCTTTATATTAAAATGCTTGAAGACGAGATAAATAAGCTTTTAAACAAAGAGAATTTCAAGAGTAAAAAAGTTGATCTCAAGCTCAGTATAAACGCATTTTTAAATCAAGATTTTATCCGTGAAGACAGGCTTCGTCTCGAGCTTTACCGCCGTCTTAGCAAGTGCGAAGAGGTAAGCGAAGTGCATGCCATAGAGGGCGAGCTTGAGGATAGATTCGGAAAGATTGACATTTATACCAAGCAGTTTTTATCACTCATAATAATTAAAATTTTAGCCGTAAAAGCTGGCTTTAAGCTTATCTCAAACAGCGGTCAAAACATCGTTCTTACAAATTTAAACGACGAGAAAACGGTTTTAAAATCAAAAAGCAAAGATGATGACGATATAATAGATGAAATTTTAATCCATCTAAGAAAGGCGTCAAGATGATTGATTGGAGCTTGAGTCACGCTGCTGTTTTTAGGCGTAGGATAGGGGCTTTAAGGGCTGTGCATGAGATTGATTTTGTTGAGCTTGATAACCTTGTCGGCATGGAAAGACAAAAAGAACAACTAATCGCCAACACGCAAAATTTCATTGACGGTAAAGAGGCTAATAACGCTATATTGTGGGGTGCAAGAGGGTGTGGCAAGAGCAGCTTGGTTAAGGCTGTTTTTACTAAATTTCATAACGAGGGTTTAAGACTTATAGAGCTTAGAAGCGATGAACTTGAATTTATCGTTGATATCATCGATGAGGTTCGCAGAAGCAATTATAAATTTATTATTTACTGCGATGATCTAAGCTTTGAAGCGGGAGATACTAACTATAAATTTTTAAAGCCGATTTTAGAAGGCTCGATAGAAAAAGCTCCTAAAAATGTGCTTATATACGCCACTTCAAATCGCCGTCATCTAATCAGCGAGCTAAAAAGCGACAACGAAGGCACAAGCGTAACTAGCGACGAGATCCACTATGCAGAAAGTGTGGATGAGAAAATTTCGCTATCTGATCGCTTCGGTCTTTGGATAAGTTTCTATCAGGGAAGCTTTGCCGAGTATCTTAAGATCGTGGATTTTTATTTTAAAGACTACACGGGCGATAGGCAGATGCTTCACGAGCTTGCTAAAAACTACTCCGCGCTTAGGGCTAGCAGGTCAGGGCGAACCGCAAAGCAGTTTTATCTATCTTATAAAGAGAAGCTTTTGTGAGAGCGGGATTTATAGGCGATATCGTAGGGCGAGCGGGTCGTAAGATTGTGGCTGAAAACGTTAAAAAGATGCGGGATAAATTTGAGCTTGATTTTGTCATCGCAAACTGCGAAAATGCAAGCGGTGGCTTTGGACTAAGCGCTCAAAACGCAGCCGAACTCCTTGAGTGCGGAATAGACGCGATAACGGGAGGTAACCATAGCTTTGATAAAAAAGAGATTTCTTCGCTTATGGACAGCTTGCCGATCATTCGTCCGTATAACCACTTCGCAGGCACTGCCGGCAAAGGCGTGATAAATTTAAAAAGAGGCGAAGCAAGCCTGAGTGTCATAAATTTAATGGGGCATTACGCTATGCCCCATACGAATAACGCCTTTTTAGAGGTGCAAAACGCTCTAAAAGAGTGCGAGAGCCAAAATATACTTATTGATTTTCACGCGGAAGCCACGAGTGAGAAAAATGCGATATTTGGCTATCTAAACGGACAAGTTAGCGCGATATTTGGCACGCATACTCACGTAGGCACTGATGATTTGCAAATTTTAAATCATACCGCTTATGCAAGCGATGTGGGTTTAAGCGGAGCCTTTGACGGAGTTATCGGTATGGACAAAGAAGCGCCTATTAAGACGTTTTTAACGGGCTTTAAGCACTCTTTTAAGGTAAATGAAAAGTGCAGGCGGATCTTTCAAATGATAGTTTTTGAGTGCGAAGAGGGCAGGTGTATAGACGCTTTTAAAGTTAGAGTCATAGACGACATAGAAGATATGCAAGTGCAAAACGCACTTAAATTTGATAGATAGGTTGAAATTTGAGAAGCGAAGAGCTATTAATAACGCTTTTAAATGCGGGAATTAAAGCGGATTTGCAAGATGAGCTTTGGTGGCCAAATTCGCGTAGCTTTGAAGTGATTGTCGGAGCGATTTTGGTGCAAAATACCGCATGGAAAAACGCTCAAAAAGCGCTTGATAATCTAAAAAATAGCGGAAATTTAACTCTTGAACGTTTAGCCAATTTAGACACCGCAAGTATTGCGATTATGATTAAGCCAAGCGGCTTTTACAACACCAAAGCAAAGAGATTAAGTGCGCTTTGCAAGGCGATATACGAGGAATTTGGTAGCTTTGAGAGCTTTAAGCAAAACGTGAGCAGAGAGTGGCTTCTTGACATTAGAGGCATAGGTGCCGAGACTTGTGACGCGATACTTTGCTATGCTTGCGAGCGCGAAGTGATGTGCGTGGATAGCTACGCACTTAGGATTTTGGCTCATTTCGGATATGAATTTCAAAGCTACGAAGAGGCGCGCGAGTGGCTTGAAGATATCGATACAAGCGCAGTTTGCAAAGCTTACGGAAAGGAGCTTAGTCTAAATCAAATTTTTGCACGCTATCACGGCAAGATAGTGGAATTTGGTAAAGCTCACTTCAAGGGAAAGAAGATTGACGAAGCAGGCGCTAAACTGTTTGATACGTTAAGGTGATATCGTGAAAAAAGTTTTATTTATCGATACCGGTCTTGAGTGCGGAGGAGGCACGAGAAGTCTTATATATCTTTTGCTTGAGCTTACAAAAAAAGATAACTACGATATATCGGTATTTTTTGAAAATGATTACGATATAGACGGCAAGAGAGTGTCGCAAGCTATGAGCGATATCGGTGTTAAGTTTATACAATTTGAAGAAAAACCGCAAATTTCCAAGTTTAAAAGAGAAGTTTTAAGAGCTTTTTCGAAAGAAATTTTAGCTAAAAAAATATACAAAAACGAGTTTAAATTTGCTCTTAGTCTGCTTAAAAGCGTGAAAACGGACATAATTTATCTAAATAATCATTTTTCAACGAATTTGGCATATATCGATGCGGCTAATACTCTTGGCATTAAAGTAATTCAACATTTAAGAAAAAATGCCGAAGTGGAAAATTTTAAAGTTGAAATTTTAAAAAAGCTTAAATTTACCCCTATCAGTGTTTCAAATTCGACACATCAATTTTATGACAATCAGCTAAAGATAGAAAAGAACGTAGTTTATGATCCTGTAATTTTTAACTCGAATTTTAAAGATAATAGCTCAAAAGATAGTATAAATTTGATAATGAGTGCGAATTTTTTAGAACTTAAAGGGCATGAGCTTGTATTTGACGCCTTGCTTGGACTGAAGCGAGATGATATCAAACTTACTTTAGCAGGTGGCGGTAAATTTAAAGAGAGGGCGCAAGAAAAGCTAAATCGTTTAGAAAAAGATGGCAAAGTAACAAATCTTGGCTTTGTTAAAAACATGGATGAAATTTACTCGCAAAACGACTATCTGCTTGGTTTTTCAAGCACGGAAGGTATGCCGCGCGTAGTTTTAGAAGCTCTTGGCTATGGGCTTGGAGTGATATTTTCAGATATCGCTGCGATAAGAGAAATTTATGAAATTTCATCAAATAAAGAAAATTTTCATATCTTAAATCGAGATAGCGCAGAGCTTTTAAAATGCCTTGAAAATCTTAAAAAGCCAATTCAAAAAACGCCCGATGAGGAAATCATAAAAAGATTTAGCATGGATAACTATATCCGTGATATAGATAAAATTTTAAGCAAAATTTAAAGGAATAAAATGATATATGAGAATATAATTCAAACGATAGGAAAGACGCCTATAGTAAAATTAAATAGCTTAAAGCAAGCAGGCATGGCAGAAATTTACGCTAAGCTTGAGTTTTTTAACCCGGGCGGCTCGGTTAAGGATAGAATCGCTGCAAATATGATTCTTGAGATGCAAAAAGACGGTGCTTTGAAAAATGGTGATATCATAGTAGAGCCCACAAGCGGAAACACTGGCATCGGCATAGCCATGACGGCAAGCGCGCTTGGATATGAGGTCGTGCTAACTATGCCTGAAACAATGAGCATAGAAAGGCGTAAAATTTTAGCCGCTTATGGAGCCAAGCTTGTGCTAACCGAGGGTGCAAAAGGCATGAAAGGTGCGATAGAAAAGGCAAATGAGCTTGCAAAACAGCCAGGATACGTAATGCTAAGCCAGTTTGAAAACGCTTATAACCCGCAAGCTCACGTAAAAACTACCGCAGTTGAGATAATGAGTGATTTTAAGCAGCTTGACGCTTTTGTAGCCGGTGTCGGTACGGGCGGGACACTAAGCGGTGTTGCTAAAGTGCTTAAAGAAAATGGCTACAACACACAGATAATCGCAGTTGAGCCAAAAGAATCAGCCGTGATCTCGGGAAATCCGGCAGGTGCGCATAAAATTCAAGGCATAGGAGCGGGATTTATCCCTGATACACTTGATACTTCTTTAATCGACACAATAGAGCTAGTTAGCAATGAAGAGGCCTTTGAGGCGGCTAGGGCCTTGGCAAAAAGCGAGGGAATTTTGCTTGGGATCTCCGGAGGTGCCGCTCTTGCGGTAGCTATCCGAACGGCAAAAAGGCTAGGCGAGGGCAAAAAAGTGCTGTTTGTAGCTCCCGATAATGGCGAGAGATACCTAAGCACGCCACTTTACGAGGCTTAAAATTTGAAGATAATTGAAGAGATAAAAGAGCTGGTTGCCACTGTCGGCGAGAAAGATCCCGCCGCAAACGGATGCTGCTTTTGGGCGGTGCTTATAAATACTCCGGGCATTCATGCGGTGGTTTTTCATAGATTTTCGCATTTTTTATACGTGAAGAAATTCTTTTTTATTGCTCGATTTATCTCTCAAATTTCAAGATTTATAACGGGCATTGAGATACATCCGGGCGCAAAGATCGGCTCAAGGTTCTTTATCGATCACGGCATGGGGGTAGTTATCGGAGAAACAGCCGAGATCGGAGATGATGTTACGATGTATCATCAAGTAACTCTTGGCGGAACGGGTAAAGAAGTAGGCAAGCGTCATCCGACTATTAAAAACGGTGTTGTCATAGCAGCAGGCGCAAAGGTACTTGGAGCTATAACGGTAGGCGAAAATTCAAAAATCGGCGCAAATTCCGTCGTGCTTAAGGATGTGCCCGATAATGCAACGGTGGTCGGTATACCCGCTAGAGTAGTTAGGATAAACGGCGAGAAAATCGAGAGCTAAAGCCCATAAACTCTAAAATTTAAGTTTTTTATATAATTTAGATTAATTGCGAGCAGGTAGAGCTTAAAAATCACTCTTCAAAATTTATCACGGTTTGAGCGCTAACAGCAGGTCTTTTGACCGTATTTGCGGTCTTGCTAAACTCTATAAGATCTTCCGTGTACCTTACTACACTTGGAGTATTTTTAACTGCGGCTTTAAAAATTTCAGCTGCGGCGATAGCGTCGTTCATCGCTCTATGATGAGTGTTTTGTATGCCTAAAACCTCTTTTAGTGCGCCAAGTCCGTATTTAAGCGAAGGGATTGTTCTACGAGCTAGATCGATAGTGCAAATTTTGCGATTTAGCATAGTGCCAAGTCCAAATTTCTCAAAGCTGGCGTTGATAAATCCATAGTCAAATTTCACGTTGTGCGCTACGAAAACGCACTCGCCTAAAAAGAGTCTAAATTTCTCAAGCACGCTCGCAAGGCTTGGAGCGCCTTTGAGATCATCTACTCGTATGCCCGTAAGCGCGGAGATATTTTCAGGTATGCTGCTTGCATACACGAGAGTTTCAAATCTATCAAGCTCAATTCCGTCTTTTATCTTAATCGCGCCGATTTCTATGATCTGTCCGCTGTTTATACCGCCGCTCGTTTCGATATCCACGACGCAAAAAGTTTGATCGTCTATATTTCTTTTTCTTGTGTTTAACTCTATCTCGTTTAAGCCGTTTCGCTTGATGTCAAGCCCTAAAATTTGCCACATAACAAGGTCTCTTACGTCAAATATCGAGCTTAATTCTTCTATCTCGTTTGCTTTTGAGATAAATTCATAATAGCTTAAATTTTGCTTGCAGAGTAAATTTATGAGATTTTCTAGCTTTTGGTTCAAAACTCAAGCTTTAGCGCTCTTATCGCCTCCGCGTAAGAGTTTGATGAAAATATATAATTGCCCGCAACGACGATATCAACGCTGGCTTCATCAAGTTCGGCTACGTTTAGTCCCGTTACTCCGCCGTCAACTTCTATGAGGCATTTTGCGTTTTTGCGCTCTATCATTTCGCGTAGTTTTCGGGCTTTTTCAAGCACTGAAGGGATAAATTTCTGTCCGCCAAAGCCCGGATTTACGCTCATTAAAAGCACCATATCAATCTCGTTTATGATGTATTCAAGAGTTTCAATAGGCGTGTGCGGATTTAGCGTGATAGCAGGGCTTACGCCGTTTTTTCTGATATGGTCTATTAGTCTTAGCGGGTGCTTTTCTTCCTCTATATGAAAGCTTAAAAATTTAGGCTTAAGCGGTAAGAAAAGATCGGCAAAAAATGTGTTGTTTTGCACCATCAAGTGTATATCAAGAGGCTTTGTGGAAGCCTTTGCAACTGCACTTACCACAAGCGGTCCGATGGTTAAATTCGGCACAAAATGCCCATCCATCACATCAACGTGCACAAGATCGCAACCCGCTTCGCAGATGGCCTCTATCTCCGCTCTTAAATTTCCAAAATCAGCCGATAAAATACTCGGAGCAACGTACATATAATTCCTTTGTTATCTACTTAAAAATAGCGCACCGTCGGTGCCGTCGACTTTAAGCTCGACGAACGCACCCTTGCTTACGGTGTCGCCGTAACTTATATAATCATCAAATACATTAGGCATCGTAAGCTCTACCTTAAGACGCTTTGACTCAAACCACGCTAAAAGCTTATTTGCGATTATTACCATCAAATTCCCGTAAGCGTCGTTTAGAGACGTTTCGTCATCGTCTTGCAGTAAGACGCTGCAAGATTTTGTTGCCGTCTTTTTATCAAGACAGAGCAAAATTTTAGCATCTACATCGCCGTAAAATGCAATGCAGCCTGTGAGCACATCTTTATTAAAGCAAAATTGTTTTATGCTTACATCGCCTCTGCTTACGCTTGCTTTTGCAATTAGCGAGATAGTATCCATGGTCGTTTTTAGCACGAGCGGAAGCAGCTCTACAAGGCTTTTTGTGATGTTTCTGGGCTTTGCTTCAAGCATACCTGCGCCGCCTTCTATAGTGCTTTCATCGCTAAAAAAATCTTCAACGCCATTATATAGTAAAATTCCCGAATCCTCTAAATCGTTTTTTAAAGTTTCTGAAGTATTTGCGTCGCTAAGTCCGCAAATAGCGATTGTAGCGCCGTATTCCGCGCTTGCGGTTGAAAGCTTGGCAAGGAAGCTAACTCCGTGGATATTGATCGATCTTGCCTTGGCCGCATCAAATACAAAAAATTTAAAACCGACTTTAAGCGAGTTGGTGTGAGCTTTCATATCGAAATTTTCGGCGAAATTTGAGTCTATATAGCCTGTTAGCTTGTAAATGATGACATTTTCTCGCACTTTTATCGTTAAATTTCGTTCGTTTAAATTGATATGAATTAGCGAAATTTTTATATCGTACTCGTCATAAAGCCTTCTAAATTCTTTTATCTCTTTTGCCACATGGATATCATATCCTCGCTCAACGAGCCTTAGTGCGATCTGATTTTTTTGCTCTTGATTGTCGTGAAATAGCAGAATTTTTTTATTTTTAGAGTTTTTTTTCGGACTTGTAAAAAACAGCATCGCTATCTCTTGAGTTTCAAAGAGCGAAAAATTCAAGTTGTTTGCCGACATGCTTTTTATCGCTTTAAATTTCGTTTCGTTATAGTCGCAAAATGCGATATTTGCGTCGATTTTTTTTGCAAGTTCGTAGACGGACTCTACGATAGAGCTTAGCCCTCTTTTGTTAAAATAAACGACTTTTTTTAAAGAGATTAGAATGCACTCAAATTTTCTAGAAAGGATTAGCTCTTTGTCGATAGCTTCGATTTCATATTTTGAGCCGTCTCCGTCAAGAAATCCGTGCGGAGAAAAGACAACCACGCTCTCTTTAAATTTAGGCTTCATAAGATACGGCTCTCATGAAAATTTCCATTTCGTCTTCGCTTGGCTCCAAATCAAACTCAAAGAGCTCTCCAAAACCTGCGTTTCTAAATTCCGACTTTGAGAGTTCATAAGAGATCAGCAAATTTATATAGGTTGTTATTTTATCTTGTCTGTCTTTTTTGCCGAGTCTTGAAAATATGTCTATGATAGTGGAGCTTAACTGCCACTTTTGACCTACCAGACAGCATAGCTCAAATATATCAAGCCCGCTTTGCCTTCTTAAAATTTCGCTATAACTAACTCCGCTTGTCTTGTTTATCAGCCTTAAATCATCCAAATTCGTTTCAAAAATTTTTTCGCATAGACAGATGCTTGCGGGAATTAGAGTGATAGATTTTAAAATTTCTTTATCGTTTACTGAAATTTCTTTTAAAATTTGCCCCCAATTAAACATAAAATTAGCCTGTAAATTTGCAAATTTATGCGTATCCATATCAAAAATTTGCCATTTTTTAGGGGTTGTTAGCAAAACATAATAAGAATAAAGCACATTTATAGTCTCGTCCACTCCAAGCGTTGCGAAAATTTGGGATATGTCCTTTATCTCTTTTTTGAAGCCAAAGATTGGTTTGTTTATGATAGAGCGCATATATCCTACCAGTGCTAAGTCGTTGCTTGCAACTGCTGCGGCCTTGGCCAAATCTCCGCTTGCAAGAGCGCTTTGGCAGGTTTTTAATATAGCAGGAATTGCCGGAATTTGAGATATTATCCTATCTATGTCCGCTTGATTTATCATTATCGCATTTCGCTTCTATTGAAATTTTATTAATAATTGGATATTTTAACCTTTGTATTCATAAAAAAAGATTAAAATTCAAAAGTTTATAGTTGCTTTTTAGGCAGGACTTAAGAATTTATTTAAGTTAATATTTGGTTTGTTTTGGATAAAATCAGCAGAAATTTTTGTTTCGAAGGAAAGATTATGTCAAGAATATGCGCAATTACAGGCAAAGGTCCTATGGTTGGAAACAACGTAAGCCACGCCAAAAACAGAACCAAAAGAAGGTTTTTACCAAATCTTAGAACTATAAGAGTTATGCTTGAAGACGGCACGACAAGAAAGATTAAAGTAGCCGCTTCTACGCTTAGAACAATGAGAAAACAGTCACGCTCTTAAAATTTTAAGTAAAGGAGGAATATATCTTTGTTAAGAAAGATTAAAAAATTCCTCAACTGGTCTAGCTTCGCAAAACCGGAAATAAACCTAAACACGGAACTATACGAACAGCTTCGCCCATTTCGCCTTCCTCTTATCTTAGTTGTTTTGATGATGATGATAGGCTCGGCGGGGTATGTTTTTATAGATAATTTCAGCCTGATAGACGCTATTTATCAGGCGGGAATGACCTTTACAACGGTAGGATTTACGGAAGTCGCTCCGATTTCTCCTGCCGGACGTCTTTTTACTATCACTTTTATCTTGCTTGGATTTTGTGTCTTTACTTTTTCCATCGGTCTTTTGGTGGAAGTTTTAAAAAAAGGTGCGTTAGTTTCAGTTATCAAGGAGAGGCAAATGCTTTATAAGATTGCAAGGCTCAAAAATCACTTTGTCATCTGCTATCATAATTTATACACCATTGAGTTAAGTGCGCAGTTTAGGGAAAATCATATACCTTTTGTCGTTATAGACCCGCGCGAAGATCTGCCTGAGATCGCAGAAAAATATCGCTATCCTTACTATATCATCTCTCAGCCGCATACCAAAGTAGCGCTTTTAAAAACCCACTTATCAAGCGCAAAAGGACTTATCACTCTTAGCTCAAATATAGCCGATAATATCGCCCTTATCGCAACCGTAAGGCTATATGAAAAAGAGATCGGAAGAAAAAGACCGTATTTTATAATGACAAATTCCGACAACGACGATGATACCGAGCGCCTTAAAAAACTTGGAGCAAATAGCGTGGTTTCGCCTTCAAAACTCGTCGCACAGCGCCTTAGCGCCATGAGCGTGCGCCCTGATATGGAAAATTTGCTTGAGCAGTTTTTGTATAAGAAGGATTCGCCTATCGATATCGAAGAGATTAGCGTGCCTGATTACTCTTGGATAAGATTTAAGCGTCTTAAAGAGACAAATTTAAGAAATATCACAAATGCCGATGTGGTAGGCATTAGAGATGTAAATAATAAATTTATACCGATGCCAAGAGGTGATACTCTCATAGGAACAGGCACCAAACTGCTTGTTATAGGTACTGCGGAGGCGATTCGTCTTACAAAAAAGGTAGTAAAAAACAAACATAAGCCTGAGGAATTTAAATATGTGTGAGATAAAATGGCTTGAAAATGGATTTGAAAATATCGGCGGATTTTACTTTGGCGGCGTAAATGCTGGCTTTAAAAAAGAGGGCAACGACCTAGGATTTATCCGCACGGATGAGCCTGTAGATGTTGCAGCCGTCTTTACTAGCAATAAATTTAAAGCCGCCCCCATAAGGCATTTTTTAAAAAAAGAGCCAAATTTCAAGACGAATTTCATCTTGCTAAATTCCAAAAATGCAAATGCGATGACGGGCGAAGCTGGTATAAATGATATCGATGAAATTTTTGCAAATTTAGGCAAAAACACAAATTTGATAAATCCTGTAATGAGCTCAACGGGTGTCATAGGATATAGGTTAAATAAAGAAAAAATTTGTGCGGCGTTTGATAAATTTGACTTTGATTTACGAGATTCAAACGGCGTCGCAAGTGCGATAATGACGACAGATAGCTTTAAAAAAGAGCTTGCTTTAAGTGTTAAGACAAAAGATGGAGAATTTAAGATAGCTGCGATTTGCAAGGGCGCAGGCATGATAAATCCTGCGCTTGCAACTATGCTTTGCTTTATCTTAACGGATGCCGATATCCCAAAATGCGATATGGACGAGCTTTTAAAGGATGCTTGCGAAGCGAGCTTTAACTGTGTAAGCGTAGATGGTGACACTTCTACGAACGATACTGTCATGCTTTTAAGTTCTAAAGAGGCTAAATTTTATGATAAAGAGGCTTTTAGGAGAGCGTTGAATTTAATAACTAAAGAGCTTGCCTTGATGCTTGTTCGTGACGGCGAGGGAGCTACTAAAGTAGTGGAATTTGAAATTATCGGAGCATTAAATTTAAATGAAGCCAAAAAGGCAGCCAAAGCTCTTTCAAATTCGCTTCTTGTAAAAACCGCTTTATTCGGAGAGGATCCAAACTGGGGCAGGATAGCTTCAACTATCGGTGCAAGTGGCGTTGAATGCGACGAAGAAGAGCTTGAAATTTATTATGATGATGTGCTTGTGTATGATAAATTTCATAAAGAGCTCGATGCCAAAAGAGAAGTAGCTGCTCATGAGGTTATGAAAAAACCAAGTTATAAGATAAGATGCAATCTAAACGCAGGAGAGGCTAAATTTAGCTCTTACGGATGCGATTTGGGACATAAATACGTAAGCATAAACGCAGATTACCGTTCTTAACCCATTATTTAGGGTTGAGTTGCTAAAATTCTATAAACAATCCTCAAGGAGAAAAAATGCTACACGAATATAGGGATATCATAACAGAACTAAAAGTTTCAAACGCTAGATTTGCGTCTATCTTTGATAAACATAACGAACTGGATCAAAAAATAAAAGACGTTGAAGAGGGCAGAGAATATGTCGATCAACTCCGTCTTGAAACGATGAAAAAAGAGAAGCTGAAACTAAAAGATGAAGCGTATGCGATCATTTTAGAGTATAAAAAAGAAAAAGGACTCTAAGCTCTAAAATTAGCCCGCTTTGAAAACTTGAAGCGGGCTTTAATCCACTGAAATTTTCTTAAGAATATAAAAAATCACCAAACAAACAATCAAAATTCCCGTAGCCGTAACATACTCCGCCACCGCAAATCCTTTATAACAACTTAAATAAAGCGTATTATACACACATAAAGAAAAATTATCAAATAATAAGAGCTTTCTAAAATGAAATTTGATAAAATCCACTTAAATTGCCGTAAAAAAGGGAATATGATGACAGAAAAAAGAAGTGTTTTTATAAATCGTGAGCTTAGCTGGCTTAGATTTAACTCGCGCGTTTTAGCGCAATGCGATAAAAATTTGCCTCCGCTTGAAAAGCTCAAATTTATCGCTATTTATATGACAAATTTGGATGAATTTTATATGATACGCATAGCGGGGCTTAAGCAACTTTTTGCCGCAGGAGTTGTTTCTAGCGGTAGTGACGGCATGAGTCCGCTTGATCAGTTAAGAGATATAAGAAAATATATAAAAGAAGAGCTAGCCGTCGTAGAAAAGCACTACAAAGATACTTTAATCGAGCTTGGAAAGCATAATCTTTTTATAAAAAATTATGATGAAATTTCGCCCGATCTTAAGAAAAAATGCGATGATTATTTCTTTTCAAATATACTTCCCGTGATAGTTCCGATCGCTGTAGATACCACGCATCCGTTCCCACATCTAAACAACCTTAGCTTCTCGCTTGCCGTTAAGCTTGCAGACATGGAGCATCCTGAAATTTTAAAATACGGCATGATACGCATTTCTCGCGTTTTACCTCGCTTTTATCAAGCAAGCGATAATGTCTATGTGCCTATTGAGACTATCGTTCAGCGTCATGCGGAAGAAATTTTCCCTGGATATAAGCTCATTAGCTCCGCCGCCTTTAGAGTTACGCGAAATGCCGATATCATCATCGAAGAAGAAGAGGCCGATGACTTTATGCTCATACTTGAGCAAGGCCTTAAGCTAAGACGAAAGGGCGCTTTTGTACGTATGCAGATACAAAAGGACGCCGATGCGGATATAGTCGAGTTTTTAAATACTCACATGAAGATTTTTTACAAGGATATTTACGAATACACGGTTCCGCTTACCTTAAATTCGCTATGGCAGATAGTAGGAAATAAAGAATTTTCTCATCTTGCGCTTCCTCCATATACGCCTAGGACCTTGCTTCCTTTTAGCGAGCACTCTTCTATTTTTGACGTGATCGATAAGGAAGACGTGGTCGCGATCCACCCTTACGAGAGCTTTGATCCTGTAGTGCAGTTTATCAAAGAGGCAAGCAAGGATCCTAAAGTAATATCTATACGCATGACACTTTACAGAGCCGATAAAAATTCGCCTATCATTCAGTCTCTGATAGATGCTGCAAGCGATGGCAAGCAGGTAACGGTCATGGTTGAGCTTAAGGCGCGCTTTGATGAGGAAAACAACCTTCATTGGGCTAAGGCGCTTGAAGACGCAGGTGCGCACGTGATATACGGTATAGCGGGCTTTAAGGTGCATGCTAAGGTTAGTCAGGTTATCCGTCAAGTGGGCGATAAGCTTAAATTTTATATGCACTTTGGTACGGGCAATTATAACGGCGGCTCTGCTAAAATTTATACAGATGTTAGTTATTTTACGAGTAAAAGCCCTTTTGCAAGCGATTCGACGACATTTTTTCATATACTTTCCGGTTTTTCCAAGCATCGCAGATTAAGCACGCTTTCAATGTCGCCGATGCAGATAAAAGAGCGAATTTTGCAGATGATTAAGACCGAAACCAAGCACGGCAAAGACGGGCAAATCATAGCTAAAATGAACGCTTTGGTAGATAGCGATATCATAAACGCGCTAAGCGAGGCAAGTGCGGCGGGGGTTAGTATCGATCTTATCGTGCGCGGGATTTGCTGTATACGTCCCGGTATAAAAGGCGTAAGCGAAAATATCCGAGTGCGCTCTATTATCGGCAAATACTTAGAACACGCGAGAATTTTATACTTTAAGCATGCAAGCCCACAAATTTACATCTCAAGTGCGGACTGGATGCCAAGAAATTTAGAGCGCAGACTTGAGCTTATGACACCGATTTTTGATCCGAATTTGCAAGATAGGCTTTTGGAATTTTTAAAACTTCAGCTAAGCGATAATGAGCTTGCGTTTGTGCTTGAAAATAGCGGCGAATACCGCAAAATAACTCCAAAAGATGGCGAATCAAGCATAAATTCGCAAGAAATTTTTGAAGAGTACGTAAGTAAAATTTATAAAACTACCAAGAAAGATACCGATAAAGTTAAGCGAGAACAGATAGCTTCGAAGCTTTTTAAAGAGAGCTAGAATCTAAATTTAAGGCAGAGCTAAATTTGGCTTTGCCTTAAAATCAATATAATCTTATATCCAAGAATCTAAAATTTATCTACATCAAAAATAAGCCATATCTACACCAAATATATTAAATTTGATTAGCCTAGATCAAATTTTACGAAGCTTTGCTATCTCATCTCTAAGCGCAGCCGCCTTTTCAAACTCAAGCTTGCTTGCGGCTTCAAGCATCTGTTTTCTTAGCTCTTTTACTATTTTAGCTCGCTCAGCTGCAGGCATCTTTTCTAGATTTTCGCCTTGGCGATAAATTTCACCTTCATTTTCGATCTTTAGACTCTCTTCAATGTTTCTGCTTGCGGAGCGCGGAGTGATGCCATGCTTTTTGTTATACTCATCTTGCAGCTTTCTTCGAGCTAAGGTTGTATCCATCGCTTCTTGCATAGAGCGCGTGATTTTTTTTGCAAACATCAGCACGCGTCCGTTTACGTTTCTAGCCGCTCGCCCCATAGTTTGGATTAGGCTCGTAGTAGAGCGCAAAAAGCCCTCTTTATCGGCATCCATTATCGCTATCAGACTAACTTCAGGCAGGTCAAGCCCCTCGCGAAGCAAATTTATGCCTATTAGCATGTCAAAATCCCCGCTTCTAAGCCCTCTTATGATCTCGTTTCGCTCTATTGCGTCGATATCCGAGTGCATGTATTTGACTTTGATGCCAAGCTCTGTGTAGTATCGGCTTAGCTCCTCTGCCATTTTTTTGGTTAGCACTGTTACCAAAACGCGCTCATCACGCTCTATCACTCGCTTTGCCTCATCAAACAAAATTTCAACCTGATTGTCGCTATCTTTTATCTCGATTTGCGGATCAAGCAAGCCCGTAGGACGTAAAATTTGCTCATAAATACGCCCTTTGCTAAGATCTAGCTCAAGCTCGTTTGGAGTTGCCGATACAAAGAGAAATTTCGCTTTTTTAGAGATAAACTCATCAAATTTCAAAGGACGGTTATCAAGTGCGCTAGGTAGGCGAAAACCATACTCTACAAGCGTTTCCTTGCGGCTTCTATCGCCTGCATACATTCCGCGAAACTGCGGCAAGCTCACGTGGCTTTCATCGATTATCACGAGATAGTCCTTGCCGCTAACTTCAAAATAATCAAACAACGTATAAGGCGTCTCGCCCGGCTTTTGTCCCGTAAGATGTCGCGCATAGTTCTCAACTCCTTTACACATGCCTGTTGAGCTTAGCATCTCAAGGTCAAACTCAACCCTCTGCTTTAGCCTTTGAGCCTCTACCAGCTTGCCTTGAGTGTTAAATTCCTTAAGCCTTTCATCTAGCTCGACTTCTATTTCTTTTATAGCGATTTTTAGCCTATCCTCGCCAACGACGAACTGGCTTGTGGCATAAAGCGTAAATTTCGTCACGTTTTTGGTTTTTTTATTTTCCAGCACATCAAAGTGATACATCTCATCGATCTCATCGCCGAAAAACTCTATCCTAAGCGCCTCGTCGTGATAATATGCAGGATAGACATCGACTACATCGCCGTTTACGCGAAAGTCACCGCGGTCAAAGTAAGCGTCATTTCGCTTATAGCCCATATCCACAAGCTTGCTAAGCAGTTTGCGCTGATTTAGCGTTTCGCCTGTTTTTAGATACAGCACCATGCCTTGGTACTCGCTTGGATTTCCTAAGCCGTAGTTTGCAGACACCGAAGCTACACATATCACATCATCAAAGCTTAGAATGCTCGCAGTAGCCGACAGTCTCATGCGCTCAAGCTCCTCGTTTACGGAGCTATCTTTTTCTATAAACAAGTCTTGGCGCGGGATATAAGCTTCTGGTTGATAGTAGTCGTAGTAGCTGATGAAGTATTCTACGTGATTATGCGGGAAAAATCCCTTAAATTCGCTATAAAGCTGTGCCGCTAAGGATTTATTGTGAGTCATCACGAGAGTCGGCATATTTAGCTCTTTTATCACGTTTGCCATCGTAAAAGTCTTGCCTGAGCCCGTTACTCCAAGCAAAGTCTGGTAGTTTGAGCCTGAATTTATCGATTTTACTATGTTTTTGATAGCCTTGGCTTGATCATCACTTGGGCTAAATTTGGATGAAATTTCAAAATTTGTCATTAAACGCCTTTAAAAAAGAGCTTATTTTTGCTACAATTATGCCGAGATTATACCAAATAAAGGGACGATATGTTTGAAAACGATAAGGTGCTAAACACCCTAACCGATAAGGTTAATGACCTGCTTGCCAGATACAATGAAGTCTGCGAAGAAAACGAACAGCTTCGCAACGAGCTAATCAGCTTAAAAGCGCAAAATGAGGCCAAATCAAATCAAATTTTAAGACTAGAAGAAGAGGTTAAGAGCAAAAATATTGAATCAGACGACATCGTGCGCAAGATCGAGGCAGTCTTAGGAAAATAATGAAAAAGATAACAGTCACAATCGCATCAAGAGACTATACTATCAGCCTTGAAGATGACTTCGCCAAGAGCTTTGAGCGCGACTGGGAGGTCTTTTTAGGCGGGAAGAAATATCTTGATGTGAAAGAGCTGTTAAGCGCTTTTGTGCAAAAAAGCTACGAAAACTACCAACAAGAGCGCGATCTGCAAAGCTTAGCACAAAAACTAAGCGATGAGATAAATCATAGCTAAAATATTACTCAAAATTTACCAAAAATTTATAATAATTTAATAATCATTTAAGTTTTACAGTTATATAATTCTCTCAACTACATAAATGTATGTAGAAATAAATTTAAGGAGTCTCTTATGAGAAAAGGTTTTACAATGATTGAGTTGATCTTCGTGATCGTTATACTAGGTATTTTGGCTGCTGTAGCTATCCCAAGACTAGCTGCAACAAGAGATGATGCAGAGATAACAAAAGCTGCAACAAACATTCAAACAATGATTTCTGACTTAAATGCGTATTATACTTCACAAGGCGCTTTTGCTGATAAAGCTGAAAAAATGACTAATGTTGCTAATCCTGTAGTAGTTAAAAAAGAAACTTGCTTTAATGCTACAAAATTTGATAGCAATACAGGAGAGGTTACTGTGGCAGTTGAAGATAAAAAAGGTCTTTGCAAACAAGTATGGGAGCTTCCTGGTTTGGCTCAAGTGTTGGCGTATATAAAAAGTACCGATGGTGGAAAAAAGACAGCTACTTTGAAATTTGGTGGTCAAGGTGTTAGTTTTACCGGACCAACTAAATAATTAAGTTAATGTTATAATAAATATATAATTACTTAGAAAAACCCAATCCTATTTTTAGGATTGGGTTTTTTAAATTTAGCTCTTTAATATTCTTTTACCAAAATTTTTTATAAGTTTATATACAATATAATCTTTGAAACCACAAAGGATTATTATGAAACAAGCATTTACAATGATTGAGCTCGTTTTTGTTATAGTTGTTTTGGGAATTTTGGCAGGTATTGCTGCCCCTAGACTTTTTGCAACTAGAGATGATGCTATCATAGCAAAAGCAAGAGCTGATATAGCATCCATACAAAGTGCAATAGTCAATGCTAGAAATACAAATATGCTAAGTGGAAGATTCGTTTTTCCTAATCTTGATTCAAGCCCTACTAGTCAAAAGTTGTTTGATAATGTTTTGCAGGGCGGTATCAAGCAAAAAGATTCAGGCGATACGTCAGGATGGGAAAGAAGTGGAACCACATATACTTTTACAAATCCAAGCATAGGAAGCGTTCAATTTACTTACAATATTGCCAATGGAACATTTGGTTGTGACAATACAAAATATGGTTGCAAAAAATTAACAGAATAATGTGCTACTATGAAATTTTGTTAAGCGGTTTAAACATAGAACCGCTTACTTATCATAGTAGCGAAATCATAAAGCCTTACACTCAAGTAAGGCTAAAATTAAAAAACAAAACAACTCTTGGCTATGTTTTAAGAGAGACCCAAAAGCCAAATTTTAAAACATCTGAAATTTTAGAAATTTTACCAAGCAAACTAACTCAAATTCAAATCGAACTTTTAAATTTTATCTCGCATTACTACATCTCAAATTTATCTATCGCTTCAAATTTGTTTATTCCGCTTGATGATAGTGAGCAACAACTAAATCAAAATAATAAATTCGACAAAGAGCCAAATTTAAGTAAGGATCAAAATAGAGCTTTAAAATTTGCGAAAGAGCATAAAACGAGCCTTCTTTTTGGTGATACCGGAAGTGGAAAGAGTGAAATTTATATCTCGTTAATACGAGAGCAGTTAAACAATGGCAAGCAAGTTTTGTTTCTTATGCCTGAAATTTCACTCACTCCGCAAATGCAAAAGAGGTTAAGCGAATATTTTGGCGATAAATTTGCTCTTTGGCACTCTAAGATAACACCTAAAAATCGCAAAGAAACTTTAGCTCAATTTATGAGTGGCGAGATAAGACTCATCGCAGGTGCCAGATCGGCTCTATTTTTACCTTTTACCGACCTATCACTTATAATCGTAGATGAGGAGCATGACGATAGCTACAAATCAGCTCAAAATCCGCATTATAATGCAAGAGACTTAGCTCTATTTTTAGCGAGCAAATTTGATATAAAAGTGCTTCTTGGCTCAGCCACTCCGAGTTTAACTAGCTTTTATAAACAGCCAAATTTTAGATTAAAAGGCACATTTTTTAAAAGCGATAAAAGCTTTATCTATGATGAGAGCCAAACTACTCTTAGCGAGACTATTCTAAACGAGCTTAAATTTAGTCTTGAAAACGGCAAACAAGCTGTCGTACTTCTGCCTACAAGAGCAAATTTTCGCTATTTGGTTTGCAAGGATTGTTTTAGTACTATAAAATGCCCGTTTTGTAGTGTCGGCATGAGCTTTTACAAAAAGCGCAATGCTCTTAAGTGTCAGTATTGCGGCTTCATGACGCCTGTGCCAAATTCTTGTGAAAAATGCGGCAGTGAAATGATAGAAGCAAAAAATCTTGGTACCGATGAGCTTATAAATCTGCTTAAAGACGCACTTCCAAGCACTCGCATAGCTAAATTTGATAGAGATGAGATAACCACGCAAAAAAAGCTAGAAAATAGTCTCAAAGCCTTTAACGCAGGCGAGATAGATGTGCTTGTGGGCACTCAAATGCTTAGCAAGGGACATGACTATCATAATGTTGATTTGGCAGTTGTGATGGGCGTTGATGAACTTTTAAATTTTCCCGATTTTCGTGCACGTGAGCGGGTGCTTGCGCTTGCTATGCAGGTTGCAGGCAGGGCCGGTAGGAGCGGAGCAGGCAGAGTCGTGATACAAAGCTTACAAAGAGAGTTTTTTGAGAAATTTATGCAGGATTATGATAGCTTTTTACAAGATGAGATGAGCGCACGCAAAGGGCTTTATCCACCATTTGTTAGGCTTTTAAGAGCTGTTATCGCGCATAAAAATGAAAAAACCGCTAAGGAAATTTTGGATAAGTGTGTAAATGAGCTTAAAAATTTTCAAACCAAAGAGCCAAATTTGCAGATAGTAGGACACGGAAAATGCGCGATAGAAATTCTCTCGCAAAAATATCGGTTTGAAATTTTGCTTCGCTCCGGTTCGCATATTCCACTTATAAAAGCTGGTAAAATTTGCTTAAAATTCGGCTTTGATGTCGATATGGATCCGCTTAACTTCTCTTGAGTTTATATATTTTCATATTTTTACTTGTTTGGAGTTTTATAATTTATTTTCACGTACAAAAGCGGGTTAAAAGAGAAAATTTTTTATAATTACTCAAAAATTTAAAGGCTAAATTTGCAAAGATATCCAACCAGACAGATAAAAATTCGCGATGTTTTAATCGGTGGCGACGCTCCTATATCGGTGCAGTCGATGACTTTTTCAAAGACAAAAGATATAAAAGGCACGCTAGAGCAGATAAATAGGCTGTATTTTGCGGGATGTGATATAGTCCGTTGCGCCGTGCTTGACAAGGACGACGCGAGCGCTTTGAAGCAGATAGTGGCACAAAGCCCGCTTCCCGTGGTTGCCGACATTCATTTTAACTACCGATATGCGCTCATAGTGAGCGAATTTGTCGATGCTGTGCGGATAAATCCGGGCAATATCGGTTCAAAAGAGCGTATAAAGGCTGTCGTCGAAGCGTGTAAGCAGCGAAATTTGCCTATCAGAATAGGCGTAAATTCAGGCTCGCTTGAAGAGCAATTTGAGAACAAATTCGGACGAACCGTTGAAGCGATGGTTGCAAGCGCGATGTATAATATAAATTTGCTTGAGGATTTTGATTTCACAGACATTAAAATTTCGCTTAAATCAAGCGATGTCGAGCGCACTATGGCGGCTTACCGCGCTCTTCGTCCAAAAGTTGATTATCCGTTTCACTTAGGCGTCACGGAGGCCGGCACAACTTTTCATGCTACGATAAAGTCAGCTATAGCTCTTGGAGGACTTTTGCTTGAAGGTATCGGCGATACGATGAGAGTAAGTATCACGGGCGAGCTTGAAGAAGAGATAAAAGTCGCAAAAGCGATTTTAAAAGATAGCGGAAGGCAAAAAGAGGGACTAAATATCATATCTTGCCCTACTTGCGGGAGGCTTCAAAGCGATCTAATGGCGGCGATTAAGATAGTCGAGGAAAAGACAAAGCATATCAAAGAGCCGCTTAACGTCTCGGTTATGGGCTGCGTGGTAAATGCGATAGGCGAGGCTAAGGGTGCTGACGTGGCCATAGCTTTTGGCAAAGAAAGCGGACTCATAATGCGCCGAGGTGAAGTCGTTGCAAGGCTGAAAGAGTACGAGCTTGTGGATAGATTTCTTTTGGAACTTGACGAGGAGATAAAATCTCGTAGTTGATTTAGTCTGGTTGCGATTTGGACGAGATAAATTTGCCGTTGGTTTTTAACTAGCGGTGGAATTTCAACCAAATTTGCAAGCGATTTAAAGAATTTAGCCCTTTTGTATAGCTGAAATTTAAAATATAAATGATTGGAGAAAAACGTGGCAAAAGCCCAAAATATCGATATGCACAACCTTTATGACCTTGATATGGAGCGTGCGATACTAAGCTCGATTATCTATAGCAGTGAAAATTTGGCTGAAATTTTTGACATTATTTCGGCAGGAGATTTTTACCTTAAAGGACACTGCGACGTTTATACCGCGATGGTTGAGTGTATGAACGCCGATTTGCCTATCGAAACTAGCTTTTTAAAGACTAAGCTCGCAAACAAATTTGACGAGGAAATTTTAGCTAACATTATCGGCACGAATTCAATCCTTGACATCAAAAAATATGCAACCGAACTTCGTGAAAAGTCGATAAAACGCTCTCTTGTAAAGATAGCTCATCAGATACCTAACAAAGTAAGCGAAGATAAGCCAAGTCGCGACATGGTCGATGAGCTTAGCCAGAGTTTTTATTCGCTTGTTGAAGGCTCTGCCGCAGGCGTGATAAAAGACAGTAAAGAGATTATAGTTGATGTTTTGGCTCATCTTGAGAAGCAAAAATTGCTTGAGGATAAAGATATCGTAGGTATCGATACCGGATTTAGGCAGTTAAACGAGATGACGAAGGGCTTTAAAAACGGCGATCTTATCATCATTGCCGCACGCCCTGGCATGGGCAAGACGACGATTTGTCTAAATTTGATGAACCACGTGCTAAGTCGCGGAAACGGAGTCGTGTTTTTCTCGCTTGAGATGCCTGCCGAGCAGATCATGCTAAGAATGCTAAGCGCTAAAACTTCAATCCCGCTTCAAAACATCATGACTGCCAAGATGGATGATGACGAGTGGAACAGGATGAGTGATGCGTGCGACGATATGGCAAACAAAAAGCTCTTTGTATACGATAGCGGATATGTAAATATCCATCAAATTCGCACTCAAATGCGCAAGCTAAAATCAAGCCATCCTGAAATTTCACTCTGCGTGATTGATTATATCGGACTTATGATGGCTACTTCAAACTATGCCGATCGCCACTTGCAGATAGCTGAAATTTCACGCGGACTAAAGCTTCTTGCGCGTGAACTTGATATGCCGATAATTGCCTTATCTCAGCTTAATCGTAGCCTAGAAGCGCGGGCAAATAAACGTCCTATGCTAAGTGATTTAAGAGAATCGGGAGCGATTGAGCAGGATGCGGATATGATACTTTTTGTTTATCGCGATGAAGTTTATCTTGAGCAAGAGGAAAAAGAGCGTGAAAAGCGCGCAAAAGCCGAAGGCAAGGAGTATGTGCGCAAATTTATACCAAATAAGATTGAAGAGGATGCCGAGATCATCATCGGTAAAAACAGAAACGGACCTGTCGGGACGGTTGAAGTCATCTTTCAAAAGGAATTTACGCGCTTTGTGGATAAGAGTTTCGCGCCTCAAGTTACGGAATTTACCGGCTGAGGTAAGTTTTTTTGACATCCTTTTCAAATTTGAAAATTTATATTTGCTTAAAGCTTTTGATTTTCAAATTTTAAAGCTTTAAATCCCGTGCAGCAAAACCAAATTTTTGAAAATAGAGCCGAAATAGGGCTGTTTTGTCTATTTTGCATAATCATACTATCTATAAATTTAAGCCTTAAATTTTATGATTTTCATCAGTTTAAACAAGACAGATATCTTGTACTAAACGCAAAAGTGCTTCAAAGCTATACTAAACAAAACGATAAGGGCAAAAATTACCGAGTTCTTAAGCTAAAGACTCATAAATTTAGCTTCTACACCACCTCAAAAGCGGAGTTTGAGCCTGAGATAAATGCTCGAATTTTGGTTCGTCCCGCTCAAAAAAACGTAAAATTCATAGAGTATTTAAGCGAGAATTTTTATATGCCTAACTTCGGCTTGCTTGAGCTTAGGGAAAGTAAAAACTCACAAAACAGTTTGCAAGAAAATCTAAGGGATAAATTTTATGAATTTATCGCAGGTCAGCATGATGAATCAAAAGCCAAAGAGCTTTATGCGGCACTTTTTCTCGCAACGCCGATTTCAAAAGAGCTTAGAGATGATGTAAATCACTTTGGAATCGCTCATCTCGTGGCGATCTCAGGCTATCATTTGGGTCTGATTTTTGGCGTGATGTATTTTTGCTTGCGTCCTTTTTATAGATATTTTCAGGCTAGATATTTTCCGTATCGAAGTGAAAAATTTGATTTAAGCGCGGTGATTTTTGCTATTTTGTTTAGTTATCTGTGGCTTATTGATTTTGTGCCGTCGTTTTTGCGAGCGTTTTTGATGAGCCTGCTCGTCTTTTATCTCTTTAGCCGCAATATACGCATAATAAGCTTTGAAATCCTCGCCGTTATAGTTGCTTTGGCGGTTAGTTTTATGCCAAGCTTGGCTTTTAGTGTGGGGTTTTATTTCTCTTGCGCGGGAGTGTTTTTTATCTATCTTTATTTGCACCATTTTAAGGATAAATTTTCAAATTTAATTCACGTCTTGCTTTTAAATTTGTGGGTGTTTTTTGCGATGATTATTCCTGTGCTTTATTTTTTCCCGCTTATTAGCTTTCAGCAGTTTAGCTTGCTTCCTTTAAGCATAATTTTTACTGTTTTTTATCCTGTTTCCGCCTTGCTGCACGTGCTAAATTTAGGCGGAGTATTTGATGAATTTTTAGTTTGGTTTTTGTCTTTGCGTTTGCCAAGCGTAAATTTAAATATTAATTTTTGGATATTTTTAGCATATAACATCTGCGCGTTAATCAGCATTAAAAGCCGAAATTTGGCTATTTTTGTCGTGGTATTAAATTTGTTTTGTTTTTTAGTCTTGCTTTGAAATTTGCAAAATTTGTTATTTGTCGATAGTCTTTTTCGCCCTATCTTTTTGCTCTAAAAAGCTGCATAATTTCACTCCGTATAAAAATATAATCCACGAAACATAGACCCATACGAAAAAGAACAGTACAACCGAAAAAGAGCCGTAAATGCTAAGATAGGTTTTGTTATTTACTGCGTAAAACACAAATAGGCTTTTGCCAAAATACCAGATTAAAGATGCTACAAACGAGCTAAACAAGGCGTTTTTAACCGCTATAGGACGACTTACGGAGATGAGATACGTTATACAAAATATCGCCCAAATTATAAGATACGGAAATATGCTTAAGAAGTTTATCCACTTTGTGTAGTATGTCGCATTTAAGAAATCCTGAAGCAAATTTGACAGATAAAAACTAAGCCCAAGTCCAAGCGGAGCAAGGGTGATAAGCGTCCAATACGAACTTAAAGAGTGCCAAAAGCTTCTGCCCTCGGTTTTCATGATTTTGTTTATGACGTATTCGTAATCTACGAAAAACATTACCGAGGTAAATATGATAGCGCCAAGTCCTAGCATGCCCAGACTTGAGCTGTTTTGCAAAAATGTCTCTATGTATTCGCTTATCACGTCTTGATTTGAAGGCAAAAGAGAGGAAAAAATAAACTCTTTGATCTTGGTGTAATACACTTTAAAGCTTGGCATCTGCGTAAAAATGGAAAATGAGATGAGAAGCACAGGGATAATCGAAAGCATAGTGTGAAAGCTAAGGCTTGAGGCGTAGTGAAAGAGCTGTTTGTCTTTGATACTAAGTGCGATTTTGACATATGCTTTTAGTTCTTCTTTGTTGAGTTTTTTTATCATAATAATCCTTTTGTCTTAAGGCTTATTTTACTATTTTTAAGTTGAAACTATGGTTTTTGAGATGGGATTGAGCTTCTTATAATATTTTTGATTTCAGATATGTTTTCTTCTTCCATATCGATAAATTCACGCATTTTAAAGCTTGCTTCTATGATGGCATAAAGCTCGGGTTTTGTAGTTTTCCATCTTTGTAGGGTTCTGGTCGTGATCTTTAAAATTCTTGCTTTATCTTGCTGGCTATATTTCATATTGAAAGTTTAGCTTTTATAAATTTAATAGTAAATTGCGACATAAATTCTTAAATTTATAGTAAATTTAGAAATAATGTCTTAGAATATGCTTATTTTAAAATTTAATAGGAAAGAGAATGAGTGAAGTTGATTTTCGTGCTATGAGCGAACTTAAAGCTACCTTTTTAGCTTTAATACTAGGAGTTATTGTTTGGTTTGTTTTGGGATACGAGTATGCTAACTATGATCGGTTTATGTGGAGTATTTCTGGGTGGTTTGTTGCCTTTTGTATTATGGCTTGGTTTTCAAAATGCAAAGAGTGTAATAAAAAATTTAGTACCAAAATAATAGAGAAAAAGCTTTTAAACGAAGATATTGTCCAAGGAAACAAAGAAATAAAGCTTAAAAATGGCAATAAAAAAACTGTTAATGCCGTCTTTCAGATAAGCAAATTTAGAGTCTATACTCAATGCAAGAACTGTGGATTTAGCAATTCTTATATAGTAAGTAGTAAAAAAGAAATTTAAAAGGAGAAAAACTTAATGCAAAAAGTAAAAATTTTAACACCTATAACTGCGATGTTGCTCTTGGTAGGATGCGGTAATGATAGTAGCTATAACTGTGATAGCGATGATGCAAGTTTAACCGCGATAAGAATTCAATCATATGATGCTATGTATAATAAATTTGATCCAAGACTAGATAGAATTCTAGACGATTCGCTCTCTGCTATAAAAATTCAAAAAAGAGAAATTTTAAATATCGACGATAAAACTAAACGCTCAACTTGCAAGGCCACTTATATAATAGATAATCCAAAAAACGAAAAAGAATTTGAAGTTATGGCAAAGGTTGTTCTTGTCATGGAAAAGCTTATTCAGACTAACGGCATGATATTAAATGCAAAAAATAATTCAGAGATAAAAGATAAATTTTTTCAAGAGATAGAACAGGGTTTGAAGTTTAGAAAAGATGAACTAATAAAAAGTATAAATGAAAATCCTAGCTCACAAGAAGTTGTTGTATATGATATGTATGATAACGGTAGAGGCGAGAGCTTCGTAGAGGTAGAGAATAGATGAAAGTTTCTGCGATAGTGATGTCTATTCACAGACCGTCTTGTGATATGCTTGTATCGGGGCAAAAGAGTGTTATTCATAGAAAGCGTAAATTTTCAAAAGGATTTCAAAAAATTTATGTATATGCACCAAAGCCTATTGCTAAAATAATAGGAGAGCTTGAAGTGGGGCAAATTTTAAGCTCGGATAGAGATAGTATCTGGGAGGCTACAGGAGAAAATTCATGCTTGAGCAAGGGTCAATTTTATAAGTATTATGATAGTGAAATAGTATATGCCGTTAAGATTAAAAAAGCAGTGAAATATAAAGAATCTCTTGATCCTAAAGATATTGATCCTAAATTTAAAGCTCCCGTGCAGTTTTATTATCTAAATTTATAAATTTTACGGGGGCTTTTATAGCCCCATCTTATTTGGATTTAGGATATTGTTTGGATCAAACGCCTTTTTTATCGCTCTAAAAAGCTGCATTTCAGCTTCACTAAAAGCAAGCGGCATAAATTCTGCTTTGCTTATTCCTATACCGTGTTCGCCGCTAAGCGTGCCGCCAAGATCAACCGTGATCTTAAAAATTTCCTCTATCGCTTTGTGTCCGTTTTCTACTTGAAAGGGATCGGTTTTATCCACAACCATTACGTTCGTATGGACGTTTCCATCACCAGTATGACCAAAACACGGAACTTTAACGCCGTATTTTTTAGAAACCTCTGAAATTTTATCAAGCAATTCGGGAAGCTTTGAGCGTGGCACGGTGATATCTTCGTTTAGCTTTAAATTTCCGTAAATCGTAATGCTTTGCGAGCAGTTTCTACGTGCAAACCAGATATCTTGCCTCTGGGCATCATCGCGTGCGACTTTAAATTCGCTTGCGCCGTTTTCTTTAAATACTCTTTCTATCGTCGCTAAATCCTGATCAAGCCCCGTTTGTATATCGCCATCAACGTCAGTTATCAAGATAGCGCCCGCATTTACAGGCAAGCCTTTTTGAAATTTCTCTTCAACCGCTCTTATGCTTAAATTGTCTAAAAATTCCATCGCCACTGGAGTTACGCCCGCTGCCATAGTTTTATAAACGGCGTTCATGGCTGAATTTACGCTATCAAATACACCCATCGCCGTTTTTTGAAATTTAGGTTTTGCGATTAGTTTTAGGGTGATTTCGGTTATCACTGCAAGAGTTCCTTCGCTAGCTATCAAAATTCCCGCCGTATTATATCCCGCGACATCTTTTATCGTGCGTTTGCCCGCTCTTATGACCTCTCCGTTTGGAAGCACGGCACGAAGCGCCATTACGTAGTCTTTGGTTATGCCGTATTTTGCGGCTCTCATGCCGCCTGCATTTTCGCTTACGTTGCCGCCTATTGTTGAGTAGTCTTGGCTAGCGGGATCTGGCGGATAAAATAGCCCTACCTCTTCGGCTGCACGCTGCAAGTCCATGTTTATAACGCCGGGTTGAACTACTGCGACCATGTTTTGCATATCGATCTCAAGAATTTTATTCATATGCTTTTCAAATCCAAGCACGATACCGCCGTCTATCGCCAAAGATCCTCCCGTAAAGCCGCTTCCGGCACCTCTTGGGATAACTGGGATTTTATGCTCGTTGCAGTATTTTAAAATTTCGCTTACATCGCTTTCATCTCTTGGAAATAGCACTCCATCAGGCAAATGGCGCTTTCTGGTCGCATCATAGCTGTAAGCCAGCAAGTGTGCTTTATCAAAATATGCGTTATCTTGATTTAGTAGTTTAGTGAAAAAATCAATATGTCTTTTTTCCATTACTTCTCTTTCAAAAGTGATTTATAATGGCGATCAAAGTCGCTTATCTTGCTTGATCCAAGCTTCCAAAATACCGTGTCTATATCTTTAACTCTCGTATAAAAAGGTAGCTGATAGTACGCCACGCTTCCGCTTTGAAATTTTTTAAGCACTTCAAAGCTTTGGCAGTCCGCAAACAGACTTTCGTTATTCATCGCGATAAATATAAGCCCCGCAGCGCTTTGTGAGCACATCTTGCGGAAATCGTCTCGGCTCGGGTTTGGTTTATATTCGTAACTTAAGTATGAGCCCACTATATCTGGGTGAATAAACTCCATATCTTTAAAAGCGCTTATGACTTCGTTGTAAATTTCTTTGTTTGGAACTATGATTAAAGAGCGGTTGTAAAGGTAGTTTAGTATGACCGTATCTCCGCTTGCGGGAAGAATTCCCGGGATCGGAAGCGCTTTTTGAGTTAGGCTGTCAAATACTTCAAAGCGAATTTTTGCAAATCCGCCGCCTTTTTCGGTTACGCTAACGCGAGCTATGATAGAGCTTTTGCGAGCGTCAAATTTATGCACGACTATGCCACTTGAACCTACTACTATATCAGGACTGTCGATGATAGTTCCAAATCCGTCTTTTGCTTCAATTATCGGAGTTTGATACTCTTTTATGTTAAATTCCGCCGAGAAAACAAATGTAAAAATTGCAGTTAAGATAAACAAAATCCGTCTCAAATTTGCTCCTAAAATTTAAAAATTTCAAACGATTATAACTTAAAACAGCTTAGTTTTGCAAAATATAAGCAAGCATAAAGTAAAATTATCCCTATTATTTATTCAGGGGAGCGTATGGTTAGAATTTTTTTTGTCGGTATATTTTTAAGCCTTCAACTTTGCGCCGCTAAACTTAGCGTAGAAGAGCTTTCTTGGCCAAACGGCTCTACTTTTTTAACGTTTTTAGAAGCTAATTCAATCCCTCTTTCGCTTTATTATAATCTTGACAGAGAAGATAAAGAGATCGCAAGCGAGATCATGGCGGGCGTTAAGTATCAAATTTTAAGAGATGAACAAGACGGCATTCGTCAGGTTTTAATACCTGTAAACGAAGAGCTTCAGATTCAAATTTTTAAAGACGAATACGATAAATTTAAGATACAACTAACCCCTATATCCTATCAGCTTGAGGATAAAATTTTAAGCATCAAGCTTGAAAGCTCTCCGTATAAAGATATCGTTGATCACACCGGAAGCATAGGACTTGCAAATGCTTTTTCTTTGGCTATGAAGGGTGAAGTTGATTTTAGAAAGCTTAAAAAAGGCGATAAGATAATTATAGTCTATACTCAAAAGCGTCGCTTGGGGCGAGTTTTCGGTATGCCTGAAATTCATTCGGCTATGGTAGAAGCAAGTAAAAAACGCTACTCGGTTTATAAATTTGAAAATAAATTTTATAACAAAAGCGGTAAGAAAAACGATAAATTTTTCTTAATAAGACCGCTTGGAAACGCTAAGATAACATCGCCTTTTACTCTTAAAAGATATCATCCCGTGCTTAAGAGATATAGAGCTCACTTAGGAGTTGATTACGGTGCGCCAAAAGGAACTCCTATCAAATCAGCAGGCGACGGCAAGGTGAAATTCGTAGGCAGAAAAAACGGATACGGTAAAACCATAGTCATAAATCACGGCGGCGGATACGAGACGCTTTACGCTCATGTAAACGGCTTTGCTAAAGGCATGAAATCAGGTGCTAAAGTAAAACAGGGGCAGGTTATAGCCTATGTCGGAAATACGGGGCTTAGCACGGGAGCGCACCTTCACTTTGGTCTTTATAAAAACCAACAAGCCATAAATCCCGAAAAAATGCTTAAGTCAAAAAAGGCTATCGTAACGAGCTCCGGCTCAAAAGAGAGCGGTAAATTTAAAAAAGTTGTCGATGAAAACGATGCAAAGATGAAAAAATATATCGTAGAAGATATTCAGAGCGAAAAAGAGGAAGTCTTTGATAACTTTATCGAGTTTAAGGATATAGATGAACGAAAATGATCAACTGCTTGAAGCCAAAGAGCTTATAGACTCTCACCTAAACGACACTATTGATGAGGAGCTTAGTGCAGCCGATCTGGCTCAACATCTAAGAACCGTTAAAAAGCACGATGAAGAGCTATTTGCAGAATATATAGAAAAGCTTGAACCTGAAATTTTAGGCGATGTGGCTATCGAGCTTCCCGATCACATGCTTAAAGATGTGATTGAAACCTTGCCTAGCGAAAAGATTATCGAAGCTATCGAGGAGCTAGAAAGCGACGATGCCGCTGAGCTTTTAGAGTATATCGAAGATATCGATGAGCAAAAGGCGAAGGAACTTTTTGACGGGCTTGATAGGGATGATCAAGAAGAAATTTTACGTATTAGAAGTTATGATGAAAATGAAGCCGGCGCTTATATGCAAACCGAGCTTTTTAGCGCAAATTTACAAGAAAAACTTCAATCTGCGGTCGATAGACTAAGAGTTCAAAAAGAGAACGGCGAACTTGAAAACGTATCTCAGCTTTTTATCGTAGATGAAGAGCAAATTTTGCGTTATGCTATACCGCTTGAGGATCTGATTTTATTTAACTTTAACTCCACTCTTAAAGATATCATTGCAAGAAGTGAAGAGGATAAGTATAAGCCTCATGTGGCGGTTGATAATGAGCCTATAGAGGATGTCGTAGAGAGAGTTCAGGACTATGATATGAACTCCATAGCGGTTGTTGATAGCAAAGGCGTTTTACTTGGTCGTATCACAACGGACGATATACACGACTTTATCCAAGAGAGCGCTACGGAGCAAATTTATAACCTTGCAAACGTTGGTGATGCGGACGAAGAAGAGGAAGATAGCCTTATTAAAGCAACCAAATCGCGTGGAATTTGGCTTTTTATAAATTTATTTACGGCTATAGTCTCTTCAAGTATCATAGGGCTGTTTGATGAGACGATCGCAAGCTATGTGGCACTTGCCGTTTTGATGCCGATAGTAGCTTCCATGGGCGGCAACACCGGCACTCAAGCGCTAACGGTAACGGTTAGAAAGCTAACTCTTGGGGATATCGAATTTAAAGATGCCAAAGATGTATTAAAGCGCGAGCTTTCTATAGCGCTTTTAAACGGATTTATATTTGCCGTGATGATGGGTATTATCGCTTCCATCTGGTTTTCTCGCCCTATGCTTGGCGTTGTAATAGGAGCTTCAATGCTTATAAATTTGTTTTTTGCAGGGTTTTTTGGGACTTTCATACCTTTAACTTTAAAGAAATTTAATATCGATCCGGCCGTAGGCTCAAGCGTGCTTCTTACGACGGTTACGGATGTGGTGGGATTTTTTAGTTTCTTGGGGCTTGCTAAATGGATACTATTATAGAAGATATAGAAATTTTAGGACTTAAGGAGTCTAAATTTATTAGACCTTATAGGCTTGGATACAAGATGGACGGAGTTAAAAGATATTGGGACTGCGTTCATGTGCATAGTAGCGTGTCCGTGCTTTTGTATCATGAAGAACAAGACGCCTTTTTGCTGGTTAAGCAGTTTCGCCCGGCTGTTTGGTATAACCTGCAAAAAGAGGGTGAAAAATATGAGGATATGGGCTATACTTACGAGCTTTGCGCAGGACTTATGGATAAAGGCTTAAGCGAAGAAGAGACGATCAAGGAAGAGGCTATCGAAGAGGTTGGGTTTAGACTGGATCAAGTTGAAAAGATAGCCGTTACTCATGGTGCGCTTGGTTTTGGAGGCAATAAGCAAACTATGTTTTTTGCCAAAATAAACGAGAGTATGAGAGTTTCAAAGGGCGGTGGAATAGACGGAGAAAAGATAGAAAGCGTGTATATAAAAATTTCTCATGCAAGAGAGTTTATGCGTGATGAGAAAAAAGTAAAAGCACCCGGACTTCTCTTTGCTTTTATGTGGTTTTTTGATAAATTTTCAAAATAAGCAAAGCTGTTTATAAGCGATAAATTTCATATTTATAAATCAAAAATCCATATGATAAAAATCTTTATTTGTGATACTTTGTATTGATATTAATTAAATAAAATATACAAATCAAAACTAAACATATCAATCGGAGATGGCGTGTCTAGAAAATTTATACTATTTATCTTTTTTACTTTATCCGCATTTGCTCAAAATAACTTCGAAAAAGCGGCCTTGAAATTTATGTTTCATGATGAAAGAGATCAAGAGGTGGCTTTGAAGCTTTGTAAAAAAGCGTGCGAAGAAGATCAAGTTGCCGCGGCTTGCTATATAGTTGCAAAAAAGCAAGAAGAAGGCTATATGCCTCAAGAAGATACCGGACAAATTTTTAAACTATATCAAAAAGCTTGCGACATGGGCGATATGGATGCTTGCAAAGCTATAGGTGATATATATAATGAAGGAAGAGACGGTGTCGCAACAGATCATAAAAAAGCTCGCGAGACATACGAAAAGGTTTGTGAAGCGGGACTTGGCGACGCTTGCTTTGAGCTTGGGCATTTTTATAAGCTTGATAAAGACTTCAAAAATGCCGTTAGGCTTTATGAATTTGCTTGCCAAAACGACTCTCCTTACGGTTGCTATATGCTTGCACAGATGTATGAAGGCTCAAAATCAGGTATCAAAAAAGATTTAAAAAGGTCATTGGTGTTTTTCATGCAAGCATGCGACGGGGGTATATACGAAGCTTGCGAGGATTCTGATCGCATAAGCAAAATCATAGGAGGTAATAGAAGATGAGAAAATTTATCGTTTTATTGTCGCTTGGGGTTTTGGTATATGCTCAAAGTAACTTTGAAAAGGCTGTTAAGAAATTTCTTTTCCACAACAGTAACTATGCAGTATCTTTAAACCTTTATGAAAAATCATGCCATGATGATAAAGTAGCCGCCGCTTGTAATATCGCGGGCATTATTTTAGGTAGTATGGGCGATCAAAATAGAGCCGATGAGTTATATAAAAAGGCTTGCGACATGAGTGATATGGACGCTTGCAAGACGGTTGGCGACATGTATAACGAAGGTTTTGGCGGTTTTGAGGTTGATTACGCTAAGGCTAGAGAGCTTTATGATAGATCTTGCAATGCCCAGATAAGCTCAGCTTGTATGATGCTTGCATATCATTATAATGGCGGCATAGGCGGGATTAAGGAGGATCATAAAAAAGCTGCCGAGCTTTACGAGAAGGCTTGCAATATGGACAATCTGCAAGGCTGTTTAACTATCGCTATTGTTTATAAAGATGGGAGTGAAGAGATAAAAAGAGATATGAAAAAAGCAGCCGAATTTTACGGAAAGGCTTGCGATCTTGGGTATGATGAGGGGTGCGTCCAGTTTAGACGCTTAAGTAAAAATTAAAACAAGGAGAAGAGATGGTTAAAAAATTGATTTTAATTGCTGCTTTGATAAGCGGCGTATTTGGTGCAAATTTGTTTGAGCAGGCGACAAAAAGATATGTCAAGGATAGTTATGATTCTACAGCTTCTATGGAGCTATATAAACGCTCTTGTGAAGATGAAAAGAATGCGGCTGCTTGCTATATATTTGCGCTTCAGCTTGAAAGAGGCGGTGTTTTAGACGATAACTCGACTGCTTACAAATCAAGCGATCTATACATAAAATCTTGCAATATGGGCGATATGGATGGTTGTAAGATGGTTGGAGATATGTATTATGATGGTTTAAATGACATGAAGCAAGATTACGCAAAAGCTATGGAATTTTATAGTAAGGCTTGCAAAGCTGAGGTAAGCGATGCATGCTTAAAGGTCGGCACTCTTTATGATAGCGGACTTGGAGTGGAGTCAGACTTCAAAACTGCGGCTAAATACTACAAAATGGCTTGCGACGGTAAAAATAGCGATGGATGTTACAATTTAGCCGATATGTATGAAGTGGGCGAAGGTGTTGAGAAAAACGCTAAAGAAGCAATGGAATTTTACGGTTTGGCGTGCGATTACGGCGCAAGTGACGCTTGCTCTAAATTTAGAAAACTATCTAAAACCGTAGATAAAAAATAAGCTTTTGTAATGAATATTTTAAGTGCTAAATTTCATAATTTATCCTTAAATTTAGTCTTTGTTTGTTACAATGAGATTCGTATTGTTAAAAAATAAGATTAAAATTCAAATTTAAGGGGAAAAGGATGAAAAAAACTATTTTTTGTCTGGCGACGGTTTGTTCTTTTGCGTTTTCTATGGGGTCGGGCAATCCTATGGAGCTTATTTCGCCCGATCCGATACTGGATGGTGAGTATAAAAAATCGGTTGAAATTTTCCAAATTTCGTGCGAAAAAGGACATATGTACAACTGCTTTAACTTAGCAAATTTCTATGAGCAAGGTAAAGGTGTCTTTAAAGACGAAAAAAAGGCTCTTGAAATTTACAAAAAAAGTTGCGAGAACAAGCTGGGCTTTGGATGTGGCGCCGTAGGTAGAATTTATGAAAAGGGCAACAGTGCCGTTCAAAAAGATATGAAGCTTGCGATAGAGGCTTATGAAAAGGGTTGCGCTCACGGCGATGACGTATCTTGCGTTAAAGCCGGATTTATATATAGCGAAGGCAAAGAGGTTGCAAAGGATAATAAAAAAGCAATTGAGCTATTTGAAAAAGGCTGCAGATACGGTAATGAACAAGCCTGTAACTCTGCTAATGCTTTAAAATAAGTAATTTTATTTGACAAGAGGAATTTGCACTTTGCAATGACCTCTTGTCGCAATTAATTTTAAAATTTGAGCTACTTAAGCTATTAAACTTTATAAAATGACCGCAAAGATTAAATTTAAAAGTAAATTTCGTAATTAAACCTCGCAAAACAATCAAAAATACTTAATTTTATATTTTATCAAGCTTGGCTAGATAGCTTTGGTTTTTCTTGGAATTTTAAATTCCAATATATTAATGCCGTAACAAAATTTATCGAAATTAGCATCTACAAGTACTTTTCGTAGTTAAAGAAAATTTTTACAGCGATTTGTTTGTATCTGGGTCAAATCTCTATACCTACATAATTAAGATATCTGCATTAAATTTATGCTTTGAGGAGTAAACTAAGTAGTATAGCTAAATTTGATCGCTAAAATTTATTGGCTTATGCAAGGAGGGTTTGACATGCAAGTAGCCAAACCCTCCTTGAATCTAAAATAGACCTTTTATCAGATCTTTTACGATATCTTTGCCTTGATCTTTTGTGTCTTGACCGCTTGAGCCTTCGGCGTTATCAGTGCTAGAGCTTCCTTCTTGGTTTTTGCCGCCAAGCTTTTTATCTAAAAATCTATCAAGCTCTTTTAAGGCTTTGTTTTTGATGTATTCCGAGCCTATGCTGTATTTTGGATTGTCGCTTGTGCCCGTGATATCAATGGCGATATCCGTTTTTTCATAATTCATTTTTACCGGTATGTTTATAGCTTTTGTGGCGGTATTAAATTTACCGTTTGCTACGTTTAGATTGCTTCTTGTAGCGTTCATTTCGGCATTAAAATTTATCATTTGCTTATCAATCGTTCCATAAACTTTGCTGTTTTTATAAATTTCGCTCGTTATGTCCCTGCCGGTAAACGTCATGAAATTTTCGGTAAATTTTGTCTTAGCAAGCCTTCCTTCATCTATAATCACGTCAAATTTTCCGCCTTGAGTTTTAAGATCGTAGTTTGCATTCATGTCACCAACTCCGTCATAAATATGATCAAGCCCCAGCAGATCGGTTAAGCCCTTGGTCGTAAATTTGCTTAGGTTTGCAACTAGCTTATCATCCTTTAAATTAGCTTTCAAATCCCCGTTAAACAGCTTTGATGTAACGTTTGCGGTTAAATTTTCGCCCTGTTTTTGCATGTCGCCTTTTAAATTTATATTTCCGTGCAGCACTCTGTCTGTTAAAAAGCTTATGTTTTTAAGTTCCGGAATTTCAAGCTCAAAAACGCTTTTTAAGATATTTTGGTTGATATCAAAGCTTCCTTTTGTGTTTTTGACGGCTATTAAATTTGTATTATTGCTTGATATTAAATTTGCCAGCACATCAAAATTTGCTACACTTTTTTGCAAGGCTATATCGCTATTTGCGTTAAATTTAAGCCCTGCTGGAAGCTTTTTTTCAAGCACTTTGCTAGCTTCGGCTTCATATACTACTCCGTCTTTAACGTTTGCTTTTATAGTTCCGTTTAGGTTTTTAGCGTCAAGTCCGTTTAGGTTGATATCGGCATTTAAAGTCGCATTTGCAAGCGGTTTTGAGCCTATGAGGATAAAAACGTCTTTAAGTAAAAGAGAATTTAAGCTGGCAACCAACTTCTCGTCTTTTAAATTCGCCTTTATATTGCCGCCAAGTGCATTTCCGTCCACATTTAGACCTTTTAGCTGATTGTTAAGCAAGCTTACATCGCCGTTTATATCGACTTTGCCCGCTAGTTTTTGACCGACTAGACTCTCAAGCTTGCCAAGATCATCGACATTTAGCGTAAATTTGCTATCAAGCGCTTTTTTATCTATATTGTAGCTGCCTTTTAGATTTTTTAAATTCATTAAATTTGAAAGCAGCGCCGCATCAAATTTCGCCTCTCCGTTTTTCACGTCCGCATCGGCGTTTAAAGTAAATGTTACGCCGTTTGCTATATTTAAATTTGTAAGTTTTTTAAACTCGCCTGCGTTAAGTTTGCCGTTTTGAGTCGTTAGTTTAAGGGAGCCTGCGATATTTTTGGTATTTTTTATATCGTTTAGCACTGCTTCTCCGTTTATAACCCCGCTTGCAAACGCAGGAAGAGCGGCTATTTTTATTAATTCGTCAAGCTTAAGCGAGTCGATTTTGGCCGTAAGCTTGTCGTTGTTTAAAACAGCCTTTACCGTGCCGCCAAACCCGTTTATGTCCGCATCCAAATTCTTAAGCTGATTTTGCGCAACGATCGTGTTGCCTTTTACGTTTAGCGCGCCTGCGATCTTTTGCTTTATTATCGGCTCAAGTTTGGTTAAATCATCCACTACAAGCCTAAAATCACTGCTTAGAGTTTGAGAATTTATATCGTATATCGATTTTTCACTCCCCGCAACGGCAATCGGCGTTACAAAAGCGCTTTTTGCATTTACTATCCAGTCTTTAACATCTGCTTTAATCGCGCCTTTTAGGTTAAAATTTGCAGGCAGAGTGAGGTTAAAATCTTTTGCGATTAGGGCGTTATCGGTTAGTATATTTACGATATCTATGTTTGCCATGCCGTCAGGCTTGCCGCCGTTATCTTTTATATCTGCGGTTATATCGATCTTGCCGTTAGCATAAATCGGCTTACCCGCTAGTGCAAGAGCTTTATCCACCTCTAAATTTTTAGCGTCTAGATTAAGAGCAAGCGGCTTAAGTTCCTTGATATCTGCGTTAAATTTAACGTTTGATCCAAGCAGGTTGCCCACGCCGTTAGCGTTAAAGTCTTTAAATACACCTTTTACGAGTCCGGCAAAGAGCATTTTTTCTTTAAGCTCGACTCCAAGCGAGCGTAAATTCGCAACTTCTACATCGTATTTTAGATCGATACTTTGGCTAAATACAGAAAGCGTTCCGTTTGTGTTTAGCGTTATTTCGTCATTTGCCTTAGCTACTATATCGATTGTAGTCGGGCGAATTTGAAATTTCTCAAATTTTACGTTATATCCGCTTTTTTCTTTAATAATATTTTCAACATAAGGCTTTACTATACCGTTTCCAAAGTCGGTGAATAAAACAGTATAGGCGCCGATAATCAAAACGACTATTAGCCCGAGCAAAACTACTAAAAATTTTTTCATGACTATCCTTTAAATTTAATTTATAAATTCATATAAGTTGAGTTTAACTAACTAAGAGTTTATTATAAATTTAGCTGAAATCATTGACAAATTTAAAAAACTATCATATAATTTCATCACTCAAAAAACAAGAGTGCTAAAAATTAATATTATACCAAAGGATGAATTATGAATTTTCAACCATTAGGCAAGCGTATCTTAGTTGAACGCCTTGAAGACGTTAAGACAACAGCAACAGGTATTATTATACCCGATAATGCAAAAGAAAAACCTTTAAGCGGTAAAGTTCTAGCAGTATCAAGCGAAGTGGAAAACGTAAAAACAGGCGATGACGTGGTGTTTGGCAAATATGCCGGAACAGAGATAACGCTTGAGGGTAAAACTTATCTTGTGTTAAATTTAGACGACGTTTTGGGCGTTATTAAATAAATTTTGATTTTAAAAATTAATACTTAAGGAAAAGAAAATGGCAAAAGAGATATTTTTTTCAGATGAAGCTAGAAATAGACTATACGAAGGTGTTAGAAAGCTTAATGACGCCGTAAAAGTAACTATGGGACCACGCGGTAGAAACGTGCTTATCCAAAAGAGCTTTGGTGCTCCTGCCATCACAAAAGACGGCGTTAGCGTAGCTAAAGAGGTTGAGCTGAAAGACGCTCTTGAAAATATGGGTGCAGGGCTTGTAAGAGAAGTAGCAAGCAAAACGGCTGACGAAGCAGGTGACGGAACTACAACCGCGACAGTTTTAGCTAACGCTATATTTAAAGAGGGTCTTAGAAACATCACTGCAGGTGCAAATCCAATCGAAGTAAAACGCGGAATGGATAAAGAAGCCGCTGCTATCATAGCCGAGCTAAAAGCTATGGCTAGAAAAGTAACGGATAAAAAAGAGATAGCTCAAGTCGCTACAATCTCTGCAAATTCAGACGCTACAATAGGTGAATTGATAGCTGACGCGATGGAAAAAGTAGGTAAAGACGGTGTTATAACAGTTGAGGAAGCAAAATCAATCCATGATGAGCTAAATGTGGTTGAAGGTATGCAGTTTGACCGTGGATATCTAAGCCCTTACTTCATCACAAACGCTGAAAAAATGCAAGTAGAGCTAAGCAATCCTTATATATTGCTATTTGATAAGAAGATTACAAATTTAAAAGATTTATTGCCTATTTTAGAGCAAATTCAAAAGACCGGCAAACCGCTTTTAATCATAGCCGAAGATATCGAGGGAGAGGCTCTTGCGACTTTGGTTGTAAATAAACTTAGAGGCGTGCTAAATATCTCTGCCGTTAAGGCTCCTGGATTTGGAGATAGAAGAAAGGCGATGCTTGAAGATATCGCTATCTTAACAGGCGGTGAAGTGATAAGCGAAGAGCTTGGCAGAACGCTTGAAGGAGCAAATTTAAGCGATCTTGGACAAGCCTCAACCGTAGTTATCGATAAAGATAACACGACTATCGTAAACGGAGCGGGCGAAAAAGCTTCTATAGATGCAAGAATAGCTCAAATCAAGGCTCAAATCGCAGAAACTACAAGTGATTATGATAAAGAAAAACTTCAAGAGCGTTTAGCCAAACTAAGCGGCGGTGTGGCTGTTATAAAAGTAGGTGCGGCAACAGAAACTGAGATGAAAGAGAAAAAAGACCGCGTAGATGACGCACTAAGCGCTACAAAAGCCGCTGTAGAAGAGGGTATCGTAATTGGCGGTGGCGCTGCATTTATCCAAGCAAGCTCTAGAGTAAAGCTTGATTTAAGCGGTGATGAGGCAATCGGTGCTGCTATCGTAAGACGCGCTTTAACTGCTCCACTTCGCCAAATAGCTGAAAACGCAGGCTTTGATGCTGGTGTTGTTGCAAATGCGGTCAGCACAAGCAAAGATGCGAATTTCGGATTTAACGCAGCTACTGGCGAGTATGTAAATATGTTTGAAGCAGGCATCATCGACCCTGTTAAAGTTGAGCGTGTGGCACTTCAAAACGCGGTTAGCGTTTCAAGTCTTCTTCTTACAACAGAGGCTACTATAAGCGAACTAAAAGAAGATAAGCCTGCAATGCCTGCTATGCCTGATATGGGCGGAATGGGTGGCATGGGCGGAATGATGTAATTTACTCTGCCTTATTTTATAATTTTCTTTCCCTTGCTTTCTGCAAGGGAATTCTTTTTTTGTTTATACGATATTTCATGATTTAAATTCTAAAAATACATTATTGAGTTTTGTTTACAATTTATATATAATTTGTTTTCTATTGTACCTGAGTACAATATACTATTTTTTAAAAATTTAGTAAGATTCTTTTAAAATTTTAAATAATATAGAGGTGTAAAAATGCCAAATATAGTAGGTGTAGTAAAAGAAATTTCAGGTTCCGTAGTTGCAAAAGACGAACTAGGAGTAGCAAGGACACTAAATTTGGGCGATGAAATATTGCTAGGAGAGAGCGTTGAAACGCTTGATATCAAGTCCAAAGTCGTAATTTCTATGAAAGATGGCGAAGAGGTTGTTCTGGTAGGAGAAGATTTGCTTGTGCTTGATCAAAATTTCTTATCTTCACAAGGAATTTCAAATGTGTTTGCCAGTGCCGATGAGATTAGCGATCTGCAAAAGGCTATCATTGAAGGTAAAGATCTAAATACTCTTGAAGCTACGGCTGCGGGTGGCGGATCAATAGCCGGCGGCGAAGGAACAAGCTTGAGTTCTGAGAATTTTACAAGTTCGGGCAATATCAGCAATGTGTTTGAAGGATACGGAGATTTGGACAATTCTTACTCCGATGCTCAGCCATTTAGCTCTTCAAGTGGAAATGGAAATTTTGCTTCGGAAGCAGGTGTTGAAGAGATAAATTCTAATTCAGGCAATGAGTC